>JADLBJ010000041.1 GCA_020847765.1 Dehalococcoidia bacterium
CGGAGAGGTACTGACCGTTGGGGGCGACGTCGACGCCGTGCGGGCTCTTCGGTTCGGGGGCCAGGTAGAGGATCGACTCCGCGACGGCGGTCTCCAGGGGGATGACGCGCATCGAGTTGATCGTCTTGGTCTTGCCGGCGTTGGCGACCTGTTCGGCCTTCTTCCAGTCGATGATGTGCAGGTAGTCGTAGTCGTTGGCGGAGGCGCCCACTTCGAGGGGCTTGCGGCCTTCGGTGTTGCCGCCGAAAGCCATCTCCGAGTTGTAGGAGTTGATGAACACCCAGCCGTCGCTGGCGAGCTTGCCGGAGTCGGCGAGGTCCTGCGTGTAGGGCGGCAGCTCGATCTGGAAGCTCTTCGCCAGATCGATACGGCCGGTCTTCTGGTCGATCGCCAGGAAGGTCGAGTAGCCGCGGAAGTTCTGGGCGAAGTTTTCGAGGGCGTTCGCCGCCTTTGTGCGGTCGACGAGCGTCGGCGACATCGTCGAGATGTGGACGTACTCGGTGTTCGGGGTGGCGAAGACGCCGCCGTGCGAGCTGTCGAGGTTGGGGACGTCGACGATCTGCTTCGTCTTGAAATCGCGCAGGTCCACCATGGCGATGCGGCCGTTGGCCCGGTCGTTGATGTAGACCCAGCGGCCGTCGTACTCGCCCTTGGTTTCGCTCAGGGCGGGGTGGTGGGTGTCCCCCCAGGTGAGGGTGCCGCGGGACGAGGAGAGGGCCTTGTTGGTGGCGTCGCTTCCTGTCTTGATGACGAGGTCGGAGGAGTCGGCGCCGTAGCCATGGCCCTGCCAGGGCTCGGGGGCGAAAACGCCGATGACCTTCAAGATGCGCATCGAGGGGACGCCGATGACGAGGATCTGGCCCGAATGACCGCCGGAGCTGAACAGGAAGAATTCGTCCGTGTGCTCGCCGGGCGGGACGAACGTCTTGAGGGCGCGCGTCACGTCGTCGGGCTTGAGGCTTCGGTCCTTGATAACGGCGGAGGCGTTGCCCCCCAGGCCTGTCGTGCCGCCACCGCCGCCTTCGTCTCCGGTGGCGTTGCCGATGATCCCTCCGGCGACGCCGCCGAGGACGAGGCCGCCGGCCCCGGCGGCCGCCCCCGTGATCAGTTCTCGTCTGCTAAGTGGCACGGATGGTTTCCCTCCTCTGTCCGCCCTTGGGCGTGAATGTTCTAGGAGACGGTGCCTGTCGCGGCTACGCCCACCGGCGCCAGGACCAGCGTTATTCGACGGTCAGCGTGCCGACCATGTCCGGCACGTGGTAGTCACACTGGAATTTATACGTGCCCTTCTTCTTGAAGGTAGCGGTGAACTTGTCCTCCTTCTCGGGGTTGATCAATGCGGTGCTCGCGTAATCCTTCCCCTCTTCTTTTGCCGAAAGGATCTTCATGTTATGCACGGCCTGGCCTTCGTTCTTGAGCTCGAAAGTGATCGCCTGGCCGGACTTCACCTTGATGTCTTTGGGCTCGAACTTGTTGTCCTGGAGCGAGACCTTGACGGTGTTTCCGGACTGGCTGGAGCTGCCGCTCTTGGTGGCCGACGCAACCGGAGACCCGCCCGAGCCGCCGGTGCCACCGCCCGCTGCCACCTGCTCGGCCGACTTCGTCTCGATCGTCTTGGTCGCGGCCGTGGAGCCGTCGCCCCCGCAGGCTGCCAGTGCCAGCGTGGCCCCTGTGATCGCGATGAGAGCCAGCGCCGGCAATCGTCGAAATGCTGTCATGACCCGTTTCCCTCCACCACCCGGGTGTGTTCCCGCGCTCATGCGCCGGCCCGGTTCCGGCGCTCGGTTGCTCTGACAACGTCCGGTCAGGCTGCGCCGGACTCTGTGACGAAAGTCACGAGTTCCAGTCTCTGCGCTGAGAAAGCGGACAAATACGTCCGGAGGGCCCCCACGGGGAGGACCGGGTGGCCGCACTCCGGGATCGTCCGCGCGCGTGCTCGTCGTGCGACGATGGGCGCGTGGGGCCGCCCCGGTGGTTTGACACGCACGCCCACCTGGAGCGCTACGAGCCGGGTGAGCTGGGGCCGCTGCTCGACCGCGCGGCGGCGGCCGGGGTGGAACGCGTCCTTGCCGTCTCCACCGGGATCGTGTCTTCGCGGCGGACGGTTCGCCTGCCGCCTGCCGTGTTGCGGGCGGTCGGCGCCCATCCGCTCCAGGCGGCCGAGGGGACGGGCGGGCTCGAGCGCCTCGCGACGGCGCCGGGCGTGGTCGCAATCGGCGAGGCGGGCTTCGACGCGCAGGGGCCGGCGTTGGTGGTCCAGGAGGCCGTCTTCCGCAGCCAGTGTGGCCTGGCCGCCGACCGCAGGCTGGCGGTGGTGCTCCACGTGGACGCTGCCTGGGAGCCGTTCCTGGCCGCTGCGGACGCGCTCGCTGCCGTCCCGGTGGTGGTGCGGCACTACTTCACCGCCGACGCCGTGCAAGCCGCATGGCATGCCGAGCGCGGCCACTACCTGTCCTTCGGCCGCCCGCTCCTGCGCGACCCGGCGCTCGCCGCCGTCGCCCGCGACTATCCGGCCGGCCTCCTCCTCGTCGAGACGGACGCGTACCCGCTTCCGGGAAGAACGACGGAGCCGGCCGACGTCGTCGCCGTCGGGGAGCGGCTCGGGGCCCTTCGCGGCTGGGCCCCCGACGAGGCGGCGGCTCGCCTGTGGGAGAACAGCGGGCGTGCTTTCGGCCTGCCCGTTTAGCGCACGGTTGCGGCGTGCCGGGCCTTCCGCTTGCGCAGCCATTTCCACGCAAAGCGGCCACCGGCGGCGAGAAGGGTGAGCGCAATCGCGCTGCCGAAGATAACGGCCATGTAGAGCTCCAGGCTTTCGACCTGTGTACCGACGAAATAACCGACGAAGAGTAACGAAACGACCCAGGTGACGCCGCCAGCAAGATTGAACGAAAGAAACCGCAGATATGGCATGCCCGCTGCACCGGCGACAGTCGGGGCGAAGGTGCGGATATAGCCGATGAAGCGGGCGATGAAGATCGTCTTGCCGCCGTGCTTCTGGTAGAAGCGGCGCGCGCGCAGAAGATGACTTCGCTTGAAGAAGCGGCCGCCTTCCTTCCGAAAGATCTTCGGGCCCGTCCGTTCGCCGATGTAATAGCCCGTGGAATCGCCCAGGACGGCAGCGATGCAGAGCACGGGCACCAGGATCCAGAGCGAGAAGTGTCCTCTTTGGGCGAGGAATCCGGCAGAGAGAAGCAGCGTGTCGCCCGGCAGGAAGAAGCCGATGAGGAGGCCCGTCTCGGCGAAGATGGCCGCTGCCATGCCCGGGTAGCCGGCCGCCTGGATCCAGTCGTTGAAGTCGAAAGGCATGCGCTCTGTGCCCCGCTTGCTCCTCTCTTCCAGCATGCCCTGCGCCGGCGTCCCGCCCGCCTCACGTCCGGGGCAAGCGTGATGGCGGAACTCTGGCGTTCCCGTCGCGGGAGCTCAGTGCGCTGAGGCCGCCTCCAGGGCGGCAAGCGCGCGGTCGAGGGCGGCTGTGCTCGTCACCTCGCGCATGACGCGCATGAAGCTGCCGACGTCCTGGGTGAGCTCCCACACTCGCTCGATCTTGGGGCCGATCGGGTTGGACGAGGCGGGCGTGTCGGCATACGTCCCGTAGAAGGCGAAGTAGGCCTGGTTGAGCTTGCGAATGGTGATGCCGTGTGCTTCGAGGTACTTCCGCTTTTCTTCCATGAGTTGCTCCGCCTGGTCGATCCTCCCTTCGCTCAGAAGGTGGTCGACGTCGAGCCGCAGCTGCCGCATCTCTTTGCCGAAGTCGACCGTCACGGGCGGGCCGGCGGGGGCGGCGCCGTTGGCGTCGGCGGGGAGCGTGATCGGATGGGCGGTGCGGATAAGGCTGGCGAGCTCGCGCCCGAAGACATTCGCCGTCGTCTCATTGAGCGTCTCGGCGTCGCCTCCCTTGCCCCATTGCTCGCCAAGCGGGAAGAAGGCGAGGTAGTGGTGCGCCCATTCGTGGGAGGCCGTGTCGAGGATAGCGTCGTAGGAGCGGTCGTCCTGGACCATCGCGGGGTAGGCGGCGAGGCCGCCGATCGGCACGACGAGGGTGACGGTGTCCGCGTTGCTCGTGACGGCTTCTATGCGCTCAACGTCCCGGAGGGTGAGGCCGGGCTTCAGGAGCGAGTCGCCTTCGCGTCGGATCACGTTGCGCGGAGAACGCACGAGGACCTGCGGGGGGCTCGTCAGCTCGAAGTCGACCGGGGGCCAGGTGAAACGCACGTCGCCGAAGAGCGGCAAGGACCGCTGCAGGCCTTCCTTGCGCACGGCTTCGTTGATGTACCGCTCGATCAGCTGCTCGACGTCGTTGCCGTAGTTCGCACGCTCGTTGGAGAGGGTCTCGATTAGCTGCAGGTTGGGCGGGTCGGCGGCTTCGGCGGCGCGGATCTCGGTGGTAAGTCGGAAGTACTGGCGGACCGCCGCCTCGCCCTGGGCGTCGTTCGGGTCGGGGCCAATGCCGAGGCGGGCGAAGACGTTGTCGAGGAGGTGGTCGGCCTCCCAGCGCCAGAGGTGGTACTCCTGTCCGGCGAGCGGTCCGCGGGCGGCGAAGGCAGTGTAGGCCACGCCTATCAGGATGCCGACGAGCGCTGCGCAGGTGACGACGAGCGCCAGGAGGTGCGGGCGCCAGGGCTGGAAGGCCACCTTGGCCGGGCGTTGGAGGGGACGCGTTCCCAACACCGCTTCAGGATAGGCGGCGGGCAGCGAAAGCGTGGGAAACGGGGCGCGTCATTGCGAATGTGACTTGGCTGACGCAATGGCGACGAAGGCGGCTGTAGCATCCAGGCTGCATCACGTTTGGAGGTTTCCTTCATGACTAGCGAGCCCGCCCTCGGTCCCTCTCCCGCCGAGCAGCTTGCCGGGCGCCTGTTCCAGGCGGCGGCCGGTTTTGGCGACATGGGCGCTGTCTACCTGGGCGTGCGCCTTGGCCTCTACGAAGCGCTGGACGCTGGCGGGGAGGCAACCGCCGCGGAGGTGGCTGCGCGCGCGGGTGCCAACCAGCGCTACTGCCGAGAATGGCTCGAGCAGCAGGCCTCGACGGGCATGATCGACCTGGCCGCGCCGTCCGAAGACCCTGAGGCGCGACGGTATCGCCTGCCCGCGGCGACCCGGGAAGTCTTCCTCGATCCGCTCAGCCTCAACTACTTCGCGCCCCTCTCACGGGCCCTCTTCGGTGCCGCCCGTCGCATCGACGACCTGCTCGCGGCCTTCCGCAGCGGGGGCGGCGTGCGCTGGGAGGCGTTCGGGCCCGACATGATCGAGAGTCAGGCCGAGGCAAACCGACCCGCCTTCACTCACCTCCTCGCGCAGCAGTGGCTTCCTGCGCTGCCCGCCATCCATGCCCGCCTGCAGGCCAGCCCGCCGGCGCGAGTCGCTGACGTCGCGTGTGGGGCGGGCTGGTCGAGCGTGGCGATTGCCCGGGCCTACCCCACCGTAACGGTCGACGCCTTCGACGTGGACGAAGCGTCGGTCGAGCTTGTGCGCACAAATGCCCGGGACGCCGGGGTGGCGGATCGTGTGCGTGTCAAGCAGATCGACGGGGCGGGAATGAGCGGCGGGCCGTATGACCTCGTCACGATCTTCGAGGCACTGCACGACCTTGCCCGGCCGGTGGAGGTTCTCACGCGCGTGCGCCACCTGCTGGCGCCCGGTGGGGCCGTACTGGTCGTCGACGAGAGGGTGGACGACGAGTTCTGCGCGCCGGCAGTGAACCCGATGGAGCCGTTTCTCTACGCGGCGAGCCTGCTCGTGTGCCTGCCGACTGCGATGGCCGAACCGGGCGCCGCGGGCACGGGCACGGTCATGCGACTGCCGGTCCTGGAGCGGTACGCGAAGCAGGCGGGCTTCGCCGGGGTGCGCGAGGCGGGCATCGAGCATCCGATGTTTCGGTTTTATCTGCTGGCGCCGTAGGGCGGTAGGCGGGCGAGAGGGGCGCGAGGAGCACCCGTTGCTGCCTTTCTGTCCCGTTGCTCGTGTCGCGGTAGAATCGGCATTGGATGGCAGTGAGCAACCCGACCGCGCAGGCTTTCCAGAAGCGCGAACGGCCCGCCGTACGCATCAACTACGCCTCCTTCGAATCGCGCGTGGCGGCGGGGACGCTCGACTTGCTGGTTCTGTTCATCATCGCCTCGTTGCTGGTCACGGTCGGCTCGCTGGTCGTCCTTATCTCGAGCGACTTCGAGCGGACGGACCCCTCGAGCACCTCGATCAACATCTTCTGGGGGTGCGTTGGCCTAATCCCGCCGGCGCTGCTGCTCTACCTCTTCGTTTCGTTCGCATGGAAGGGACAGACGGTCGGCGCGGCCGTGATGCAGTTGATGGTGATCCGCTCCGACGGGCGCCCACTCGGTGTGCTGGGTGCGATGGCGCGCGTGATCGGCCTCCTCGCCTACGCGCTGATCGTCGCCGCCGGCGTGATCGCCGCGTATGCGCTGCGGGGCTCGACGGCCCAGGCGGCGGCCGCTGTCGGCGTGGCCTTCTTCCTGACGGCTGCCGGCTTCCTCTGGGCGGCTGTCGACCGCCATCGGCGCACGCTCCAGGATCGCATCGCCGGCACCATCGTCGTGCGCATCGAGTAGCGGCCGCGCATGTCGGAGCCGCCGGACTTCGTCAAAGGCCCGAGCGAGCCCACTTCCGTACGTGAGCGGCTCGACGCCGCCCGTCCGCGCCACGAGCCTTCGCACGCGCTCTATCCGATAGTCCTCGGCGTCTTCGTGTTCTTCCTGGTGCTGGCGGTCAGCGCCCGCCAGGCGGCGGCGCCGGAGAACGCCGAAAAGCTTCTCGAAGCGGGCGTCGAGACCATCGCGGGCCCGGACCTTGTGCTGCTGGAGAACTCGCGCCAGCTGCGCGAGGCCGCGGAGGCGGGCACGTTTCCCGTGCTCCCCGTGCCGGGTTATCCCCTGCCCGTCTACCTGAGCCGTGAGGAGGTGCTGACGCTCTCTGATGAGGGGCTGCGACAACTCGTCCTGCAACGCTCGGCTGCGCTGGTTTACACGAGGGGGCTGGAAGCCTTCGACCGCACGGGCCGCCAGTCGCTCGGCACCTTTTCCAGCCAGGGCGTGCTGGAACTCGCCGCCGGCCAGATCTCTGACAGCGCCTACGATCGCGCCAGCCTGGTGAGTGCCATTCTCGCTTTTCTCGTGGCTGGCGCGGCCGCTGCCGTCGTCCTCCGGCAGACGGGCTTTGCGCGCCTGCGGGCACTCGGCTTCGGCGTTGCCGGCGGGGCGCTGCCCGGGCTGCTGCTCTTCGTCGCCTTCCGCCTCTGGGCGAGCGCCTGGGGCGGTGGGGACGACTTTGCCCGTGGTTTGCGGGCCATTGCCAACGCTCTGGTCGACATCCCCCTTCGCAATTACGGCGTGGTCTTTGCTCTCGGGCTTGCCATCGCCGCCTTGTCGCCGGCACTCGCCTTCGTCGCCCGGCGCTTCCCCGTAGAGGCCGAGGCTGCGCCCGTTGGCACCGCGGCCACCGACGCGGACGAAGACTCCTCCTGACCGCGGCGCAGGCGGCTGGCCGGGCAGTCCGGCTCCAGGGGGCAGCGTTCGCAGAACGGGCGCCGCGCTTTGCAGAGCCGCCGGCCGTGCTAGATGAGGAGCATGTGGAAGCGGTAGTAGCGCGCGGGGGCGACAAGGTGTTCCAGGGCGGCGTGGGCTTGCTCGACGGTCAGCCGCTCGGGGATCAGCGCCAGCCGTTTGGCCACGCGCTCGACGTGGGTGTCGACGGGCATGGCGGGGAGGCCGAGCGCGAAGAGGAGCACGCAGGCGGCGGTCTTCGGCCCGACGCCGGGCAGGGCTCGCAGCCAGGCGCGCGCTTCCTCTAGGGGTGTGTCCCGTAGAAAGCCGAGGTCCCAGTCGCCGCGCTGCTCGCGCACCGTCCGGAGGATAGCCTGGATGCGCGGCGCCTTCTGCTGGGCGAGCCCTCCGGCCTGGATGGCCGCCACCACGGCCTCGGGCGGCGCGTCGGCGATCGCGGCCCACGAAGGGAAGGCGCGGAGAAGCTGGAGAAAGGCACGGCCGCTGTTGGTGTCGGCCGTGTTCTGCGAGAGCACCGTGAGGACGAGCTCCGCCAGTCCGTCACCATGGGCGGCCTGCACGGGCTCGCCGTAGAGGGCGCCGAGCCGCGCCATCACCGCGTCGGGCGCGAGGGGCGTCACGTGTCGAGCAGGCGCGTAGCGATCGCGGGCAGGAGCGGCGCGCGAGCTACCTCTCGCGCGTAGGTCGACTCCCCGCGCTGGACGGCGAAGAAGGCGTGCCAGAGGAACGGCAGGTGGGCACTCGCGAACATCCACGGTTGGGGGACGCGGCGCAGCATACCGTAGAACATGAACCCGACGAGCCGCGCCGCCCGCAGCTCGGGCATGAGCTCGGCGTCGACGTCGGCCTCGTAGCGCCGGAGGGCGCCGCCGCCGAGCGCGCGCAGGACGCCGCGGGCGGCCAGCCGGCCCGACGTGACGGCGTAGGAGATGCCCTCCTCGGTGAACTCGTCGGCGAGTCCGGCGGCGTCGCCGACGAGGAGGGCGCGGTCGCTGGCGATCGGCTCGTGGCCGCGCCGGAAGCGGATCTTGTGGCCGCGCGCGATCATGACGTCTGCCCCCGCCAGTCCGAGCCGCTCCTGCATGGCGACGACCGTCCGCTTCAGCCGACCCCCCCGGCCGGACGGCAGAACGACGCCGACCGACAGCACGGAGCCCTTGGGAAAGAGCCAGCCATAGCCCCAGGGCCGGTTGTCGAGGTCGATCATGGCGCGCGAGCGGAAGCGGCGAAGCTGGCTGGCCGTCGCGCGCAACTCTACTTCCCAGGCCGGGCACGCGGCCATTCCGATCCCGAGCCCGGCCATCTGGCCGACCGGCGAATGCGCGCCGTCGGCGCAGACGAGGTACTGACCGGCGGCCGTGAAGCCGCGGCCCATGACCCGCACCCCGCCGTTCAGCTCGACGCGCTCGACCCTCGTCTCGGGCCGGAACTCCGCGCCCGCGCGACGTGCTTGTTCGAGTAGCAGCGCGTCGAAGCGGTCGCGCATCACCATGTGCGCGAAGGGCGGCCCCGAATCGCGCACGAAGCGCATGCGCCCGCGGCAGGCGACGTCGAGCCTGTGCACGGAATCCTCGACGACGCTGTCGACGGGGAAGGGGAGGAGCCGCGCGGTGCGGAGCGGGATGCCGCCGCCGCAAGCCTTGTAGCGCGGGAAGGATGAGCGGTCGACGACGAGGACGCGGGCGCCGGCGGCGGCCAGCTCGCGTGCCGCCGTGCTGCCCGCCGGGCCTGCGCCGACGACGACCGCGTCAAAATGCTCCACGCTCGCATTGTATCGGGTGCGGCCGACTGACCGTCCTCGGGCTCAGGCGAAATGGCGGAGTGCGGCACGCAGGGTCAGGGCGATCACGGCCCAGACGGCGCCGCCGCCGATCAGCGCGAAGGTGACGGCGCGCGGGCCAGCCAGGCGCTCATCCTGATTCATCGTGGGTAAGCCTCGCACGCCAGCGGCGCGGCAACGCATGCGGGATTCCCTGATCTTGTGTGAAGGTTGAGGCGCAGCCGTGTTTGTCGGCGCGCCGCGGATGTGGGGAGAATGACGGCGTGGACCCGGACGCGGCCCTCGCCTGCCGCCGTGCGCTGGGGCGCTGGTACAGCGTGCACGGGCGTCACGCGCTGCCATGGCGGCAGACGCGGGACCCCTACGCCGTGCTCGTCTCGGAAGTGATGCTCCAGCAGACGGGGGTGGGGCGAGTCCTTGGGGCGTTCGAGCGGTGGCTGGCGCGGTGGCCGAGTGCGGCCGCCCTGGCCGAAGCTTCGGCCGCCGACGTGATTCGCGCCTGGGCGGGCATGGGCTATAACAGGCGCGCCCTGCAGCTGCACGCCGCCGCGCGCGCGATCGTCGCCCGCGGCAGCGTTCCGGGTACGGTGGAGGGCCTCCGTTCCCTGCCCGGAGTGGGACCGTACACGGCCGCGGCTGTCGCGAGCTTCGCCCGTGGCGCTCACGTGGCCGTCGTCGACACAAACGTCGGGCGCGTCCTCGCGCGGGCGGTTCTGGGCCTACCGGTTGCCGCCGGGGCGACCACGGTCGCGTCCGCGGCGGAGGCGTTCCTGCCCGCGCGTGACGTCCGCCACCACAACCTCGCGCTGATGGACCTTGGGGCGCTGGTCTGCCGCGCGCGGGCGCCGTCCTGCGCGAGCTGCCCGATCGGGCCGTGGTGTGCATGGCAGGCAGCCGGGGCGCCGCCCGCGCCGGTGCGCACCCGGACGACGCCTGCGTTCGCGACGACGGCTCGCTTTGCCCGCGGCCAGCTGGTCGCGGCGCTGCGGCGCGCCGGGCCGCTTTCCGAAGGCGCGCTCGGGGAGGCGCTGCCCGAGGCCCATCGCCCTCGGCTGGAGGCCTACCTGGCGGCACTCGCAGGGGACGGCCTGGCGGTGCGGTGCGACGCCGGCTGGGCGCTTCCCGGCGAACCCGCGCCTCAGGGCAAGAGGAGCATGGCGTCGCCGAAGCTGTAGAAGCGGTAGCCTTCGGCCACTGCCTCGCGGTAGGCCCTCAACACCAGCTCCGTCCCGGCAAAGGCACAGACGAGCATCAGCAGGGTAGAGCGCGGCAGGTGGAAGTTCGTCAGCAGGACGTCGACGACGGCGAACCGGTCGCCGGGCAGGATCTTGAGCTCGGTCCAGCCTTCGTAGGGCTCGACGCGGCCGCGCTCGCGCTGGACGTGCTCGAGGGTGCGCACGACCGTCGTTCCCACGGCGACGACGCGCCGCCCTTCGCGCTTGGCTCGGCGAATAGCCTGGGCGGCCGCCGCGGGCAGTCGGACGTGCTCGGTGTGGAGGGCATGTTCACGTGGGTCGAGGGTAGTCACCGGGCGGAAGGTGCCGGGGCCGACGTCGAGGGTCAACGCGGCCCGTTCGACGCCCCGCTGTTCGAGCGCTCGGAGCAGGCCGGGGGTGAAGTGCAAGCCGGCCGTCGGTGCGGCTGCGCTGCGCGCCTCACGGCTGTAGACCGTCTGGTAGCGCTCGGGGTCGCCCCGGAAGCCGTGCACGTAGGGCGGGAGCGGGACGCTGCCGACGGTTGCCGGGTCGAAGCTTCGGTCGAAGTCGAGCGTGACGGCCCTGTCGGTGCGCGCCACGACGGTCGCCCACAGGGGATCCTGCTTCGTGTCGAAGAGGAAGCGGCGGCCGGGAAGCGCGCGGCGGGCAGGCCGGAAGAGCACCTCCCAGCGCTGGTCCGAGAGCGGGCGCACGAGCAGGCATTCCACCCGGCCGCCTGTTTCTGGTCGGCGGCCGAGAAGGCGCGCGGCCATGACGCGGGTGTCGTTCACGACGAGGAGGTCGGCGGGCGCGAGGAGGGCAGGCAGGTCGCGCACGTGCGCGTGGCTGATCTCGCCGGCGGCGACGTGGACGACCATCAAGCGGGCGGCGTCGCGTGGCTCGACGGGGGTCTGCGCGATACGCTCCGGTGGCAGGTCGTAGTCGAAATCGGCCGTTCGCATCGCCTCGTCGTGGAGCATTGCGTCTTTTTGGGCCCGGGTCTACGGTGGCGAGGAAGCGCCCCGAGGAGAGATCGTGCAGGGCAACGGCTCATCCACCTCATCGGTCTCCGGCAGCCGCGTCGACGGGCTAGCGGCGACGCAGGTCAACGTCGAGCGGAGCGCCGTGCGCACAATCGAGGCGGACCAGGCGAGTCTGGAGCAGGCCGCCGTCCAGCGTCTGCGGGCGGGGCAGGTCACCGCCAGTCGCAGCACATTCGCAGTGGCGAGCTTCGATCAGGGGACTCTTCGGCAAAGCGCGGCCGGCGTTGTCGTCGCCCGCTCGGTGGCGTGCGACGAGGTGCGGACGGCTATCCTCGTCTCACCGGTGGTTCGCGGCGACGTGCACACCTGGCTCGACCTCCGCTCGGCGGTCGCCGTCGGCTTCGGCATGGTGCTCGGCAAGGCGGTGCTGGCCGGCGGTCGCGCGCTCGCCCGCCGCCTGCTCGGCTGACGGCACCGCCCGGGTGGCGTCGGTGCGCAGCTGCCCGCAGGCCGCCGCGATCTCCGTGCCCTTTTCGACGCGCACGGTCACGTTCACGCCGCCCTGCCGAAGGACCCGTTCGAAGGCGAGGACGCGCGCTCGCGGCGGCCGGCGGTAGCCCCCCGCCGTCGGGTTCACGGGGATGAGGTTGACGTGCGCTCCCTGCCCGCGGAGCAGCGCTGCGAGCGCCCGCGCCTGGTTCTCCCCGTCGTTGACGCCGGCGATGAGCGCGTACTCGAAGGTTACGCGCCGGCCGGTCGTAGCGCCGTAGCGTTTCGCTGCCGCGATGAGCTCGGCCACGGAATGGGGCCCGGCCGTTGGCACAAGCCGCTGGCGGAGCGCGTTGTCGGGCGCATGCAGGGAGATGGCCAGCCCCAGCTGCAGGCCCTCCTGCGCCAGGCGGTCGATGGCGCGCACGACGCCGACCGTGGACACGGTGACGGCGCGCTGGGCGAGACCGAAGGCGCGGGGGTGAGTCAGCAGCCG
Source organism: Dehalococcoidia bacterium (assembly GCA_020847765.1). Lineage (GTDB taxonomy): Bacteria > Chloroflexota > Dehalococcoidia > Tepidiformales > Tepidiformaceae > JADLBJ01. The sequence goes on from JADLBJ010000041.1 coordinate 12,462, forward strand.
CACGGCGCGGATCGTCTCGGCGTAGTTCGCCAGGGGTTCGCCCATGCCCATAAAGACGACGTTGGTGACGTGCTCGCCGCGGCCACGCAGGAGGCGGGCGGCACTCACCACCTGAGCCACGATCTCCTCTGCCCGCAGATTGCGCGCGAAGCCCATCTGGCCGGTAGCACAGAAGACGCAGCCCATAGCGCACCCTGCCTGCGTGGAGACGCAGACCGTCGAGCGCGGGTGGCGGCCTTCGCCACCGTCGTACTGCATGAGAACGCTTTCGACGAGCGTGCCGTCGATCAGGCGCAGAAGGAGCTTGGCTGTCTGGCCGTCGGCGCTCGTCTGCCGGCGCACTTCGGCCGGGGTGTCGACGGTGTAGCCGGCGGCGGCGAGACGTGCGCGGAAGGCGGCGGGCAGAACGGAGACCTCGTCGAGGACGGCGGGGAACCCGTGATAGAGCGCATGCAGGAGCTGATCGGCGCGGTAGTGGCGCTCGCCCAGGTCGGCCACGAGGGCGTCCATCTCCTCAGGGAGGAGGCGGTAGAGATCGGTCACGCGAGGCCCATCCATGGATCGAGTGTGCCACGTTCGCCGTGGAGAAACTGGTCACCACGGAGGCGGCGGGCGCCGGTGCGCTGTACCTCGTCGAGGACGAGCCAGCCCTGGCGGAAGGCGACGGCCGGATGGCGACCGAGGACCGCGGTCGTGCCCGGTGGCGCGTCGTTGCCGCCCGCTTCGGTGTGGGCCGCCCAGACGGCGAGCCGCTCGCCGCGGTAGAGGACGAAGGCGCCCGGCCAGGGGTTGTAGGCGCGCACGGCCCGGCTCGCTTCTTCCGCGGTCATGGTCGCCTGGAGGTGGCCGTCCTTCTTCTGGAGAAGGCCGCAGTAGGTCGCCTCCGCCTCGTCCTGAGGCGTTGCGCGGAGATCGCCGGCGAGCCAGGCCGGCAGGACGCACAACAGCTCACGGGCGCCGAGGTCGGCAAGTCGGGCTTCGAGCGAGCCCGCCGTCTCCTCCGGCCCGAGGCTGGTGCGCGCCTGGGTGATGACGGCGCCAGCGTCCATCTTCGGCGCCATCTCCATGATGGTGACGCCGCTCTCCGCGTCGCCGGCGAGGATGGCGGCGGCAACGGGTGAGGCGCCGCGCCAGCGGGGAAGCAGCGAGGCATGGACGTTCACGTTCCCCCGCTGGGGGATGGCGAGCATGGCCTTTGGCAGGATCTTCCCGTAGGCGGCGACAACGACGACGTCGGGGGAGAGCGAGGCGATCTCCGCCTGAACGCGTTCGTCCTTCAGCGTCTCGGGCTGGAGGACGAGGACGCCGGCGTCCTGGGCGAGGAGCTTGACCGGCGGGGCGGCGAGGCGGCCGCCGCGGCCGGCGGGCCGGTCGGGCTGCGTCACCACCGCGGCCAGCACGTAGCCTTGGGTCAGGAGGGCGTGGAGTGAGGGCAGGGCGAAAGCCGGCGAGCCCATGAAGACGACGCGCGTGGCGGCCGGAGCTAGCGGCAATGCAGCACCGCCCTGTCGCCGCGGTGCGCCCCGAGGGCGACGGCCGCGCTGCCCTCGCGCACGGCGACGGCGAGGAAGCCGCTGCTGTCGACGTGGCAGAAGGGCCGTCCGTCCGGCGCGTCGGAGAAAGTGCGGAGGTGTGTGTCGACCAGGCGGGCGCAGACTTCGAGGGCAAAGCGGGGGAAAAGCTGGGTGGCGCGGATGGTCGTGACGAGGTTGCCGAAGGCGTCGACATGGATCACTTCGCCGACGAGTCTCCCGAAGCCGTCGGGCTGGCCGCAGAAGGGCGGGAGGAGCACCGGGTTGGACACGGGCGGCCCGGCGTGCTGGTAGCTCGCTCCGGTGGCGAAGTGGGCGGCGGCCGGTGCGAAGACGTCGCGCCCGTGGAAGGTGGCACTGACCTCTGGCCGCCAGAGCTGCGCTTCGCACAGCTCCCGCACGTCGACTTCGCCGGCCCCGGTGGCTGCCCCGCCGCGGCGCTCTTCGCCGAAGACTGGCGAGAGGAGGCCATTGTCGGGGCCGACGAAGAGCCGCCCTTCGCGGGCGACGACCAGCGCCCGCCGGCTGCTGCCGACGCCGGGATCGACGACGGCGACCACGATCGCGCCTTCGGGGAGAACGGGCAGCACGGTTTCCAGCACCCAGGCGCCCTCGTCGACGGCGAAGGGCGAGATGGCGTGCGTCAGGTCGACGATCGGGGCGCGGGGTGCGATGCCGGCGATCACCGCCTTGAGCTGGCCGACGTAGGCGTCGCGAGTGCCGTAGTCGGTGAGGAGGAAGATCGGGCGGCTCAGTTTCTCCACCGGTTCACGTCCATGAAGCGCTGTGCCGGGACGGCGAGGAGGGCCGGCTTCGGCCCCTGCAGGCTCTCGGCGTGCACATAAACATAGCGCGGGTAGGCAATGACGACACCAGGGGCGAGGTCTTGCCACTTCTCCTGGAACTGGCGGTACTGGTCTTTGCGCACGGCGACGTCGTTCGTCGTGCGCGCCTTGGCGATCAGCTCGTCTACCACGACGTCGCCGAAGTTGGCGATGTTGAGGCCGGCGGTGCCCATCTGGGAGCTGTGCCAGCCGAAGTAGGGGTCGGGGTCGTTGCCCTGGTCCCAGCCGGCGACGGCGGCGTCGTACTTTCGCTCCTGGAGGAAGTCGCGTCGCAGGGCCGAGAAGGTCGTGCTCGCGACGGTGGCGCGGATACCGAGCGGTTCCAGGCTGCGCGCTATCTCGCCGGCGACGGCCACGCGGATCGGGTCGTTGTCGGTGCGGAGGGTGAAGCGGAACTCGCCGCCTTCCCTGGTGAGGATGCCCGTGGTGGGGTGCGGCAACCAGCCCGCCTCGGCCAGCAGCCTCCGCGCCTGCTCCAGGTCGGGCGCCGGGGCGTCGTACTCCTTCGCGTAGGCCCAGTTGCCGGGGCTGACGGCGGAAGCCGACGCCGTTGCGAGCCCGGCGAATACGCGGTCGACGATGCCTTGCCGGTCGAGTGCCAGACCGATGGCCCGGCGGACGCGTTCGTCCTGGAAGAAGGCGGCCTGGTCGTTGTTGAGGTCGAGAACGAGGTAGGCGGCGCGCTGGTAGGTGTCGATCTTCATGCCCTTGAGCTTGTGCAACTCGGTGAATTGCGCCTCGGAGAGGCTCTCCCGCGCGAACAGCCCCTGGGCCTCGCCGGAGGCCAGCGCGCGGATGGCAGAGGGGTAGTCGGGGTAGAAGCGCAGGCGGATGGTGCCGACGCCAGGTTGGCCGCCGTAGTAGCTCTCGTTGGCGGCGAGCACCGCTTCCCGGGCGTTGAGCGACTGGATCTTGTAGGGGCCGGAGCCGACGGGCGTCGAATTGAAGGGAGCGTCGTAGAGGGCGGCCGCGTTCAGGGTGCCGAGAAGGTGGCGCGGGAGGATGCCGAGGGTGGCGTTGCGCGCCAGGAACGGGGCGGAAGCCTGCTTAAGCGTGAAACGGACGGTGCTCTCGTCCGGCGCCTCTACCTGGACGCCGCTCCAGGATTCGGCCAGTGCCGGGTCACCCTTGAAGTCGGGGTCCGCGAGGCGGCCGACAGTGAAGGTGACGTCGTCGGCGGTGACGGGCGTGCCGTCCTGCCAGCGTGCGTCCTTGCGCAAGTGGAAGGTGTAGGTGCGGCCGTCGCTGCTGATCTCCGGGAGGGCGGCGAGGTCGGGCTGGGGCGCCTGGTCGGGGCCGAGCTTGACGAGCCCGGAGTAGACCAGCGCGCTCAGGTCCTGATCGACGTCGTTCGTCGTGGCGAAGAGGGGGTTGACCCGTTGCCAGGTGCCGGCGACGGCTTCGGTGTAGCTTCCCAGGTCGACGAGGACGACGCCTTCGGAGTCGCGCAGGCGGAGGAGAAGCGCGCCGCCGGCTGCGATGGCGGCGGCGGCCAGGATCCCGGCGACAACCCAGGGCCGGCGGCGCTGCACCGCCCTTTCCGCCATCCTGCTACTTCTGCGACTGGACGCTCAGGAACGACACGAAGATGAAGACGATGGTGAGGATGATGGTCGCCTGGAAGAGGGTCTTTTCCAGGCCGCGCTTGGTGCGATAAACCGAGCCGCCCGACATCCCGCCGAGGGCGGCGCCGAAGCCCGACCCCTTCACCTGGAGGAGGATGATCACGATGAGGACGACCGAGACGACAATCTGGACGATGTTGAGCATGGCGACTACCGGGAAACGAGGACGGGCGCTTCGGTCGGCAGCCGGCCGAGCGACGTCCAGAGCGCTTCCCGGCCATCGTACAGCCGGAGGATGGTAGCGGCGAGCTTGTCGGGGTCGTGCCGGTAACGGTTCTGTTCGGCCACCACGTCCGCCTCGATGAGCTGGATGTGGTTGAAGCAGCCGGAAGCGCCGTTGACGGCGACGGGTGCCGAATGCTGGGGCAGGTTGCTGGCGATGTTGTTGTTGGCGATGACGGCGTGGACGAGGCCCCGGCCGGCGTGGCGTTCGAGCGCTTCGACATGGTTCGTGACGGTGAAGCCGTCGGTCTCGCCGTGTTGCGTGGCCACGTTGCAGACGAAGACGCGCGTGGCGGCCGTGGCGAAGAGCGCCTTCCTGATGCCCTCGACGAGCAGGTTTGGCATCACGCTGGTGTAGAGGCTGCCCGGGCCGACGACGACGAGGTCCGCGTCGAGGATGGCCCGGACCGCGTCCGGGTGGGCTTCGGCCGAGGGCGGATTGAGGTAGAGGTCGCGGATGCCGGCGCCCCGTTCGGTGATGTTGTGCTCGCCGTGGACGAGCTCGTCCTCGTGCGTCCGGGCGCTCAGGGTGACGTCTTCGAGGGTCGACGGCAGGATGGAGCCGCGCACGTTGAGGACGCGGCTGGTCTCGTGGATCGCCGTCTCGAAGTTCCCGGTGATCTCCGACATGGCCACGATGAAGAGGTTGCCGAAGGAATGGCCCTCGAGGCCGGTGCCTTCCTTGAAGCGGTACTGGAAGAGGCGGGACATGAGGGGCTCGGCTTCGGCGAGGGCGGCGATGCACTGGCGGATGTCGCCGGGCGCGACCACGCCGAACTCCTGCCGCAGCCGGCCCGTGCTGCCCCCGTCGTCGGCGACGGTGACGATGGCGGTGAGGTTGCTGGTGTACTGCTTCAGGCCGCGGAGGAGCATGGAGAGCCCGGTGCCGCCGCCGATAGCCACGATCTTCGGCCCGCGGCCGAGGATGCGCTTGTTGTAGATCATCTCTGCGACGCTCGCCTCGCGCTCCGGACGGATGAAGGCGTAGAGGAGCGACTGGTTCAGCTTCCAGGTCGCGATCCCCACCGTCGAGAGCGAGAGGACGATGAAGAGCAGACCACGCCCCCAGCGGGGGAAGAACTGCAGGGTGAGGTAGTAGAAGATGCCGGGCAGCGTGTACTGCAGGTAGGCTTCGCGCAGGACGTAGGCGATGCCGAGGCCCATCAGGCAGACGCCGAAGAGGAGCAGCACCAGCCAGCGCTTGATGTGCATGCCCGGGTAGAGCCACTTGAACGCCGTATGCTCGCGGATCTGGCGGAAGCTCATGCGGCGGGAGTATACCACCGCGGGGAGATATCGCTAGGGCAGATCATCATTTCCTACGTCAACTCCTCAGTGAGGATCGTTTGCACCGCGGCCGGATTGGCGCGGCCGCGCGTCTCTCTCATCACCTGGCCGATCAGGAACTTCACGGCGGCCTGCTTTCCCGCGCGGTAGTCGGCGACCGCGTGCGGGTTGTCCTCGATGGCTTTCCTGACGATCGTGCGAAGTTCGCTGGTTCCGCTTATCTGCGCAAGCCCGTCCTGTTCGACGACGGCGGCGGCGGTTGCGCCGCTGGCGACCATCTTCTCGAACACGCCTTTGGCCACAGCCGCCGTGATCGTGCCGCCCTCGACCAGGCCAATCAGCTCTGCCAGGCGCTCGGGGGTGACGGGCAGCCGGTCGGCGTCCCTGGCGTTCGCGTTGCACCAGCGCAGCGCCTCGCCCAGCACCCAGTTTGCGGCGAGCTTGGCTGCCCTCTGGGCTGGTAACGCGAGCTTTGCGGCGACGGCCTCGAAGTAGGCGGCGCGTTCGCGCGTCTCGGCGAGGGTGCGCGCCTCGTCGTCGCTCAGGCCGAGCGCGAGGAAGCGCTGTCGCGTCGCCTCGGGCAGTTCCGGGAGATCGGCGCGGACGCTCTCCACCCACTCGCGGCTGAGCTGCAGCGGCGGCAGGTCGGGCTCCGGAAAGTAGCGGTAGTCGTTCGCCTCTTCCTTGGAGCGCTGCGAGACGGTCACGCTGCGCTCGTCCACCCAGCCGCGGGTCTCCTGGGCGACGCGCTCACCGGCTTCAAGCAGCGCTGCCTGGCGGCGCTCTTCGAAGGCCAGGGCGTCGTGCACCGCCCGAAAGCTGTTCATGTTCTTGATCTCGACCTTGGTCCCGAGGGTGGAGGCCCCGCGTGGCCGCAGGCTGACGTTGGCGTCGCAGCGGAAGTTACCGTCTTCCATGTTGGCTTCGCTGACACCGATGTAGCGCAGGATCTGCCTGAGTCGTACGAGGTATTCCCGGGCCTCGGCCGGCGTTCGGAGGTCGGGCTCGCTTACGATCTCCATCAGGGGCGTGCCGGAGCGGTTGACGTCGACGAGGCTGTAACCTTGGCCGGTGGCCGGGTCGGTGCGGTGAAGCAGCCGCGCGGTGTCCTCTTCCATGTGCACGCGGGTGATGCCGACACGGCGCGCGGCCTGGCCCTCGACCTGGATGTCGAGCCAGCCGCCGCGGCAGACGGGCAGGTCGTACTGGCTGATCTGGTACCCCTTCATGAGGTCGGGGTAGGGGTAGTTCTTCCGGTCGAACTTGCTGAACGAGGCGATCTCGCAGTTGAGGGCCAGGCCGGTGCGCACGATGGCGGCGATCGCCTGTTCGTTGATGACGGGGAGGACGCCGGGCAGCCCCAGGCAGACGGGACAGACGTGTGTGTTGGGCGCGGCACCGGCGTAAGCGACGCTGCAGCCGCAGAACATCTTGCTCTGGGTGGTCAGCTGGCAGTGGACTTCGAGGCCGATGACGGTCTCGAACTCCGTCGCAACGGTGGTCACATCATCCTCCACCGCCCTCAGGACGCCCTTCGAGTATAGGAATGGTGGCATGCAGGGACAATGCGGCCCGGTGTTACCGCCATTCGAGTGTTAGAGCGGCGTGCGACCGATTAGATGGTTTCAATGCACGCGGATGGCGGCCTCGCCGCGGCGCACGCGGCCGATCCGCCAGAGGGGCTCGCTGTCGGCGAGGAAGGCGGCCTCCAGGGCGTTCGCGCGCCCCGGTCGGCAGCCGATGAGCAGGCCGCCGGACGTCTGGGGATCGTAGAGCAGGGCGGCGCGTGCTGGGTCGAGGTTGGCGGCCATCGCCACGTGGGGGCCGGCCCAGGCGCGGTTGCGCTCTTCGCCGTTCGTGTGCACGCCGGCCGCGGCGGTCTCTCTGGCTCCGGCCAGGAGGGGTACGGCGGCCGCTTCGACTTCGACGGCGACGCGGGAGCGCTCTGCCATCTCCCAGAGGTGGCCGAGCAGCCCGAAGCCGGTGACGTCGGTGGCGGCGCGCACGCCGTGGCGGGCGGCGAGGTGGGCGGCGTGCCGGTTGAGGCGGCACATGGAGGCGGTCGCCGCGCCGATCCACTCGTCCTCCGCGTGTCCGCCCTTCGCCGCCGAGAGCAGGGTGCCCGTGCCAAGGGGCTTCGTCAGATAGAGCCGGTCGCCCGGCCGCAGCGCGCCCTTTGTGAAGAGACGCCGGGGGTGGACGAGGCCGAGGACGCTCAGGCCGTACTTCGGCTCCGGGTCCCAGACGGTGTGGCCTCCGGCGATCACACCGCCCGCCTCGGCCACCTTCTCCGCGCCCCCTCGCAGGATGGCGGTCTGAACCGCGGCTGGCAGGTCCTGGGGGAAGGCGGCGATGTTGAGGGCGAGGATCACCTCGCCGGCCATAGCGAAGACGTCGGACATCGCGTTCGCGGCCGCAATCGCTCCGTAGGTGTAAGGGTCATCGACCACGGGGGCGAAGAAGTCGAGGGTGGCGACGACCGCGCGGCGCGCGTCGAGGCGATAGACGGCAGCGTCGTCGGCGACCCCGAGGCCCACCAGCAGGCCGGGATGGTTGCCCGGGAGAAACAGATCAGCGAGCGGCGACAGCACCTGTGCGAGGGCCTCCGGCCCCGCTTTAGACGCTCAACCGCCGCAGCTGGTCAGCTCCGTCAGGCGGAAGATCTCTTCGCGCGTCACAGGCGGAATCGTAGCAAAGGTGTTGGCTCGGCTGCCTTGCCCGTCGGTCGCGTCTGCCGACGGGTATAGTCAGATGGGCAGTCGCCCGGGGAGAGAGGCCATCGAGCCGCTGATCACGGCGGTCATCCCGGCCTACCGCGGCCGGGATCTGGTGGTGGGCTGCGTGCAGTCGCTCCTCGCGAGCGAAGGCGTGCGCGTCGAGATCGTCGTGGTCAACAACGACGAGAAGGGCTCCCTGGGTTCTATCCTGGCCGCCTTCGGGCCGTCGGTGCGGCTGGTCGAGCCGGGGCGCAACACGGGCTACGCTGCTGCCTGCAATGCCGGCGTTCGATTGGCGAGAGGGGAATTCGTCCTCTTCTGCAACCAGGACCTGCAGGCGTCACCGCGTTTTCTGGCAGAGCTGGCGGCGGCGATGGAGCGTCACCCGCGGGCGGTCGTCGTGGGCGGGAAGGTGCTGCGACCCGGCCGGGGCGGGGGCACGGCGCTGATCGACTCGGCGGGCGTCGGGTTGCGCCGAAGCCGGGCGCCTTACGACCGCGGCGAGGGTCAGGTCGACGCCGGGCAGTTCGACCGTGAAGAGCAGGTGTTCGCCGTCAGCGGCGCCGCCCTTTTCGCCCGCCGGACCGCGCTCGACGACGTCATGGATGGCGGTGAGGTTCTCGACGAGTCGTTCTTCATGTACAAGGAGGACGTCGATCTCTGCTGGCGGCTGCGGCTCCGCGGTGGGGAGTGCTGGTATGTTCCCGCGGCTGGCGCCTGGCACGCGCGCACGGCCCGCGGCCTCGCCGGCCGGGGCTATTTGCGCCACTGGCGGGCGTACCTGGCGGGCGAACGGCGCAAGCCGCGGCACGTGCGGTTGCATTCCCTGAAAAACCAGTGGATCTTGCTCATCAAGAACGAGACGATCGCGGACGTCTGGCGCGACCTGCCCGTGATCCTCGGCCGGGAGTGCCTCGTGTTGGGCGTGACCTTCCTTACCTCGCCGCGCGTCTTCGCCGAGGCGGTGCGGGCCTTCGCCCGCGCTCTCCCGGCGGCCGTTGGCGCGCGCCGACGGATCCAGTCGGTCCGGCGTATACCTGGCGGCAGCCTTCGTGCCTGGTTCCGCGGATGACGACAGGGGTGGCGTCCCATGCGCCCGCGCGGGGGCTTGTCGGCCGGGGTAAACGGCTGCTCAGGCCGCTCCGCCATTCAGGGCCCGCTCGCCTGCTCGACCGCCTGGAGGGGCTCATCAACGCCGAGGTGCGGGCGGGTCGCTTGCCGCCCTACACGCTCCGCGGCCACGTCGGCCCGACGGCGACCTTCCATTCCGCCGGACGCGAGTTTTTCGCCTACTTCCGCGAACTCGCCGCGCTCGAGCCGCACGAGTCGGTGCTCGACTTTGGCTGCGGCGTGGGCCGCATGGCGCTGCCTCTGGAGGCGTATCTGGGGGGCTCCTATCTCGGGATCGACCCGAATCGGCGCTCGATCGAATGGTGCCGCGCGCACATCGGTGCTCGCCGCCCGAACTTCCGCTTTGAATTCGCCGACATGTACAACCGGCGCTACAACCCGACCGGTGCGGTCGCGCCGGCGGCCTACCGCTTGCCCGTCGACGCGGTCGATTTTGCCTTCGCGACATCGGTCTTCACGCACCTTCTCCAGCCGGAGGTCGAGCAGTTCGTCCGTGAGCTGGGGCGCGTCGCCGGGCGGGCGCTGACAACCTGGTTCCTGGTGGACGGCGATTCCCCCCTCCTGCCCTTCGCGGATGGCCCGGCACGCTACGCGACGGCCGAGGTTCCCGAGGAGATGGTCGGCTACGAACGGGCGTGGGTCCTGGAGCGGCTGCGCGGGGCGGGATTCGGCCGCGTCGAGGTCCACCCCGGCAGCTGGCGCGGCGACGGCAGCGGGCTCTCGTACCAGGACGTCGTCGTGGCCTGGCGGACGTAGGCGATGACGGGGCCGCGGTCCCGCGTCCTGCCCTGGCGGTCCTGGCTGCCGCTCGCGGCGGTGACGTTCGGCACCAGCGCGCAGCGCGGCCTCGCCGCTCTGCTCGTTGTGGCAATGCTTGCCGTGGCCAACCGTCAGGCGGGGCCGGACGCGGCTGGCGTGGTCGGCGTGATCACGGCGATCGCGCTGGTGGCGGCCGCCCTGGCCGACTGGGGCACGACGACGGCGAGCCTCCGCGACTTCGCCGTGGCGCCGCCCTCGCGCCGCGAGTTCGGGCGGGTGGCCGGTCTCAAGCTCGCGCTCTCCGTGCTGCCGGCGCTGGCGATGCCGCTTGTCGCACTTCTCTTCGCCGAGGCCCAGACGGTCGTGGGGCTGGCCGTGGCGGCGACGGTGCTGCCGTTGACGGCTTTGAGCAGCGCTGCCGCCTCCAAGCTCGTGGCCGACCGGTCGGGCGTGGGGCTGGCTGCAGGGGCCGCGGCCGGCTTCGGCGCCGGGGTGCTCGTGCTCGTGCTAGCGGCCGCTCTCGGCGACGAAGAGGTCTGGGCGGTGCTCGCTGCCCTTCCGGCGGCGCGCGCCGCCGAGGCTCTGGTGCTCCTTGCGGCCTGCCGCTTTCCGACCGGGAGCCCTGCGCTCGAGCACCGCTATGGGGTGGACTGGCTGCGGGGCTGCTGGCCGATCGCCGTCTCCTGGCTGCTCCAGGTCGCCTATTTGCGCGCGGAGGTGCTCGTGCCGGCGATCGTGCTGGGCGGCGTCGCCCGCGGCGAGGTGGCGAAGGGGTTCCAGCTGTATACTGCCGCCACCCTCGTCCAGGGTGCCTTCGCTGTCGCCACCTGGCCGCAGATCACCCGGGCTGCGCGTCGCTCGGCGGACGAAGGCGTGCGCGAAGCCGTGCGCTTCGGTCTCCTCTCGGTGGCGATCGTGGCGCCTTTTGCGGTGGCGTTCCTCGTCTTTCCGCGCACGGTCCTGGAAGGGCTGTACGGCAGTGCCACCGGCTCGCTTGTGGCCTACACGCGCCTGACGGGCGTGGCGACGATCATCGTCTCGGCGAACGCCTTCAGCTACAACTTGCTGCTCTCCCGCGGGCACGGTCGGGCGGTGGCCGGCCTCTGGGGGACCGGCCTGGTGCTCTCGGCGGCGCTTCTGCTCGGTGGGGCGTCCCTCTGGGGAGTTGCCGGCGTCGGCGTTGCCGTTCTCCTCTCCGAAGCGGCTCTCGGAGCGGCGATGGTTCTCCTGCTCGCTTTCTCCCCCGAGCGGGCGGGCGTTGGCCTGCCCTCGCCCCTCCGTATCCGTCCCGGCGTGGCCGTGAAGGCGGTCGCTCTTGTCGCCGTCCTGGCCGTTGTTGCCGGTGCGGCGGCGGCGCCACTGGGAGAGGTGGCGGGCTTTCCCAACCCGCGGTCCGGTCTGCTCGTCCTGCTGGGGCTGCCGGTTGTGATCCTGCTCGTGCTCCGGCAGCTCCATTACGACCTGCTCGCGCCCGCCTCTGTTTTCGCGCTGGCGTGGACGGTCGCCCTCGGCGTGGCGCAGATCCCGCTGCTGCCCTCTTTCAGCTGGGACGGCGAGACCTGGCTGCTGCTCACCGTCGCGCCGGCGACGCTCACCGCTGGCGCCGCCCTGATCACCGGCGGCACCGCCATTCGCCGCCCGAGCCTCGGTCATGCTCTCGGTGTGCGGCCGGCGATTCCCGGGGTCCTCGTGGCCGTGCTCGCCCTTCTCGGCGCACTCGGCTGGGTGCGCTACTTTCTCGCGATCGGCGCCGTGCCGCTCTTTTCGAGCGCGATCGACCAGCTGCGCTTCTCGACGTTCGACGCGACCACCCTGGTGTTGACGCGCGCGGGATTTGTGGCTGCTGTCTTCGGCGTCGTCGGCGTGGCTGCCAGCCCGCGGACGCGCACGAAGCTCTGGTTCGCCGGGTGGGTGGGCCTGTCCGTGCTCTTCATGATCCTCAGCGGGGGCCGTCTCAACGCGATCGCGGCGCTTGGCGCAGGCTTTCTTGCAGTCCTGCTGGTCGTTGGTGTCTCGCGGAAGATGCTGCTGGGCGTCGTCGGCGCGGGCGCGGTCGTGGTCGCGGGCTCCTCGTTCCTCTTTTTCGCGCGCATCGA
>JADLBJ010000042.1 GCA_020847765.1 Dehalococcoidia bacterium
GACCTGCTCGTAGGAGAGCGCGAGGTCGAACAGCACTGTCTGTGTCGACGCCTGGTAGAGGTGCGTGTGGCTGTACGTCTTCGAGGTGTGCAGCGCGTAGGTGTTCGTGATCGCCGGGTCGACGCCCACATCGGGGACGGCTTTGACCAGGCGAATGGTGCCACCGCGCTTGCCCGCCGCCTGCGTCGCCGACGCCGAGGCGCTGGCACTCGCACTGGCGGAGCCGCTCGGCGCGCTGGTCGCCGTCTTGCCGCCGTTGTCGTCGTCGTCGCCGCAGCCGGCGAGGATGGCGGCGGAGCCGGCGGCGGCGGTGGCCGAGCCGGCGAGGAAGCGGCGACGCGTGACGGATCCGCGGCGCACCTTCGTCCAGTAGTTGTCCTGCATGTTTCCTCTTGATCGACAGTTGGTGTGCAGAGCTCCGCTCTCGTCGCCGTGGAGGCGACGCGCCTATTCTTCGCTGACCCCGGGCTACGGACAAACAGCCGACTTCGTCCTCGCCGGGAACATGCGAGAAAGGGAGATCGGGTCGAACCGCCCTCCCTTTCTTGCGTGGCCACCCGGGTGACGATTGCGAACTGGCAGTTGCCCATCGCGATCAGGTTGGAGGCGAAGGGCTTGTTGGCGGCCCGCACAACGCACACGAGAAGGGGGGCCGGTCGAAACCGGCCCCCCTGTCAGCGGAACCCCGAAACGGGTCAGCCGTCCAGGTAGAGGTTGTGCACCCGGACGCCGTCAGCCGAGCCGGCACCCCACATCCAGTCGTTGACGGGGAAGTTCTTCACCTTGTCACGGATGGGCTGGTACACCGTCTTCTGAATTGGCAGCGGCAGGGAGGTGGCGTTGTTCTTCAGAAGGTACTCCTGGAGAGCGTCCATCTTCGTCTTCCGCGCCGCCTTGTCGAGCTCGCGTGCCTGGGCTTGATAGAGGGTCTCGATCTCTTTGGCCATGGCCGCGACGTCGGCGTTGCTGGAGTCTAGCCGCATGTTCGGGAAGATGCCCCCGAAGCCGGACGGCACGTACAGCGTCAGAGCGTTGTAGTCGGGCATGGTGTTGACGGCCAGGTGGTAGGCGACGAAGAGGTCCCATTCCTTGACCGGCGCGACGGCCTTCGCCACGTAGGTGTTGCCGTCGACGATGTCGACCTGGACGTCGACACCCAGGCTCTTCTTCAGGTCCTCGCCGATGAACTGGGCAGCCTGGCCCATGACAGGGATGCCAGCGTTGGCGGTGATCTTCAGCTTGCCGCCGAACTTCTGAGCGCCGCCAGCTTCGTCCCAGAGCTTCTTGGCCTGGGCCGGGTCGTACTTCTGGTACTCCTTGAGCTTCGCCTGGGAGAAGGCGAGATCCTTGAAGCACGGCGAGACGGGGCCGCCAAGGAGCCCGTCACCGACGTAGACGGTGCGGATGAACTTGTCCCGGTCCCAGCCGAGGGAGATGGCCTGGCGGAGGCGCGGGTCAGTCCATTTCACTGCGTCGAAGGCGATCACGAGGTGGTCGGTGGATTCGCCCTCGAGGACCTTGACGCCCGACTGCTTCTTCAGGTCCTCGGCCACGATCTTGTCGATGGGGACGAGCGCCGTGCTGAGGATGTCGACTTCGCCGGAGAGGAAGGCGGCCTTGGCGGCGCCGGGGTCGGCGATGATGCGCTCCTCCCAGGCGTCGACATAGGGGCCGTCCGCGACGAAGGTCGGCGCCGGGTTCTCATGCCTGTAATAGTTCGGGTTGCGCTCGAAGCGGGTCCCGGTGGACTCGTGCTTCACCATGCGATAGGGGCCGCTGCCCGCGTTGTCGACTTTGCGCAGCGTCTTGTCCGAACTGCCTTCGACCGCCTCCTTGGCGACGACAGCGAAGTTGCAGTTGCCCATCGCGATGAGGTTCGAGGCGAACGGGTTGTTCTGCTTGATGGTGACCGTCAGCGGGTCGGGTGTTTCGAACTTGGCACCGTTGCCGACGTCCATCCAGCCCCAGTTGATCTTGTTGAACTGGGAACCGAGGCTCTTCAGCGCCTCTGGGTAGCGGCTCCAGCTGTACGCGAGGTCGGCACTCGTCACTTCGCGACCGTTGGCAACGTCGGGTGCGAACTTGATGCCGGGGCGAAGCTTGAAGTTCAGGGTCGTAGCGTCGACCTGCTCGTAGGAGAGCGCCATGTCCAGCAGGACCTTGCCGGTCGACGCCTGATAGAGGTGGGTGTGGCTGTAGACCTTGGAGGTGTGAAGGGCGTAGGTGGCAGTGACCGCCGGATCGACGCCCACGTCGGGGACGGACTTGACGAGGCGGACGGTGCCGCCGCGCTTCCCGGCCGCCTGTGTGGCGGAGGCGCTGGCAGAGCCGCTCGGCGCGGCTGTCGAAGTCTTGCCGCCGTTGTCGTCGTCGTCGCCGCAGCCGGCGAGGATGGCGGCGGAGCCGGCGGCGGCGGTGGCCGAGCCGGCGAGGAAGCGGCGGCGGGTCACAGATCCGCGGCGCAGCTTCGTCCAGTAGTTGTCCTGCATCAAGTCCCTCTTCGCGTGGCAAAAAATTAGGGGCGCGCTGGCTGGCCGCGCGGCCCGGACTACGATGCTCGCTGATTATGGCGAATGGTCAATCGGCGAGGTCTCGCCTCCAGGCGTCGCCACGCGCGGGACGCGCAGGGGCCGATCGGGCGGGAAAGATGATTCTGGTCATTTGACCCCTCTGGTCGGGGCTGCTCAAATCTGGACCTGAGCCCGATTTGCCGGCATGTCCACGTTGGCATAGAGTTCCCAGCCAACTGCCCGACCGGGTGAGAGGGACATCGAGGAAGGGGATCGCTGGTGCGTGCCTACATTCTGCGGCGCCTGCTGTTAGTGCCGCTCATCGTCGTCCTCGTCTCGATCATCACGTTCTCGCTGGTGCGCATCCTGCCGGGCGACGCCGCCGTGGCCCGCCTCGGCGCCCAGGCCGGGTCGTGCGAGCAGTGCCTGGAGGCCGCCCGCAAGGAGCTCGGGCTGGACAAGTCCTACCCCGAGCAGTACTGGAACTGGTTCAAGAACGCGATCCGCGGCGACTTCGGCCTCTCCACGGCGACGACGCGGGAGATCGGCCCAGAACTGAAGGAGCGGTCGCTTGTCACGCTTCAGCTGGGGCTGATCACGATCGTCTTCACGATCCTTATCGGCGTCCCGATCGGCGTCATCTCGGCGGTCAAGGCCGGAAGACCGACCGACTACGGCCTCCGCTTCTTCTCCATCCTGGGCCTTTCTGTGCCGAACTTCTGGATCGCGACGCTGATCGTGTACCTGCCGGCCTACTACTGGCAGTGGAACCCGGCGAAGAAGTTCACCACCATCAGCGAGGACCCGCTGTCGCATTTCTCGCTGCTGCTGTTGCCGGCGCTCGTCCTCGCCATCAGTGCGAGCGCCTACGTGGCCCGCATCACCCGCTCGGCGATGCTCGAATCGCTGGCGAGCGACCATGTGCGCACGGCGCGCGCAAAGGGCCTCGCCGAGCGCGTCGTCGTCTTCGAGCACGTCTTCCGCAATTCGCTCATCCCGCTTCTCAGCGTTGTGGGCCTGCAATTCGGGCTCATCCTCGGCGGCTCGATCATCATCGAGGACATCTTCGGTATCCCGGGGATGGGCCAGATGGCCGGGCGCGCCGTGTTCGACCGGGATTACCAGACGGTCCAGGCCGTGGCCGTGGTCATCTCGACGACCTTCGTCCTGATTACGCTGCTGGTCGACGTCGCATATGCGTGGGTCGACCCGCGCATCCGCTACTAGGGGGGGCCGGATGGCCGCGCACACGGAAATCTTGGATGTCGTGGCGCCGCGGCTGGTGCCGTCCTTCCTCTCGCGGCGGGCGCGGGGGATCCGGCGGTTCATTCGTCGCCAGCCGCTGGGGACTGCGGCGATCGTCGTCATCGTGGTGCTGGTGTTCGCCGCGCTCTTCGCGCCTCTCCTCAACACGACGGACCCGAAGGAGTTCGGCGAGGACATCCTCGCGGAACCGGGCTCGGCCCACTGGTTCGGGACAAACCGGAACGGCCAGGACATGTGGTCGCGCGTCGTCTACGGCGCGCGACCGTCGCTGGCGGTTGGCCTCGCAACGGTAACGTTCTCGGTCATCGGCGGTGCCGTCCTTGCGCTCCTCGCTGGCTACGCAGGCGGTTGGATCGACATCGCGATCTCACGCCTCTTCGAGGTGGTGAACTCCATTCCGGCCATCCTCTTCGGCCTGGTCATCGGCGTGGCCATGGGGCAGGGGCTCTGGCCCGTCGTCATCGCGGTGACGGTAGCGTTCACGCCGGCGATCGGCCGGATCCTACGCGGCAGCGTGCTCGCAGAACGGAACCGGCAGTACGTTGAAGCGGCGCAGGTGATCGGCGCCTCCGGGCCTCGGGTGATGTTCCGGCACGTGCTGCCGAACATCCTGCCGCTCATGATCGTCATCGCCAGCACGACCCTCCCGGCCGCCATCCTCACGGAGGCGGCGTTGAGCTACCTCGGCGTGGGGCTGCCCGTCGGCGACCCATCGTGGGGGCAGGACCTGGGCGGCAGCGCCCGCAGCCTGTTCACGCTCGCACCCTGGTTGGCGATATTCCCGGGTTTGGCGCTGAGCCTCACCGTGCTCGCCTTCAACCTCCTCGGCGACGCGCTCCGGGACGAGCTCGACCCGCGCCTGCGGGGAAGCGGCATCCGCGGCTAGCCCCGACCGGGGAAAGACGCCTTTCGTCACCGGTGTACCGCCTCGTCGGCGCGTTCCCGATACTGGCATGGGGTTCGGACGACCCCATTGCCCAGGAGGGAGACGGATGCGACTTTCCCGGCCCCGGCGCCCCCGGGGTGCGTTCCTGCTGGCGGCCCTGCCGGCCATCCTCGTCGCCGGGGCGCTGGCGGCCTGCGGTGACGACGGGGCTGCGACCGCATCGACGACGGCGACGAGCACCACCGCCAGCGGGTCCAATCAGGACGGCCCACCGGCACCGGTGAGCGACAAGGCGTACGTGAAAAGTGTCTGCTCGTCGTTCAACACGTACTTCGAGCAGGCGATCGACGCGGCGACGAAGGACCCGACGCTGATCAACGACCCGCAGAAGCTGGCCAAGGCCGTGGCTCCCGCGATCAAGAAGTTCGCCGACGACATGGCGAAGCTGCGCGTGCCGGACGGTGTCCAGAGTTACCACGGCCAGGTGGTGAAGCAACTCCGGCAGGTCGTCGACCAGGCGAACAGCGGGCAGATAAAGTCGCTTGCGGACCTTGCCGACGTGGCCGGCAGCGTGCGCCCGGACCAGGCGCTCGGGGAGCGGCTGGCCGCGGCCGCAAAGGACGTGCCGGAGTGCCAGTCAGAGATCGGCGGCGGGTTGTTCAACAGCGTGACGGCCGCCAGCACGCGCTGAAGGCACGGGCCGCTCGCCGGAAGCTGAGCGTTCTGCCGGCGACGCGTTTCAAGACTTGTCGAAAGGCTGGCCGATGAGTCAAGTCTTGAAGGCCCCACACGACCCTTCCCCGCTGCAGACGCGGGAAGCTCCTATCCTGCGAGGATGCCGCATTGGAGACGACGCGGGCTGCGGCTGTCGCTCTCGGCGGCGCCTCCTCACCCTGCTAACGACAGGGTGCAGCGACGAGGGCCAGCAAGCGGCGTCACCAACACCCTCGGCCACGACCGTCAGTGCGACGGCGACGAGCAGCGCCAGCGGCAGCCCCACGCCCACACCGGCAGCGCTTCCTGCCCGACTGCTCGGCGGGCGATTCGGAGGGGGCCATGCTCGATGCCCTCCTCATGGCGCGCTGCGGGGGCGGCTGGGTGCCGAAGACGGTAGACATCGGCGGCGACCTGGCGCGCTACGTGCAGGGCGACTTCCGGCTCTATGCGGTAGCGCGGCTACCGGCGCCAAGGCGCCCCGTGGCCGAGGGTGGCTTCCCAGCGGGCGATTATCTGGTCGTGATGGACAACGCGCTTCAGCCGAGCTTTGAGCCGCGGGCCGCGATTGTGACGAACAAGGGCGTCGTCGTCTTGATAACGGGCTGCGCGGTCGTGCCCCCCCGGACCTGGTCGCCGGGTACTTCGGCGAGTACTCACCGAACGCCAGTGCGAAGGCAGACGACTTCCTGCTGCAGCCGCTCAGCCAGTAGCGCGGGATTTGGGGGCGCCGGCGCCGAGGGTTCAGAAGCCCAGGTAGTCGGCTGGGTTGACGGGCGCGCCGTTGAAGCGGATCTCGAAGTGGAGGTGCTCACCGGTCGTGTAGCCGGTGACCCCCGAGACGCCGAGGACGGCCCCAGCGGCCACGCGCTGGCCGACGTTCACGTCGATCTCGCTCATGTGGGCGTAGAGCGTGGTCCAGCCGTCGCCGCAGTCGACGACGACGTGGTAGCCGTAGCTGTAGGTCAGGTATTCGGTCTTGACGACGACGCCGTCGCAGGCCGAGAAGATGGTCGAGTGGTGCAGGCCATAGAGGTCGAGGTCGATGCCGGTGTGGTAGGTCCCACCACCGCGAGCGACGCCGAAGGACTCGCTGACGCCATGCCAGCCGGCGAGCGGGAAGTGGAAGCGGCCGGCGCCTCCGGGCCGCGGGGCACCGCCGCCGGCGCTGCCGCCGCCCGAGGAGTCGCTGCGCGGCTGTGGTGGCGGCGGAGGTGGTGGTGGTGGCTTGACGGTCGCGCCGGGCAGCAGGAGGTAGTCACCGACCTTCAGGTTCTTCGGGTCGCCGATGTTGTTGGGCTTGTAGTCGACGACCGTCGCCGCCGTGATGTTGTCGAACTGGGCGACGATGGCGTCGACCGACTCGTTGTAGCCGACCTTGTAGAGGATGCCCTCCTTGCGGGGGACGATGAGCTGCTGGCCCTTCTGGATCAGGTTGCGGTCGGAGACGCTGGGGTTGTTGTCGAGGAGCGTGTGCAGCGAGACGCCGAAGCGGGCGGCGATAGCGCTGACGCTGTCGCCCGGCTGGGTTTCGTAGAGAACGAAGGGCTGGCGCGGATCGACGATGTCGGCGAGGGGCTTGACGCCGGCACCCTGCTCGCCCGAGGTGACGGCCGCGGCCGAGACGCCCGAGGAGAAGGAGGCAACCGGGGAGACACCGCCGGCGGCGCGCACGCTGGCGACGTCGCTCGTCGCCGTCAGAGCGGCAACTGAGTCGCGCGTCTGCAGGCTGGTGCCGGGGCGGAGGTAGGTGGTGAGGTGGGCCTGGACGCCGCCCGTCACGCCAGAGAGGGAGAAGGTGGGGATGACGGAAGAGACGCGAGCGCGCGAGCCGGCGGGGAAGCGGGCGGCGAAGGTAACCGCCAGCACGGCCAGCAGGACGACCACGAAATGGACCGTCAGACGTCCCCGGCGCCGTGCATGCGCGTGGGAGCGGGCCCGTGTTCCCTCAGTTCCCATAGTGCGGTTGGTCAGGTTGCGCGACGGCGGGTAGCGGGCCATCGTGCAGGCCGAGCAGCCTAACCTTGCTCTTCCCCTCCTGCAATCGCTATCCCGGCTGCCTCTCGAAGCCGGGCGGCGGCGCGCCTAGGGGAGTGCCCTAGAGGTCCGTCTTGAGGCTGGCGAGAAACTCCTCGTTCGTGCTCGTGCGGGACAGGCGCTCGAGCAGCCGTTCGGTCGCTTCGAGCTGGTTCGGCGAATTCTGCGAGATCATAGCCGTCATCCTGCGTATGAGCCATACACCTTTGAGTGTCTTCTCGTCGAGCAAGAGCTCCTCCCGCCGGGTCGAGCTCGCCTGGATGTCGATCGCCGGGTAGAAGCGGCGCTCGGCCAGGCGGCGGTCCAGCCGCAGCTCCAGGTTCCCCGTCCCCTTGAACTCCTCGAAGACGACTTCGTCCATGCGGCTGCCGGTGTCGACGAGGCAGGTGGCGAGGACGGTGAGCGAGCCACCCTCCTCGCACTTGCGCGCGGCGCCGAAGAGCCGCTTCGGGGGGTAGAGAGCGATGGGGTCGACCCCACCCGAAAGCGTGCGCCCGCTCGGCGGGAGGGCGAGGTTGTAGGCGCGGGTGAGGCGCGTGATCGAGTCCATCAGGATGACGACGTCTTTGCCGCCCTCGACGAGGCGCTTTGCACGCTCCAGCGCCATCTCGGCCACGCGCGTGTGGTCCTCGACGGGCTCGTCGAAGGTAGAGCTGACGACCTCGCCGCGGACGCTGCGCTGCATGTCGGTCACTTCCTCGGGACGTTCGCCGATGAGGAGGACGATTAGGTGGACGTCGGGGTAGTTGGCAGAGATGCCGTTGGCGATGTTCTTGAGGAGCATCGTCTTGCCAGCCTTGGGGGGCGAGACGATGAGCCCGCGCTGACCGCGGCCGACGGGGGCGACGAGGTCGATGAGCCGGTGGGTGAGGTTCTCCGCGGTGGTTTCGAGCTTGAGCTGCTCATTGGGGAAGATCGCCGTCAGGTTTTCGAAGTAGGGGCGGCGCTTGGCCGTCTCCGGGTCCATACCGTTGACGGCTTCGACTTTGAGGAGGCCGTAGTACTTCTCGTTGTCCTTTGGGTGACGCACCTGCCCGGTGACGTAGTCGCCGGGACGAAGAGCGAAGCGGCGGAGCTGCGACTGCGAGACGTAGATGTCGTGCGGCCCGGGGAGCATGCCTTCCCCGCGGAGGAAGCCGTAGTTGCCGTCGTCGCTAACTTCCAGGAATCCGCCCGAGAAGATGTTGCCGCGGGCTTCGGCCTGGGTCTGGAGGAGCCGGAAGATGAGGTCGGGCTTGCGGAGGGTGGCGGCGCCTTCGACGCCCATCTCTTTGGCGATGGCGATCAGGCTTTCGCGGGGGGTCGCTTCGAGTTCAGCGATATTGAGGGGTGCAGTCATAGCTTTCTCGGGTTGGGATTGTGTGCCTTCTGCTGTGTCGTATGTGGAAAACGCTCGCTTCGTGAAGGGTTGCGCGCGGAGTCGCAAGGAAGAGGGGCCTGGGGCGAGTGCACTCGGGGGATGGCTGCCGCGGCACCACGTGCCGGCTACAGGTGCAACCATTCAGAGCATATACCGCGCCGGCTCTGCCGCGCAACCGGCATGTTTCGGCCAAAGGAGGGCGCCTGCTTTTGCCCATTCCGCCACGCGACGCTATCGTAGGAGGCCCGATTGCCTTCGGAACAGGTGGAACCATGGCCAACAACAAGTCCGCCATCAAACGCTGGCACCAGTCGCTGAAGCGCCGGGACCGCAACCGGGCGACGCGATCGTTCGCGCGGACGGCGGTGCGCAGTCTCCGCGAAGTTGCGGCCGCCGGCGACGAGGCGACGACGGCGACGGCGTTGAGCGCGGCCTACTCGGCCCTCGACCGTGCCGCCAAGAAGGGCGCCATCCACAGGGGCAAGGCCGATCGGACGAAGCGCCGGCTGGCGGCGCTGGCTGCAAAAGCCTAACACCGGCGCCGATCCTGGCGGCCAGAAGCGGTCCGCGTCGCGCGGGCCGTTTTTTGTTGTCCCGTCGCGGGCATCCCCGAGGCAGAGGTGCCGGGCGGCGGCCGGTGTGAGACGCTGGCAGCCATGGCCCTCTCTACGCGCGCCGCGGTTGCGTTGGCCGGAGTCCTGCTCCTCGGCCTGGCCGTGGGCGGCTGCGGCGGCTCGGGACGGGTGCCAGCGGCCTCGTCGACGCCGGCGCTGACACCCGCCGCGACAGCGAGCGCGACGCCGACCGGTGCACCGGCGACGCCCACGTCGACGGTGGTGGCGAGTGCCACGCGCACGGCAGCGCCGGCCACGGCCACGCCAACGCCAAGACCGACCACCGTCCCGCCCACCGCCACGGGCCTACCGGCCTCGGGCCGGCTGGTGGCGAACGGCCCGCGTGATTCGGCACGGGTGGCCCTCACATTCGACATGGGTGGGCGCGTCGATCCGGCGCTCGACATCATGCGCTGGCTGGTGGACCACGAGGTACGGGCGACGATCTTCATGACGGGGGCGATGGCGGACAACCCGAACACAGACGCTGGCCGCGAGGTGCTGCGCATGGTCGAGGCCCACCCCAAACTCTTCGAGCTGGGAAACCACAGCTACTCGCACCCGGACTTTCGCGACCTCTCAACCAATGAGGCGCACGCCGAGCTGGTGCGCGCGGCGGAGGCGATGGCGCGCTTTTGCAGCCAGGACCCGCGACCGCTTTTTCGGCCGCCGTTTGGCGGTGTGGACGACCGCGTGGTGGCAGCAGTGGCGGCAGCGGGTTACACGCGCACGGTCACCTGGGACGTGGACACGATCGACTGGAAGCCGGAGAGCGAGGGCGGGCCGACAACGGCGGCTATCGTGCAGAAAGTCCTGACTAACGCGCGCGGGGGCTCGATCGTGCTCATGCACCTGGGCGGTTACAACACGCTGGGGGCGCTGCCCGCCATCGTGGACGGGCTGCGGGCGAAGGGGCTGGACTTCGCGACTGTGAGCGCGCTGCTGGGGGAATGAGCTTCAGGCGGGCGGGGTCACAGCCGCCGGCTCGTCCTCTTCGTCGCCGATCTGGAAATCCTCGTCGATGCCGAGTTCGGCCAGGCGACGCTCATGGTCCTCGCGCGCGATCTCTTCGTCGAGGACGCGATAGCCCTGCCGTTCGAAGGGGGGGAGCTCCTGGTAGCGGGCAACGCTGCCGTTAAGCCGGACGCAGTCGCCGTCCGAGCGTTCGACTTCGGAGAGCGGGAGGACGAGCTGGTCGCCGTTTCTTTCGACGACGAGGGCATTCGGCCGCTCGGCGTCGCGCGGCGCCAGCACGTGCGTGAGCTGGCCGACGTACTCGCCGTCGCGGGCGACAATGCGGATGGTTTGAGGCTCGGTCATGTTCCAACCTCCCCCACGATGCCGGCCGGCGTGACCCGACCAGGGCACGTGGCCGCCCCCATGGTGCCCAGCGGGGCGGACGTCGCCGATCAACGGCGGGCAGGGTGGGCTCGCAGAAGGGTTGCAGGCGGTGCCGAGCCCGTCGTTTGCGCCGCTCACGTCTTGCCCGCTGCGGGCCGATGATCAGGCGTGGGGAAGCTCGCCATCGTCCTGGTCCTGCTGGCGCTGATGGGGTCGGCGCGGTGTTACGGCGCCGACCCGAAAGAGGTGGTCGCCGGGCTGCCTGTGGTCGGCGCGATCGTCTCGCCTCCGCCCGCGATGCCGGCATACGTGGCGTCGATCGGCAAGGAGGCTCCGCCCGCGTTGCCCGAGGCCGACCCGAAGCAGTGGTTCGCGAGCGACGCGAAGGATGCGCTGGCACCGGCTCGCTGGCAGGAGGTGGCCTCGTTCCTCGCGGCCGCCGGGACGAGGGCGGGCTGGACTGAGGTCTGCAAGAAGGTCAGCGCGGCCGCGGGGGGCGAGCGGGCGGCGAACCCGCCACTGGGCGCCCTGGCCTGCAGCGCGGACGCTTCGGTCACGGCGATGCAGAGTCTCGCCGTGGAGGTGCTGGCAGCACGGGCGGCGGTCGCCCTCTGGCTGCGCGGGGCGCCCGGAAGCAGCGTCGCCGCCATCGGCGGGCACCAGGGGGAGATTCGCCTGCTCTGCGCAACCGGCCTGGCGGCCCGCGAGGGCGCCACGGAGGGCCCAATGCAGCAGGCGTGCTCGCGCGCCCTCGAAACGGCGTACCTCGAGGGGGACGGCCCGGCCACGTTTGCCGCCCTCGGCGAGGCCTACGGCGCCCTGGCAGGGGAGATCGCCCAGCGCGACCCGAAGGTGGCGCCGGAGCCCGCCTTCTTTGACACCAGGGGCCAGAGGAAATAAGGCGCAATATTAGCCCTCTTTCAGGCCAGACCCGGCAGGGTCGGGACTCTGCTGATTGAGCGTGAGGACGGCCTGGCCGATTCTTTCGGCAACCCTCTCGAACGCGGTTCGAGGTATGCCGAATGACGTCCCGCCTTCTCCGCGACCTCTACATGAAGACGCCCGACCAGGTCTACCTGGTCGAGCTGGCGACGGGGAGGGTCGTCGACAGCAACGAGCGCGGTTGCACCGTGCTCGGCTAGTCCCGGGCGGAACTGCTGGAACTGCGGGTGCCCGACTTCGACGTGGACTTCGGCGAGGGGCGGTATCAGAGGATCGTCGGCGGCGGTGGCGCCGACGTTGCCTTTCGCTCGCGCCACCGGCGAAGGGACGGGAGCCTCTTTCCCGTGGAGGTTCGCTGCCGAGTCTGCGACGCGGAGGGGGGAGGCCTGGTGGTGGCGATTGCGCGCGACATCAGCGAGCAGGAGGCGCTTGAGCTCGCACTGCGCCGGAGCAAAGAGGAGTACGCTGCGCTGCTGCGCAACCTCCCGGGGGCGACGTACAGCTATGTCGTGGGCGCCGCACCTGAGCCTTCCTGGATAAGCGAACGGGTGCAGCGTCTGACGGGTTACGGGGCCGACGCTTTTCGCTTCCGCCAGCC
>JADLBJ010000043.1 GCA_020847765.1 Dehalococcoidia bacterium
ACACGAGCTCAGCCTTCTGTTGCGGCGCAATCCGCCCGAAGATGCTCGTCCGCTCGGCAACGTCCTCAAGCTCCTCGGGCGAAAGGCCCTCCAGCTCATCGCCCGAGATAACCCCACCTTTCGGCTGTATCCCCAGCTGCGCCAGTAGCGATTTCACCGTCTGCGGGTTGTCGCCGCTGATGATCTTCGGTTCGATGCCTAGCTCGTCCATCATCGCGAACGCGCGCGTGACCTCCGGCCGGAGGATATCGGCTACGGTGATCAGCGCCACCGGCCGCAGCCCCGCGAGCGGCCGCCCCGTTTCGGGCAGTTCGTCCGCCTCCGCGAGGACGACGCCGCGCAGGCCGCGACCGGTCGCCTCCCGGTACTTCGCCTGGAGCTGCCCCACGTCCTTGCACGCCGGCAGCACCGTCTCCGGCGCCCCCAGCACGAACACCCGGCTCTCGTCTCCCCGCCGCATCCGCAGCGCGCTCCACCGCCGCTCCGAGTTGAACGGCACGCCGCCGTCCTCGATCGCCCCGTTGCTCCGTGCGGCGTAGGCGTCCGCGAGCGCTGCCGCCGTCTTGCTGTCGCCCCGCGTGTGGTCGGCGAACGCCCCGAGCCAGCCGCCATCGCCCTCGCGGCCTTCCGCCCAGTGAACCTCATCGAGCGTCAGCCGGTTGGCGGTCAGTGTCCCGGTCTTGTCGAGGCACACCACGTCGGCGTAGTTCAGCGCCTCCACGGCGGCTATGTCCTGCACGATCGCCCCCGAGCGCGAGACACGCACCGCCCCCACCGCGAAGGCCACCGTCATCCCCAGCAACAAGCCAACGGGAACCACCGTCGTGACCAGCGCCGTCACGTCCCGGATCGAATCGCGCACGCCGCGGTCGTCGTTCATGTACTGGATGAACAGCATCACGCCGAGGACGGCTGTGACCGTCAGCAGGACGCGGAGGATGCGGTTGAACCGCGCCTGCAGCGGCGTATGGCGCTTCACGCGCTCCCGCGCGTCCGCCGTCAGCTGCACGATGTACGCGTCCGTCCCGACCCGGTCCGCGCTGTAGTAGCAATCCCCCGCCGTGCAGTAGCTGCCGGACTTCAGCTCGTCCCCGGGCTGCTTCCGCACCGAGTCGGCCTCCCCGGTCAGCAGTGACTCGTCGACTTCGCACGACCGCGCCACCACCCGGCCGTCGGCGACCACCTGGTCCCCGGGTTGAAGGTGGACCAGGTCCCCCTGCACAACCTGCTCCGCCAGCAGGCTCCGCTCGGTCCCGTCCCGCACGACGGTCGCCTGCGGCGCCGTTAGCGCCACCAGCTCGCGTAGCGTCCGCGTCGCCTTCAGCTCCTGGAGCGTCGATACCGCGATGTTGGCCGCGATAACAACTCCGACGAACAGACCGTCGCGAAACTCCCCGAGCAGGATCAGCGCCCCGATAAGCGAGAACAGCACGACATTGAAGAACGTGAGCGTGTTCGCCCGCACCACGTCGGCGTCGGTGCGCTGGCGCGTCGTGTCGACGTTGACCTTGCCTTCGCGCTCCAGGTCTGCCGCCTGCGTGCTGCTCAGGCCCTGCAGCTCTCTGCCGATCTGGATGGGTTCCCCCTCGCCGGGGGAGCGAGCCGATGTCCCCAACGTCACACGAGCAAGATGAACGAATTACCGACCCTTTGAAAGGCCCGCCGGCGGCACCGCCGGCTCATGGCTTTACGCTAACCCGCCGAGCGCGAGCCCAATCAGCATCGCGATGAATACCCCGCACAGCAGCGAGAGCCAGCCGATTGTTTTCCACATTCCGTCTTGCCTTTCTCAGGTTCTCTCCAGCCCCAGGTGCGCCCGGATCCTAGCGCCTCCCCTCCTTGGCCGCACCCCCGCAGGCGAACCCCGCTCGCTCCTGTGTAATATCGGCGCATGCCGACACACCCGCCCCACCCCCCGGCCCGCGCTGTCATCCTCGCCGCCGGCATCGGCGGCCGCATGGGCGAGCACACCGCCGACCTCCCCAAGCCGCTCGTCGCCCTCGCGGGCCGCCCGCTCATCGCCTACACCATCGAAGCCATTGAGGCCGCCGGCATCCCCGAGGTCGTCGTCGTTACGGGCTTTCGCGAAGCGCAACTCCGAACGGCGCTCGCCGAAGCAGTGCGCGTCCCGGTCCGCTTCGCCAGCAACCCCCATTACCTGAAGGGCGCCTCGCTCTCCCTCGCCGCCGCACGCGATTTCTGTCGTGACGAACCGTTCGTCCTCACGATGAGCGACCACATCTTTGGCCCCGACCTCATCCACGAGCTCGTCGCCCTCGCCGCACCGTCCGGAGTTACCGTCGCGGCCGACGCCCGCCACCGCGAGGAGTGGTTCATCGACGAAGCCACCCGCCTCAACGTCGTCGACGGCCGCGTCGACGCCATCGGCAAGGGCGTCACACCCTGGACCCACCTCGATGCCGGCGCCTTTGTCTGCAGCGGCGACGTGTGGCCCGTCCTGGACGAAGTCGACGAGGACGCCTCCCTCAGCGACGTTTTCAGCATCCTGGCCGCACGCAACGCCCTCTACGCCGCCGACGTCACCGGCACGTTCTGGTTCGACGTCGATACCCCCGAGGACTACCTCGTTGCCGAGCGGATCCTCCTCGGCCGCCCCTCGGCGCTCGCCTGACCGCGTGGCCTACGATGGCATCGTCTCCCGCTACCTGAACCGCCCGCTCGCACGGCCGGCCGCACGCGCCCTCGCCCGGACGCCGGCCACGCCCAACGGCGTCACCATCTTCACCCTTTGCCTGTCCATTGTGACCGCCGCCATGCTCGCCGCCGGCTGGAACATCGCCGGCGGTATCGCCATCCAGGTTGTCAGCGTCGTCGACGGCATCGACGGCGAGCTCGCCCGCATCCGCAACGCCGCCACCCGCTTCGGCGGTGTCCTCGATGCCGTCACCGACCGCTACGCCGACGCCATCATGCTCGGTGGCATGACCATCTACGCCTTCCGCTTCGAAGACGGCCCCCACCCCGAGGCTGTGGGCATGCTCGCCCTCGCCGGCTCCCTCATCGTCTCCTACAGCCGCGCCCGCATCGAAGCCTCGCTCATCCACCCGGGCTCCGGCCGCGACGTCGCCTCCCTCGATTCCGTCTTCG
>JADLBJ010000044.1 GCA_020847765.1 Dehalococcoidia bacterium
CGCCCGCACTGCGCTCAGATTCGAGCATCCCGAGCAGGCGACCGCCGGCTCCTGGCGTGGTGACGACATCGGTCGAGGTCACCGAGACGATGGCCTCCAGCAGCGCGCCGCCGTCCTTGCGCTTCCCCGTCTTCGTGCCGGCCGCGTTGATCGAGAACCCCAGCAGGTCGCCCTTGCCGGCGTCCCAGGCCGAGCGCAGCATCGTACGGAGCCAGTCCGCCGATTCGAGGACGTGGAAGTCGGCGGCGATCCCCGCGTGCGCGTCGTCGTAGGCAACGTTGTCGTACCAGCCGACCACATCGCGGATGGACCGCTCCGGCCGGCTCCGCATCTCGTCGCGCGACGGGTGGTCCGCGTACGCCTTGACGCCCTCGAAGAGCGGCACGGCCTCGCGCAGCACTTCGGGGCTGTAGTGGATGCCGTTGCCGGACGTGCCCGCGCGGATCAGCAGCACCCGCCAGGTCGAGCCGGTCTTCTCGGCCGCTTCCAGCAGATGCCCCTGCGTCTCGTGCAGATCGACCGTGGACGACGGGGCGACACGCTCGTAGGTGACGACCGTCGCGCCCGACTCCGCGATCCGCTGGTAGGTGACGACCACCTCGGCCGGCTCGCCCAGCATCACGTCGCCGTCCTCGCCCACCGCGTAGGCGATCTCCCAGAGCTTGCCGCTCTTCTCGACGACGACGCGGTCCTCGTAGGTCGCCCGCACCCAGCAGTACGGCTTCTCCTCCGCGCTCGGATAGCCGTCGCGGGGAGGATTGAGCTTGGCCCGGATCTTCTCGCCGATCTCTTCGAGCGAAAGCGCCACGGCCTCGGCCACCGGCGACGGGGCGGCCGTCTGGCTTTCAAGGAGGGTGATCGGAACGTGCACGCTGCGCCCCCAAGACACGGTAAAGGCCAGTCCATTCGTAGGACTGGCCCCGCTGGGGAGGCGCTGCGGCCGGGCGACGGCGCGCTACGTGTTCACACTATAGCGTAGAGCCTATGGCGTGCATCGTCAATAGCCCCTGATTCTGGTCCGGGTCCGGCCTGACGGCCCCCGTCGCCACGTCCACGATCCACCAGCCCTTACAGCGCGAGCAGTAGCGGCGCACCTCGCCGCACGACCCCCGCACCTCGCCCAGCGTGTTGCGCCGGCAGAGGCAACGCACCAGCGTCCAGGCTGCCGTCGCCGTTGCCGTCACGACTTCACCCCCAGCGATGCCCACCCCGGCATCCACGCCACCGTCCGGCAGCGGCACCGGGGGTGGGCCGGCGGCGCGATCAGCCCGCCCGGGAACGTCCCCCGGGGATCCTTCCGCTTGCCGTGCAGCGCCACGCACGCCGCATCTACCCGGCTGTCCTTGACCGTCATCCACTCCACTCGCAGCTCCGGCAACTCCTCCAGCGCCTCGCGGTAGGCCCGGTCGGCCGCGATGTTGAAGACCGACATCACCGCCGTCCGCTCGACCATCGTCGCGTATGACGTGAGCTTCCCGAGCGTCTTCGGAGGCAGTTTCTGGCCCGCCCACTTCGGATCTGCCGCTAGCATCTCGCGGATGTTCCGCACCGCGGCCCACCGCGATTGCCCCCCGAACACCACGCGCTGGATCTCGCGGTTCACCTCCACCGCCACGCGCTCCCCCAGGCCACGGAACGCCGAGGCGTTGTACAGCGTCGCCGCCTGCACGAGGTCCGACGACAGTCCCAGCGGTGAGAGCGTGATCAGCGGCGTGGGCACGTTCATGCCCCGCGCAAGCGCCGACAGCGCGTCGCGATAGCCAAGGTCGGCCAGCCCGGCCGCCCGCTCCAGGTCGTCGGCCAGGTCCGTCGAGAGCCGCGCCGAGAACTCGGCGGCCACGCGCCGAAGCTCGGCCTCGAACGCTCGCAACGACGTCGCCTGCCACGTCTCGTTGCCGTCTGCGTCCGTCGTCGTCTCCAGCGCGGAGAGGCGGTCGATCACCTCCCCCCGCATCTCGGCCACCCGCTGCAGGATGCGGCGCTCCGTCTCCGCGTCCAGGTTGTCGAGTTGCGACCAGACGGCGACCATCGCGTCCTGCAGGTCGCGCTGCATCCGGGGCCGTCGCGGCGCCTCCAGCAGCGCCGTCACGCGGTCGCCCTCGCGATGTGCGATGGCGCCGCGCACCCATGAACCCACTGGAGTTCGCAGCGGTCGCACACCGCCGTGATGTGGCAGACCGCTGCGAAGCCGCACGGCACCCGCTCGGCCTTCCCCCGGCAGTGGCCAAATCGCACCCGGCCTTTGTCCTTGCAACGAGGGCACATGCTCGCCTCCCTCAGTGGTCAGCGCGGTGGCTGATCGTGCAGCGGTCCGACATCGCCCATGTGGCCCCCGCCGCCATCCAGCGGCTCACCAGATCCCAGTCGCCCTCCTCGGGGATGTCGAAGCGGTACATCGCCTTCTGGAGGACCGAAGCGTGGTACAGGAAGTTGGTGATCTGGCCGTGTTCTGGCGGGTCCGTGCCGATGGCCCAGGCCACCCCCGGATGCGCCATCTTCCACATCAAAACGTGCGGGTAGACGAAGTCGGCGCCCGTCGATTCGATCAGGTCCACCAGATGCTCGACGTGGTCCGGCTTCATGCGCTCGTCGTCGCACAGCCACATGTGGTACTCGCCGCGCGCCATCATGGCGCCGACCGTCAGCGGAGCTACGCCGAACGAGCGCGGCAGGAACGTGGACCAGTTGCGGCCAAGCTCCACGAACGCGATGGGCGGCCAACCGCGATGGGCTGCCGCCTGCTGCTCGGAGAGGATCGGCATGTGGAGCGGGACGTCAGGCCCGTCGCTGACGATGACGTGTTCAAGGTTCGGGTACGTCTGCTCACGGACGTTCTCGATGGTCTCCATCAGCAGATCGCGCCGTTGCCACGTCGGCGTGATGATGCTCACCAGTGGCTTCGTCCCCACGCTCACCCCTCGATCTTCGCGACGTTGCGGAGGCCGTTGTGCAGGATCACCGCGCCCTTCGCCGTCTGCACGATGGCCACGCCTCCCGCCGCCCTGTCCACCTTCCCCGTGATGACGCTCCCGTTCGCCAGCGTCACCGTCACGCTGTTCCCCTGCTTCAACTGCCGGAGCGACTGCGTGAGCGCCGCCTTCGTCAGCGGCTTGGCCTTCTGCGTCTTCCCCTTGCCGCCGGCAGCCTTCGGCTTCTTCGCCTTGCCGGCGCCCTTCGGCTTGCCCTTCTTCTCGCCAAGGATCTTCTCGATCTGCGCCCGTAGCTCCTTGCTCGCCGGGCTGTACTCGTCCGTGACGTCCGGCTTCTCGGCGAACTTCCCGCCCGGCCCGCGCTTCACCTTCGCCTCGTCGAACGCCTCCCGCAGCGCCTCGACCACCAGCTCGTCCTCAAGATCCAGGTCGGCCATCGGGTCCGTCTCCCCGTCGCCGGCCATCTCATCCTCGGCGACGGCCTCCTCCTCTTCGAGCCGCGCCCGCATCGCCTCGACATCGACCGTCACCCCGAACATGGCGAACAGCCGCGCCACCACCTCCTGCGCGAACTGCCCGTCAATGACGCCCGCGTTGCCGAGCGTCACCAGCGCGTCGGACACCTTCGCCAGGATGTCGGCTCCCGTCTTCGGGTCGGCCACCATCGGCGCCCGTCCGGCCGTGTCGCCGCCGCTGTCCCCGCCAATCGCCTTTGTGATCTCGTCCTTGCCTGCTTGCGAGCCGACCCCGAAGTACGGCGGGATCTCATACTCGTCGTCGTCCGACTCGGCTGCCCGCTCGGCGTCAAGCCGCTCCTTCAACTCGGCCAGGTCAACGTTCACGCCAAGCTGCGTGAGCATCATCACTACGGCCTGACGCGCCGTCTCGCTGTCGATCCACCCGGCCGCGTCGGCCATGCCGAGCGCCTGGATGGTTGAGAACAGCGCCCTGGAGGCCCGCTCAGCGTCGCGCTGGCTCATCTCGGGGGCGTCCACCGAGAACGAGTGCCCCTCGTCGCCAGCCTTCGGCAGCGCCCCGGCCATGCTGGCCTGATCGAGCGCGAACCGCACCATCCGCTCGACAGCAGCCATCACGACCTGCTGCCGCGCCCGCAGCCGCTTCAGGCTCGGCTCGTCCATGCTGACCGCGCTCGCCCGGTTCACGTCCATGATGCCGTTGAGCCAGGTCTTCGGCAGGCCCACGCCCGTCGCGATCAGCGAGAGGATCAGGTCCGCCGTCGTCGCCCCGTCCTGCGCCTTCAGGTCGGGCGTGACGGCCTTCAGCTCCTCCGACTCGTTGTGGTAGTAGACCGACCCCGGCTTCGGCGGGGCGGCGGTCGCGGCCCGCTTCGTCAGCGCGGCCTCGACGGCCCCCGTGATCGTCACGTCGTAGACGAACGCCCGCAGGAACGACATCCGCTCGGCCTCATCGAAGATGAGCCG
>JADLBJ010000225.1 GCA_020847765.1 Dehalococcoidia bacterium
ACGGTCTCGACGGTCGACTCCGCGACGAGCCGGCCCTGGTGGATCACGTAGCGCGGCTCCTGATGGAAGCTGAGCGCGTCGCGCAGACCGCGATGCTGGAGCACGACGAGGTTGGCCGGGTGGCCCACGGCGATGCGGTGATCGGCGAGGCCGATCATGCGGGCGGGCACCGTGGTGGTCGCGTCGTAGAGCAGCTCCCAGTCGCCCGGCGCCATCGCCCACAGCGCATGGGAGACGACGAACGCGACCTCCAGCATGTTGCAGCGGCCATACGGATAGTAGGCGTCGTAGACCGACTCGCCGCCCAGCGCGATGGGCACGCCGGCGGC
Source organism: Dehalococcoidia bacterium (assembly GCA_020847765.1). Lineage (GTDB taxonomy): Bacteria > Chloroflexota > Dehalococcoidia > Tepidiformales > Tepidiformaceae > JADLBJ01. The sequence continues at coordinate 330 of JADLBJ010000225.1, forward strand.
GACGAGGTCCTTGACACGGACGTGCAGAGGACCGGTGTGCGGGTTGGTGACGATGCCGATCTGCGCCTCGCGCAGCAGGTGGACGACCTTGCGGTGGTAGAGCTCGGTGTAGGCCGACATCGCGCGCGCATGGCAGGCGACCACCCGGCCCTGCCACCCGTGGCTGATCGTCCGCAGCGCGAGCGTCTCCAGCGATCGCAGCCCCGGATCGCCGGCGTCGTCGACGAGCATCGAGACGTCCTTGTCGTGCTCGCGGGCGAGGTCGAACAGCAGGTCGACGTGGCGCGTGATGTCTGCGTCGGTGTACTCCAGCCAGGGGATGCCGCCGACCACATCGGCGCCGAGCTCCAGCGACTCGCGGACCAGGTCGAGGGCGCCCGGCTCGCGCAGGACCCCGTCCTGCGGAAACGCGATCACCTGCACCTGGATGCGGTCACGAAACGCCTCCCGGGCGCGCAGGCAGGCCCGCATGCCGATCAGGCGCGCCTTGCTGTCGACGTCCACGAACGCGCGGACGTGGGACACCCCCGCTTGGACGGCCAGCTCGAGCGCTCGCGCGACGCGCTGGTAGCACTCCTCCTCGCCGTAGCGCTCCTTGACGCGCGCCGCCAGCTCGATGCTGGTCATGGCGCCGCCCATCGCCCCTTCGTCGAAGTACTCGGTCTTGGCCTCTTCGCCGAGCCACGACCCGGTGAACACCTTGTCGAGGTGGAGCTGTCCGATGACGAAGCTCTCGGTGACCAGCCGGCCGTCGGCGTCGAGCTCGATCTGTCCACGCTGCGCCAGCTGGGGCGCGATCTCGACGTAGCGACCGTCCGCGATCGCGATGTCCACGTCGCTGCCGTCGCGCAGGCGCGCGTTGCGAATCACCAGCGAGCACGTCATGTGGGTACCTCCGTGGTGTGCGGGTCGTCCTCCCGAGGGCGCCACCGCGGATGCGCGCGCTCACGTCCCGAACGTCCGGGCATCGCGCTGGCGATGGCGCATGGCGTGGATCTCCAGCTCGGGCGAGCCCGTGGCCAGCGCGTCCAGCGGCGTGGCCGCGGCGATCGACGCGGCGTGCGCGATCGCGGGCGCGAGCGCCAGGGTGTGCTGTTGCGCGGCGGCGGCGGTGCAGCGCCCCAGGCGCACCGCGGACGACAGCAGGCCGGTGGCGAAGCCGCGCAGCTCGAGCAGC
>JADLBJ010000226.1 GCA_020847765.1 Dehalococcoidia bacterium
ATCAGCTCGAGCCGCAGCTGGTAGACCTCGCCCGAGACGGAAAAGCGCAGCTCCTGCCCGGTCGCATCGAAACGCTGCGCCAGAAGGCGGATGTCGGCTTCCGCGCTGCGCCCCGTCGTATAAAGACGCAGCCCCGCCCGCCGCGCAGTACCCGCGACCTGCGGACCGTAGGCATCGTCGAGGTTCACGACCGCGACCCCCTCGGCCGGCAGGACGCGGGTGAAAAGCCCCATCTTTGCAGACAGATAGGCGTCCATGTTCAGGTGATAGTCGAGGTGGTCGCGGCTCAGGTTGGTGAACCCCGCCGCGGCCAGCCGCACCCCGTCCAGCCGCCGCTGGTCCAGCCCGTGCGACGAGGCCTCCATCGCCAGATGCGTGACGCCGGCACCGGCCAGTTCGGCCAGCAGCCCGTGCAGCTCGACCGGTTCGGGCGTCGTGTGCCTGAGCGGCGCGGAATAGGCGCCTTCGATCCCCACGGTGCCGAGGTTGCAGGCGGCATGGCCGAGCGCGGCCCAGATCTGGCGGGTGAAGCTGGCGACCGAGGTCTTGCCGTTGGTGCCGGTCACCGCCACCACGGTTTCGGGCTGGGCCTCGAACCACAGCGCCGCGGCCCGGGCCAGCGCCTCGCGCGGGTCGGTGGCCACGACCACCGGCACCCCGGCCGCCTTGATCTCGTCGGCCGCGAGTCGCGCGCCCTCGGCGTCGGTCAGCACCGCGCCCGCCTGCATCCTGAGCGCGTACTGGATGAATTCGGCGCCGTGGACGCGGACGCCCGGCAGGGCGGCAAACAGCATGCCCGGCATGACCTTGCGGCTGTCGACGGCCAGGCCCGTGACCCGCGCCTCGCGCCCGCCCTGCGCGTGCAGCCCGAGTTCCGACAGCGATTTCGCCTTGCCCATGACCCCGACCTGCCCCCCCTGGCAGCGCTTCAGTTGCGGGCGAGTGTTACCGCGTCCGCCGCTCCGGTTTCAATCGCGGGCCGCACGCCCAGAAGCGGCGCGGCGCGACGGATGATCTCGGCCGCGACCGGAACCGAGGTCCAGCCCGCGGTGCGCCGCGGCTCGGAGCCCGAGGTCTCGACCGGTTCGTCCAGCGTGACGACCAG
>JADLBJ010000045.1 GCA_020847765.1 Dehalococcoidia bacterium
AAGGTGCAGGAACAGGCCGACGCCGGCCTCGACCGCGCCGCCAGCGGCCTGCAGAAGGCCGCCGACCAGATGCGCGACCGCGCCGGCAGCGAGGGCCTCCAGGGCCAGGTCGCGACGAAGGCCGCCGACACGATGGAGAAGACCGCCAGCTACCTGCGCGAGCACGACACGGACGAGATCTGGAAGGACATGGAATCGTTCGTGAAGGACCACCCGATGCAGGCAGCAGCGGGAGCACTCGTGGCCGGCTTCGTCCTCGGCCGGCTGCTGCGTTAGGCGCCGACAGCGATGGCGACGGCAGAGACGGACGGCTTCGGCGACCAGCTGCGCCGCGGCCGCGAAGAGGTCAGGGGCCTCGGCGGCGAGCTGGCGGGTCTCGCCGGCGACGTTCGTGCCCACGCGCGTAGTGAGGTGGAGCTGGCAAAGGCGGAGATGGGAGAGCAGGCCGGCATCGCCCTGCGCATGGCTATCTGGGGTGGAGTCGCGCTCGTCACAGCTGTGCTGGCGCTCGTCTTCGTCTTCCTCACAGTCATGTTCGCCATCAGCGTGGCCTTGCCGCTCTGGGCCGCAGCGCTGATCACGACGGCGCTGCTCCTGGCCATTGCCGGGGCCGCCGGCGCGCTCGCCTACCTGCGCCTGCGGCAGATAAGCGTCGTACCTCGGCGGACGGTGCGGTCCCTGAAGGAGGATGTGCGATGGGCAAGAGACCAGCTGAGATCGAGTACGAGCTCGAGCGCCAGCGGCGCGCACTGACCAGCCGCCTCCAGGACCTCCAGAGGCGCGTCGGCGGCGACCTCGAAGGCGCCCGCGACAACGCCGCCGAACAGGCGGAAAGGTTCGCCCGGGCCGCTGCGCCGGCGGGCGACCACCCCGTGCCGCTCCTGGCCGGCGCCCTGGGCGCGGGTCTGGCCCTCGGGCTGGCGACGGGCGGCACCTCCGCCAGCGCCCCCGACGACGGTCGCCGCGTGCCCCAGGCTCAGCCCCGTAGCGAGGCGCGCGCCGAGAAGCACACGACGGGCGGCAGCCTGCTCGATCGCGCGCGCGACGCAGGGATCGGCTTCGTCCAGGGGGAAGCGGCCTCCGTCGTGCAAGACTTCTGGGATGGTTTCCGCGGAAACGCGCCCGAGCCGCACAGACCGATGGGCGAGCGGCTGACGGACGCGGCCATGGAGGCGGCGCCGAAGCCGATCCGGAGCGCCTGGGAAAACCTCTCGCCCGGGCGTCAGCGCCGAGACGGGAGCGACGACGCCGTCACCGCCTCGCCCGGACGCGGCGCCTGAGGGAGGAAGGTCAGGAGGAGCGGGAGCCCGACGCGCCGCCGGCGGGTGCGAGGGGGTGACGCGGGACGTCGTCGTCGCCGTCCATTCGCAGGCGCCGTGCGACGAGGGCGGCCGCCCCGAAGATGATCCCGAAGGGAAGGCCGAGGACGACGGAGGGAAGCACCGTCGCAAGGATGTTCGGCCTGCTGTCAATCGAGTAACCGACGGACCCCGCCGGGTGGATGGTGCAGCTGAACTGGTTGCCACCGTCGGCCTTGACAAGGGCGGTAGCGCCAGCGGGGAGCTCCTTGCCGGCAATCCGGTGGGCGACGTCGTCCTCGTTGCGCACGCGGAGCGCGAGGTTCGGGCCGAGCACCAGGCGCTCCGGGACAAGCGGCGCCACACGGCCTTCCGCAACGGCAACGGCTGTCCCACGGGGGATGACGAGCTCCACCGTGCGGTTCTCACGGTTGATCGGCTCGAGGAGGAGCCACCAGATGAACGTGAGGGCCCAGGCGACCGCGAGCCCGCCGCCGATCCAGGCCCCCCAGAAGCGGAGGCGCGCCTTCACGTCACTTGACCAGGTACAACGCCGGATAGAAGAAGACCCAGACGACGTCCACGAAGTGCCAGTACATGACCGTGCCAGAGACGGGCCAGTGGTCCTTGCCGGAGAAGCGGCCGCGCGCCAGCTGGAACCAGGTGAGGACGAGCAGACCGATGCCGCTGATCACGTGGGCCGCGTGGATGCCCGTCATCGTGAAGAAGATGCTGCCGAACGCCTGCTCTTTCGAGAAGTGCGCCGTCCCCCATTCGAAGCCGACGCCACAGGCGAAGCCAGTGCCCAGCAGGATGGTGACGACGAGCATCCAGCCGGCGAGCTTGCGCCGGTCGTGCTCAATCGCCGTCTCGGCGGTGAAGGCCGTGACGCTGCTGAGCAGGAGCACGCAGGTGATGCCGAGGCCGAGGAGCTGGTCGACCTCCTCGCGGTTGATCCGCTCCAGGTAGAAGCGCGCGCTCAGGAGCAGGCCGAAAAGAACACTTTCGGAGAAGAAGAAGAGCCAGAGCCCGACAAGCTTCATCTTCGCCTTGTCGTGGACGACGTGCTCCGGGGCGTGGGCCGCGGTCCCTGCCAGTGCCATCAGTGGGCCTCCGCGCGCCAGACGCGATAGACGTGCATGAAGAAGTAGACGATCAGCCAGGACTTGGCGATCGCCGCCAGCGCCAGACCGACGAAACGCACCTGGTCGCTGTCGACGTTCACGGCGAAGACGTATTCCACGACGGTGACGAAAGCGAGGACGACGGCCACCAGTCCACCGATTCGCAAGGCATTGCGGAACGCGTCGGTCATCGGTCAACCTCCGTTCGTTCGTTGTTCAACAAACCACGGCGCGCGCCCATCAGCCGCCCCCGCCCCCGCCGCCGCCACCGCCCGCAGGCGCGGGCGCGGCCCCGGGGAAGGTGCTCGGGGGCCGCGGCGGCTCCTCCGCGCCCCGGCCAGGGAAGAGAGCGTGCACAGAACCCGGCACGCCGTAGTCGTAGGGATGGCCGCGCACGACGGGCGGCACGGGGAAGTTCTCGAGCGGCGGCGGCGAGTCGGTCTGCCAGTCCAGGGTGCGTGCTCGCCAGGGGTTCCTCTCGGCTGCCGGCCCGAAGATCCAGGACCAAACCATGTTGAAGACGAACACGAGAAAGCTCGCGCCCAGGAAGAAGCCGGCAAGGCTCACGATCAGGTTCGCCGTGTTCAGGTCGGACATGAAGTCCGCGATGCGCCGGTTCATGCCCTGGATGCCGGGCCAGTGCATGATGAAGAACGTCACGTTGAATCCGATGAACATCCACCAGAAGTGAATCTTGCCCAGCCGTTCGTTGTATTGACGGCCCGTCATCTTCGGGAAGTAGTAGTAGATGGCGCCGAAGAGGGCGAAGATTTCGCCGCCCATGATCGTGTAGTGGAAGTGGGCGACGACGAAGTAGCTGTCCTGCAGGTGGATGTCCGTCGGCACGTCGGCCAGGAAGATGCCCGTCACGCCGCCGCAGGCGAAGTTGAAGATGACCGCCAGCGCGAACAGCATCGGCGTCGTCAGCCAGAGGCGGCCCATCCAGATCGTGCCGAGGGCGCAGAGGAAGATCAGACCGGTGGGGATGGAGATCAGCTCCGTCGCCACCAGGAAGGGGCCGTGCAGGTAGTTCGGCATGCCCGAGGTGAACATGTGGTGCGCCCAGACGACGCCGCTCAGGCCGAGGATGCCGAGCAAAGCACCGACGGCGTAGCGATAGGCAAAGAGCGGCTTCCGCGAGAAGTGGCTGATCATCTCCAGGGCGATGCCGAAGCCCGGCAGGACCATCACATAGACGGCCGGGTGGGAATAGAACCAGAAAACGTGCTGGTCGAGCAGCGGGTCGCCGCCGTTGGCCGCGTCGAACCAGCTCATCCCCGCAACCCTGTCGAGGAGAACCATGAGCAGGCTGACGGCGAAGCCCTGGGTGTAAAGCAGCGCGATCCAGGCCGTCGCGAACATCGCCCAGACGAAGATGGGCAGCTTGCCCCACGTCATCCCCGGCGCGCGCATGAAGATGATCGTCACGACGAAGTTCAGCCCTCCCAGAATGGACGTCAGGCCGAAGGTGATGATCGCGACGTCGAACAGGATCTGGGCGTTGTTGGTGAGGACGGAGAGGGGCGGGTAGGCCGTCCACCCCGTTTCGATCCCGCCGAGCAGCGGCGTGCAGAGCAAGGTCAGCGCCACCGGCGGGATGAGCCAGTAGGTCAGGGCGTTGAGGCGCGGAAAGGCCATGTCCTCGGCACCGATGAGGAGCGGCACGGCGTAGTTGCCGATACCGCCCACCAGGGCGGCGACGGCCACGGCGATCATCATGATCCCGTGGAGGCCCATGATGGAGTTGTACTGCGCATTGCTGAAGAGCTGATGGCCGCTGTGCGTGAGCTCCGCGCGCATGAGCATCGCCATCAGCCCGCCGAGCAGAAAGACGACGATGAAGGTGACCAGGTACTGGATGCCGATGACCTTGTGGTCGGTGTTGAAGACGAAGTAGCGCTGCCAGCCCGGGGCCTTGCGGTCGTAGGTGCGCAGGCCGAACCATTCGCGCCCCCAGGCGCCCCACATGCCGGCCCCCATCACCCAGCCGATGACGCCGAAGACGTATCCGAAGGTGATGCTCATCTCCGTGTCCCAGGCGTCGTAGCCGGCGAGGGCGCGGACGGCGCCGAGGCCGCCAATGCCGAGGTAGAAGCCGATGAGCCCGGCCCCCAGGGCCCCCGCGACCGATTTCAATGCGTACATCCAGGCGCCCCTACTTGCTCTTCTGGCTGGCGAGCCAGTCGTCGTATTCAGCCCGCGTAACGACACGGACGGGCGACTCCATCGCGCTGTGGTCGAGCCCGCAGAGCTCCGCGCACTGGATGCGGAAAGACTGCTGATCGGCGAACGTCCCCAGCTCGATGGTCTTCACCGTCATGAAGGTCGTACGCCCGGGGATGGCGTCGATCTTCATGCGAAAGGCCGGGACCCACAGCGAATGGATGACGTCGATCGAGTTCACCTCGAACTTGATCGAGGCGTCGACCGGCAGGACCACCTCTCTGCCGTTGCCGATCACGGTGACGTCCTGGCCGACGTATTCAAATGACCAGAACCAGCGCTGGCCGGTAGCCTTGATCACGATCTCGGCGTCGGTGTCGCCCCAGCCAAAGCCCGAACCAGTCGACTGCAGCTTGGAAAGCCCGGTAAGGCCGGGGTAGATCATCACGCCCACGGCCAGGCAGCCCGTGACGGCCAGCCAGATGCGCGGCGGCAGCCCGGTGCCCCGCATCGCCGGGCCGTCTTCCTCGGGCCCGCGCGCGCGGAACTGCAGCAGGCTGAAGATGATGACGGAGACAGCGACCGTGAAGACGGGGATCCCAAGGAAGAGGAGAAAGCGGAAGATGTGGTCGAAGTCTTTCGCCTGGTCGGAGCCGACAGCCGGGAAGAGGTCGCTGAGGGCGAAGGCCTCGCCGACAAGCGTGAGCGCCGCCCAGAAAACGACGGCGGCAATAACGTTAGCCTTCATGACTTCCCCCGTGCATGTCCGCCGCCCCCTGGCGCCGGGGGGACAGTAGCCGCGGCTAAGCTCCGTCCTTCGCGGCACTCTACTTGCAGAGAAAAGATGGCCAATGGCCGCTTATCTCGTAAAATTTGGCCAGGTTGGCCCTTGCGCGTAAGTCCCCGATAGCGCGCGCGATCACCCGGCCGACCCCAATTCTCGGGGTGGGCCACGCCCGAGCGGCCTCCCCTCACAGCGCGCCCGCGACGACCAGAGACCCCGGCCGCCCCACATTGTGCGCGGCGCACCCGCCGCGGTGCCGGGGGCCGCTTCTTCGTCGCTTCGAAAACCCTCCCCTGGGCGAGTTGTTGAGCGGCCCACGCTCCACCTACAATCCGCGCACTTCAAGACCGCCGAGGATTCCGATGAGCACGACGACTGAGGCCCTCGCCCGTGTACCGCTCTTCCGCGATCTGCCCCGGAAATCGCTCGAGCGGCTGGAGAAGTTCGTCCGGCCGCGCAATTTCAGGGCGGGCGACGTGATCTTCAGGGAAGGCGAGGAGGGAGTCGGCTTCTTCCTCATCACCGACGGCAAAGTGGAAGTGTCGCGCGGCGGCGTGTCCATCGCCTCCCTCGGGCCGGACGAATTCTTCGGCGAGATGGCCCTCCTCGACAACCACCGCCGCAGCGCCACCGTGACGGCGGTCAGCGACACGCAGTGTCTGGCCATCATGCGGGCGGACTTCCTCGCTGAGCTGCGGAACGGCCCCGACCTCGCGATCGAGCTGCTCGCCGTCATGAGCAGGCGCGTGCGAGAGCTGGACGAGCGCCTCTCCCACAGCTGACGCGCCTCATCCGTTTCTCGCACCAGACCGGCGGCGCCTATACCCTACCGGCGTGGCCGACCCACGCTGCCATTACTGCGACCGGCTGGCGGAAGAGGAGTGCCCGGCGTGCGGCCGCCTCTTCTGTGCCGAGCACGGTGAGGACGTCTGCTTGCGCTGCCTGGCGCCCGAAAGCGCCACGCCCTCGGCCGCCGTCTATCGCGGATCGCTGCTCGCCCTTGCCCTCGCCACCCTCGTCACCATCTTCTTGATCGTGCGGCCGCCGGCCAGCAAAGGAAGCGAGGGCACCGTACGCACAGTGGCGACGGCGACTCCGGCCTTCGCGGCAACGGCAACGCCCACCCGTAGCGGCCAGGCGACACCCCGCACCTCGCCCACCCCGAGCACCGCGGCAGCCACGACCACAGCTTCGGTCACGCCCAGCGCCACGGCGGCACCGGGCGGCCCGCGCAGCTACACCGTCCAGGCAGGGGATACGCTGGGTGCCATCGCGCAGCGTTTCGCCACGACCGTGGAGGCCATCCTCGCCCTCAACCCGGGCATCACCGCGGAGACGCTTCCGATCGGAGCCGTCCTCGTCATCCCCCCCGCGCCGTGAGCTGGGAAGACGACCCGCAGATCCAGCAGGCGCGGCGGGAACGGGCTGTGCGCATGGGCATCGTCCGCACCGCCCTCATCTGGACGCCCTTCTTCCTGGTGACGGGCGGGGCCTTCCTCTTCTTCCTCTACGACCAGCTCTTCGGCGAAGAGCGCGGCACCTGGTTCTTGATCGTCGTCCTGGCCGGCTTCGCGACCCTCTTCGGCTTCCAGTCGCTTCAAGCTGTCTTCGACCTCTTCGGCCAGCCGAAGGAAGTGCGCGGCGTCGTCACCCGCCGCTGGGCGCGAAGCGACTCGTTCGTCTTTCGCACCCACTATGTGCGCATTGGCGGCCGCATTCTGCGGGGCGACCGTGACCTGCTCATGGACGTGAAGGCCGGCGACGAGGTGACCGTTCGTTACTACCCGCACTCGGCCGTGATCGTGGCGCTGGAGAGGATGCCGCGGGCCAGGGACGGCGGGGACGACGCGGAGACCGCGACCCAGGCTTAGGCAGCCCGCCGGCCCCGGGGCTGCGCCCGCTTCGGGAGCATAGAGACGCGGCCGGCGGCGGCGGCAAGCTCCGCCCGGCGGCGCTTCCGCCGCACGGCGCGTCGGCCGAGCGCGCCCGCGACCTGCGCAATGACGCCGAAGAAGAGGGCCGCGCTGAGGGCCGGCGCCCAGGCGGCCACGCCCGTGCCGCCGCTGGCCAAGGCGAGCACCAGGAGGACGAGCGCCGGCAGCCGCACCAGGCCGACCCAGAAGCTGCTCATACCGTATTCATCGGCAGCCCGAGCGGCTGCCGAAGTGGCTAATGAGCCGGGAGGGCGGCGCCTCTCCCCACGCGCTCGGCGAGGAAAGCGGTGACCCGTTCGTTCGACGCGCGCGCGATCGCCAGGGGAAAGAGATTGAAGCCGTGGGGGCCGTCCTTGTATTCGTGCAGCACGCCGGCGTTGCCGGCCGCCTGCCAGGCCTGGGCCATGAGGAGCGTATCCGAATAGAGGTGGTCGAGCGTGCCCACGCTGAAGATGGCGGGCGGCAGGCCGCGCAGGTCGGCGTAGAGGGGCGAGATATAGGGGTGGCGAAGGTCGCGCCCGCCGGCGTAGGCACGCGAGAAGAACTCCATGATCGGTCCGCTCAAGACCAGCTTGCGGTCCCACATCGCCTTCATCGAGGGCAGGTCGTAGACGGCGGAGAAGACGCCGTAGGTGAGCACCGCCGCGCGGTAGGGCGGGTCGTCCATCTCGTCGCGGCGACGCAGCAGCGTGGCCGTGGCCAGGTTGGCGCCGGCCGACTCGCCGCCTATGGCGAGAGCCGCGGGATCGGCCACGCCCAGCTCGGCCGCATGGGCGGCCAGCCAGCGGGAGGCGGCCAGGCAGTCGTCGAGGCCCGCCGGGTAGGGGTTCTCGGGCGCGAGCCGGTAGCCGACGGAAAGCACGGCCACGCCCGCCTCGGCAGCGACGCCTCGGAGCATGGGGTCCTGGTTCCGCTCTGAGCCGAGCACCCAGCCGCCGCCGTGGATATGGAGGTAGGCGCCCGCTGGTCGCTCGGGAAGGAAGAGGCGGACGGGCACGGGTCCCGCGGGCCCGGGGATCGTGCGGTCCTCCTGGAGGGCGACGGGCGCGCCCGTGCCCTGCGTCCCCAGGGCCTGCTCGTCGCGCAGGCGGCGGACGGCGGCGACGTCCCGTTCGAGCGAGGCCAGGCGCCCGGCGGTGTCGGCTTCGATGGCGGGGAGGAGTTCGGCGAGACGAGGGTCCATGAACGCGCGCTCCTCTTCGTCTCGGGGCGAGGAAGCGAGTGTAGCGCAGCCGCCGCCGGCTTTGCGAGGCCCACTGCTGCACGCCCTGGCCACCCCCGGCAGGATATGCTGCCAGCCGAACGTGACTGCTACGGGGAATAGTTGCGTGGGAGCGGATGGCGCCCGCCCGCCCGGCAGGCAGCGCCTGGTCTTTCGAGCCGGCTGGGGCCTGGTCGCGGCCGGTCTGCTCCTCGTCGTCGCGAGCTTCCTTGCGGCACTAACCGTGCTCGGCTACTGGCTCATGGTAGGGGGCCTTGCCATGGGCATCCCCGGCGTGGTCCTCGTGCTGACGAGCGGACGCGGGGGGTTCGGTGCGGTGCTGCTCCTGGTTGGCATGGTGGTGCTCGCCGCCTCCCTGCTCGCCGACGGCATCCGCGTGCTGGGGGCGGCCAGGTGGTAGCGACCGCGCGCGATGTGAGCCAGCGTTGGCCGTCCGGGCGGCGCTTGGTCTTCCGAACTGGGTGCGCGCTGCTCGCAGTCGGTCTGCTCCTCGTCCTGGCCGGCTATGCGGCGGCATTCAGCATCGTGGGCTACTGGCTCGTGACGGCGGGCCTCGCGCTGAGCGTCCCCGGCACAGTCCTGCTCCTGACGAGCCGGCGCGGCGCAGTCTCCGTCCTGCTGCTCGTCGTCGTCTTCGTCGCTTCCGTGTTCCTGCTCGCCGCCGGCTCCCGGCTGCTCCCGGCCGCGAAAAGGTAGCCGCCGCCGTGGTGCGGGGCCTCAGAGCGTGAGGAAGAGGCCGACGGCGGCGGCGCCCATGGCCGCGGCCGTCAGCCACCCGAGCGCGCTGAGCAGCAGACCCGGCCGGAAGGGCCCGAGGACGCGCGGGTCGTGGGCCGTGACCATGATGAAGACGAGGAGCACCGGCGCGACCACGCCGTTGACGATCGCGGCGACGTAGAGCGCCCGGATCTCCGAGAGGCCGCTGAACGTGAGCCCGATCCCCAGCACCGTCGCCAGCGCGATGACGCCGTAGAACTGCGGCGCGCGCCGGAAGGTGTTGCTCAGCCCCTCCGGCCAGTCGAACAGCTCCGCGGCGGCATAGGCGACCGAGCCGGCGAGCACCGGAATCGCCAGCAGCCCCGTCCCCACGATGCCGAGGGCAAAGAGCACGGCGGCGCCGTCGCCGGCAAGCGGCCGCAGCGCGTCAGCCGCCTGGGCCGCGGTCTGCACGTCCGTCTCCCCGGTCGCATAAAGGGCCGCAGCCGAAGTGAGCACGACGAAGTAGAAGCCCACGTTCGCCATCGCCATGCCCGTCGCGACGTCGAAGTGGGCCGCGCGCAGCAGGGAGCGGATCTGGCGCGGCTCCAGGCGGACGACGTCGACGCCGTGACTCTGCTCCTCCTCGACCTCCTCGGACGCCTGCCAGAAGAAGAGGTAGGGCGAGATCGTCGTGCCCAGGATGGCCACCACAACGGCCAGCGTGTCGCGATCCAGGTCTGCCCGCGGGATGACGGTCGCCCTGCCCGCTGCTGCCCAGTCGGGATGGGAGAAGAAGGCGCCGACGACGTAGGCGAAGATCACGAGCGTCAACAGCTTGAGGACGCGCGCCAGCTGCGGGTAGGGAACGACCACCTCCACCAGGGCGATGCCCACGCCGACAGGAATGACCATGGCCGGGGAGGGCACGCCCGTGAGCAGCTCGATCGCCGCCGCGATGGCGCCGATGTCGGCCCCGATGTTCACGACGTTCGCCACGAGCAGGAGAACGACGATAGGAAAGAGCAGGCGCCGGCCGTAGTGGTGCGCGATGGTGGCGGCCAGCCCACGCCCTGTTACCAGCCCGAGCCGGGCGCACAGGGCCTGGACGGCCATGTTCATGGGCAGCGTGGCCAGGCTCAGCCAGAGGAGCTGGTAGCCATGCCCCGCACCCGTGATCGTGTAGGTCGAAATGCCCGAGGGGTCGTCGTCGGCGACACCCGTGATAAGGCCGGGGCCGAGGCCGTGGACGCCCTTGCGCGCTTCACGGGACGCGCGGAGGAGCGTCGTGTCGATCCCCGCACGCCAGCCGATCCTCATCCGCGCGCAGCGTAGCCGATCGCGGAGCAACGACGACCAGCAGCCCAGGAAGCGCGAACCTCGCTCAGCGGCCGCCGAGCCCCCCGGTCATCCGCTCGGCGCACTCCAGGCAGAGGCCGTGCGAGACGGCCGTCCCGCCCGCTTCGAGCAGCCGGCCACAGACGGCGCAGCGCACCGTCGGTCGCTGCTCTTCGGCAAGCTCCACGCGCAGAGTGACTCTACCTTCGCTGTCCCCGAGCACCGAGACGTGGCCGACGTAGGGAAGCGCCGTGATGCGCGTGCGCAGGTCTTCGAGGTGGTCTGCGCTCGGTGGCGGCGGAGGGTCGGCCGCCTTCCCGCGGGGCGTCGGTGACGGCGGCTCCTGACGATGCTGTGGGCGGAGGCGTCCGGCGGCCGGCGCCTCCGCCGGGCGAGCGTCGCCAGCCGGAGAGGGCGCGAGCGCGTCGAGGCCGCGGGCGACGTCGTCCGCCAGCCGGGCGGCCGCACGGTACCCTTCAGCAAGGCGCCGCAACGGTGCGAGCAGGGTCTCGAGCAATTCGGCCGATTCCTGTTGCACACGCCCATAGTAGCGCGCCGCCGCGGGCGCCTCGTCCTGCCACGCAGGCGCAACGCAGGCGCGCGACGCTTTCTTCGGTGGTCACGGCGGACGGCGGACGATAGGGCGATCCACCGAAAGAGGAGAGGCGATGGCGAAGCAGGGACAGCACAAGAACGACGCCCACGACCCGCGCAAGTCCCCGGGACGCAACAATCCGTCGCAGAGCATGACGATCACGACGGGCAGCTACAAGAAGCAGGAGACGTACGAAGAACAGGCGCGCGAGCACCGCGACACGGACCCGCAGCCCCAGGCGGCAGAGCACCACTGGCAGCCCGACACGCGGGAGCCTGGCCCCGGCACCCGCGCCCGCCATCCACGGAGCGGCCGGAGCGGCAGCGACTCGAACGCGAGCTCCGGCAGTCGGGGCCACTGACGTGAGCGAGTACGTCACGCCCCCCGGCCACCAGCACCCCGAGCGCTGGCGCGAAGACCTGAACCCCGCCGCGCAGGCAGGGGAGAACAGCGGTCCCGGGCCGGGAGACACGGCCGTCGCCCCGCTGACGGCCGCCGAGCTCAAGACGGCCCACGACGTGCTCCCCGGCTTCACCGACGACGAGCTGCGCGCCATCCCCGTCCTGCGCGCCGGACAGCGGTTCGAGCAAGGCGCCACCTACCTCGACCTGCGCCACCGCGGCCGCGGCGCCTTCACCGCTACGGGCGACATGGCGGCGAACGACGAGCACTGGTACGTACGAAAGGACACGGTGGGCTACCAGCTCTGGGACAGGCTCCTCGGCGTCCGCCGCCCATAGCCCGCCGGAGCGCCCATCGCACGGCGGCCGCTGGTCGGCTAGCATGCGCAACCACGTGCCGGAGGCACTCGCTGCCATGACCGTCGAGCCAGTCGTGCTCTCCGTCCGGAGCGGCCTGTTCGAACCGCCCGTCTACCGTGCCGGGAGCGGGGAGCCGCTGGTTTTCCTGCACGGCGCCGGGGGCCTGGGCCACGGCTCCATGCGCGACCTGGAGACGCTGGCCCGGGACTACGACACCATTGCCCCCGTACTCCCCGGCTGGGACGACACGGACGGGCTGCAGCACGTCGACGACGTCCACGACATGGTCGTCTTCCTCCAGGATTTCGTGGACGCAGCCGGCCTCCGCAGCTTCTTCTTGATGGGTCATTCATTGGGCGGCATGTTCGCGTCCGAGCTGGCGGCGGCGCGCCCGGACCTCGTGCGGAAGCTCGTCCTCGTCGCACCGATCGGGCTCTGGCTGGACGAAAGCCCGGTGGCGGACTTCTTCACTGCGCTCCCGAGCGAGCTGCCCCAGCTTCTCTGCGCCGACCCGGCAGACCCGACGGTCGCCGCGCTCTTCCAGCCGCCGTCGGACTCGGAAGAGCGGGCGCACGCCATGTATCTTCAACTGGCGAACTTCGCTGCTGCCGGCAAATTCATGTGGCCGATCCCCGACCGCGGACTAAAGAAGCGGCTCCACCGCGTCAAGGCGCCCACGCTGGTCCTCTGGGGGGAAAGCGACCGCGTCCTCTCCCCGGCCTATGGGCACCTCTTCGAGACGAAGATCCCGAACGCCGAGCTCGTCACTATCCCTGGCGCAGGTCACCTGCTCCCGCTCGAGAAGACGGAGCAGCTCGTCGCCGAAGTTCGGCGCTTTCTGGGCTGAGGCTGCGGGGAAGAGGGGCCGCGCGGGCGCGCGACGGGCGACGTCGAGAGCCCGTCGTGGCGGGGTACCGGCCCGCGCGGTCGCTCGCACGCTACCTTCCGGCCGCGGCTCCCCGCGACGGGCGCAGCGTAAATTCGCTGCAAAATCTTCGCCCAGCGGAGCAGAACTGCCGGCCCAGAGGCCGCCAGACGGTCGATACACGAAGCAGATGTCGCCGCTTTACCGCTGACGCACACCTGCGAGCTATACTGGATGATGCCACAGGAGGTACCCAACCGATTCCATGAACTTCCTCAAAACCACTCTGCTGCTGGCGACCCTCACGGGCATCCTGGTGGCCGTGGGTGGTCTGGTGGGCGGCGTCTCCGGGATGATCCTCTTCCTCATCATCGCCGGGGTGATGAACTTCGTTGCGTACTGGTTCAGCGACAAGATGGCGCTGCGCATGGCCGGCGCCCGTGAGGTGAGCGAAGCCGAGGAGCCGCAGCTGCACGCCCTCGTCCGCCAGGTCGCCAACCTGTCCGGCATGCCGATGCCGAAGGTCTACGTCATCGAGACGGACTCGCCGAACGCCTTCGCCACCGGTCGCAACCCGCAGCACGCCGTCGTCGCCGTGACAACGGGCATTCGCCGCATCCTTACCGACCGCGAGCTGACGGGCGTGCTCGGCCACGAGATGGGCCACGTCCGCAACCGCGACATCCTCACCAGCTCGATCGTCGCCACCATCGCCGGCGCGATTCAGATGATCGCCCAGGTGCTGATGTTCAGCCAGATCTTCGGCGGCGGCCGACGCGACAACCAGAACCCGCTCCTGATGCTCGTCGCCATCCTGATCGCGCCGATCGCGGCCTCCCTCATCCAGCTCGGCATCAGCCGTCAGCGGGAGTACGCGGCCGACAAGACGGGCGCGGAAGTCACGCACGACCCGGAGGCGCTGGCCAGCGCCCTGGAGAAGCTCCAGCGGGGCGTCGCCTACCGACCGATGCCCGACACGCCGGCGCAGGAAGCGGTCTCCGCTCTGTACATCGTCAAGCCGTTCAGCGGCGAAGGCCTCTCGAACCTCTTCAGCACGCACCCGCCGCTGGAGGAACGCATCCGCCGGCTGCGCAACATGGCCGTCGGTCGCTAGAGCCGCGCAGCCTCGATCGCCGAAGCGCCGGACCGGAGCGGTCCGGCGCTTCTTCGTGCGCAGAGACGCTCACCCGACCGCGTCGACGAACTCCGTGACCTCCGCCAGGAACTCCTTCGGGTGCTTCTGCCAGTAGTCCGCCTCGGGGCCGACACGCAACCGGGCACCCGCGATCGTACCGGCGAGCAGCCGCGCAGAGCGCACCGGGTGGAGCCCGTCGCCTTCGTGCGCCATGACGAGCGTCGGCACGCCGATGGTGCGATAGCACTCCGGGTCATGATATGGGGACTCGAGCAGGCCGCGGATGGCGTGGCCCACGGCGCGCGGGTTCTGGCCGAGAAGCCAGCCGGCGCGCTCTTCCGCTTCCTCGGGAGTGGGTGCGAAGCCCGGCAGCGCGCGCGCCAGGGCGGCCGTCCGCTCCAACCCGACTGCGGCGATCGTCGTCGACAGCAAGTCGAGCACGGCCAGCGCCTGCTGTTCGTCGGCTCCACGCATATGCGGGTGCCCCAGGGGCGGTGGCATGACGAGCACGAGGGCGCGAACCTCCTCGGGCCGTTCGAGCGCGACCCAGAGCGCCGTCGCCGCACCCATCGAGCCGCCTCCGAAGACCGCGGGCCCGAGACCTGCGGTGGCCGCGAGTGCGCTCATGTCACGACCGAGTTGCTCCCAGGTGTAGAGCGCCGGGTCTTCCGGTCCTTCCGACTCGCCGTGACCCCGGGCGTCGTACACCAGCAGACGCAGGCGGCCAAGAAGCGGCGCGAGCGACCCGGTCAGCTCTTCGACCTGCTCGAGCGACCCCAGCAGCCCGTGCCCGAAGACGGCGGGTGGCCCCTCGCCTTCGACGCGGTAGCGCAGGCGGTAGCCGTTCACGGTCGCGAACGCGAACGTCACCGCGCCCACCTGGTCATTGCTTCACGTCGACCACGAGGCGGGGCGGATTGGTGAGCGTCGTCACTTTGAACGGCTGCTTGCCGGCGACGCCCATGTCCCAGCCCACCACGCCCTCGAAGTCGCACGTCTGGCGGGCTTCGACGATCGTCTTCCCCGGGCCCTGGATCTGGGTGGCGTTGACCGTCACCTTGCCAGCGTCGTCATGGGCGGCGGCATGCTCGAAGCGGACGTCGAGCACGGCCGTCCCGCCCAGGCGAACATCCTTGCCGGAGCCGCACTCGCTGGCCTTCTCCCGATAGGCCACCGTTGCGCCGGGGAGGATCGTGCCGGTGAACTCGAAGACGATGCGGTCCCAGCCGCCAAGCTCCGGGTGCACGCCGATCCGCACCTCCCTCAGGAGCAGGTTGCCGGTGAAGTCCTCCCGCGTCGGCTTGGTCGTCACCGGGTTGGTCGAAGGCGGCCCGAGCGGGTCGACAGTGCCGTCTGCAGGCACGCTGGCAGTCGCCGAGGCCGACGGCGAAACAGACGGCCGCGCCGTCGTCGCCGCGGGCGCCACGGTCGTCGGGACGGGCGTGGGCGTGCCGGCCGTCGCCGTGCGGGTGGCCGGCGGCTTGGGCTCGTCGTCGTCCCCACAGGCAGCAAGGGCGAAAAGGAAGGGAAAAGCAAGGGCTAGCAGGAGCAGGCGCTTCGGCACGTGCCGGACCCCGGGGGGAAGAGTCCCCGCTTCGAGTCTACCGCTCCCCACGGGCGGCGGCCCATCGCCTTCGTTCGACCCTAGCTGTGGGCTGCGGTACCAATGGGCGGGGAGCTGGGAGCGGGAGGCGCAGGATGGCAACGGCGACGGCGCGGCCGGGCGAGCGGGTTCGACTTCTCGGCCGCCTCGGTGTGCGCTTCTTTCAGCCGGTGCCGCTCGCCCTCGGCGGCGTCCTTCTCCTCGGACTCGTCCTGCGGCTCGTGTTCTACTACGGCGTCGTCCGTGTCGATCCGTTCGCCTACAGCGACGCCGCCGTCTCCATCGCGCGCTGGCAGCCGGTCTTCGACCCCGACGTTGTCGGTCGGCTGTACTACACGCAGTACATCCGCCTGTCGCTGGTCGTGCCGGCGGCAGCGCTCTACTGGCTGTTCGGCCCGAGCGACGCCGCCTCCACGGCCGTCCCCATCGCCGTCTCGCTCGCCACAGCACTGGTCGCCTACCGGCTGGGCAGGCGGGCGGGGAGCGCTCTGGGGGGCGTGCTCGCTGCCTTCCTCGTCGCGGTCTTCCCCGTCGCCGTCGCCAACTCCACGGAGTTCCTGCCAGACACCATGATGATGTTCTTCGCCAGTCTGGCGATGCTCCTCTTCCTGGAGGCGTTCGAGGACGACCTTGGCCGCAGGGGCCGGCTTCTGCGCTACGGGGGCGCGGGGATGGCCTGGGCCTGCTGCTTCTACGCACGCCCCACAGCGGTGGCACTGCTCATGCCCTTCGCACTGCTGGTCATTCTGCGGCGCCGTATCCACCTGGAGCTCGGAGCGGCCGTGGCCGGCGGTGCGCTCGTCATTCTCGCGGGGAACGCGCTCCTCATGAGCCTGGGCAGCGAGCCGCTCCAGGACATCCGCGTCATCCTGACCGAAGGGCGCGGCTCCGCCCCGGGGGCGCTCCAGTACACCGATCTCGACTGGACCTACCTCAAGGACCTCGCCCGCGACCCGATGTTCTTCCCGTTCACGGTCGTCGCCGCTACGGGGCTGCTGCTCCTGATCGCCCAGGAGCGGCACAGCTGGTGGAAGGGCCGCAGCTTCCACCTCGCCGTGCTCGCCGGCGGCCAGTACGTGTACTTCGAGTTCCTCATGCGCCTTCCCGGCCTCTACAGCTGGTGGAAGGAGCCGCGCTACATCCTCTCGATGATGGTACCGCTGCTCGTGCTCGGCGGCGTCGGTCTGGCGCGCTGGGTGGAGGACGCGCCCGCCTCGCTGAAGCGAGCGACCGCCGCCTACGTGAGCGGTGCTCTCCTGCTGGCGCTCGTCAGCTCCGTCTGGGTCGTTCGGAACGACCACGCCTACGCCCGCGCCAACCGCGTCGACGCGCTGGCCGTCAGCGCCGCAGCCTACCTCCGTACGCAGCCCGACCTGCCGGTCTTCACCTGGAACGACGACTTCGCCCGCCGGCTGAGCTACCGGCTGGGACTCGACGACGCGAGCTACTACGACCGGACGCACGACCGTGGGCGCGTCCGCAACCGCTTCGACGCCGAGGGCTGGTCGCTCGTCGTGCCGGACTCCTACGTCGTCTTGCTCCAGGGCGACGACGACTGGACGAAGCCGACTGCCCCAGGGCGAAGCTGGCAGGTCGTCTGGGACGCCCCCGGCCAGGCCGTCGTCTACCGCGTGCCGGCCGAGCCGCCACCACCCGCGCCGGCACGCACGGAGCCCGCTGCGGTGCCGCTGCCTGGCGGTCGCGCGCTGGTCGCTGTGACGGCCAGCAACCGGCCGATGCTGCCAGGGGAGGAGGTGGCGCTTGGCCTCGAGTTCGCCTCCTTGGATGGCACCCCGGCCAGCCTGCGCTTCCAGACGCAATGCGAGTCCGCGTTCGGTCCCGTGCGCGAACGCGTGGTGCCCGAGGGCCGCGCGTCGCTCACGGTCGCGCTGCCACTCGACGCCCGGCCTTCGCCCGCCCCACAGCACTGCACCGTCGGCCTGCTCGACGTCCGCGGGGCATGGCGTGGGCTGGCCACCTTCACCGTACCGAGCGTGGCCACCGACGAGCCCGAGACGCGCTACACCGTCGACCGCGCCGCCGAGCAGGAGCATGGCTGGTACGCGACCTTTCAGCCATTCTTCAGCGCGGGGGGAAGCGTCGTCGCCGTCCCGCCGCTGCGACCGCTGGCCGTGCCCCTCGCCTCCTTGCCGGCGGGCTCCTACCGGGTCGCGCTGAGCGTCTACGACTACGGCCAAGCGGGCGAGAACGTCGTCGAGGTCGACCTCAACGGTGTGCGCGCGCTCCTCCGCTGGGGCGGGCAGGCCGGGCCCGCCCACGTCGTTCAGCTCGAAGCTCGGCTTGCCGACGTGCCCCCGGGCGGTTCCCTGGTCGTGACGCCGCTGGCCGCCGGCCAGGACGCGATCGTGATAGACAGGGTCGCCGTCGTCGGCGAATAGGCGGCGCGCCGCCCGAGCAGCTCAGGCCAGGGGCAGGCGAACCTCGACGGCGAAATGGCGCTCGCGGCGCTCCCAGGCGACCGACCCGCCCATCGCCAGCACGACGAGCCGGGAGCGGAAGAACCCGAAGCCGGCGTCGGCTGTCAGCGGGCGCGACTCGCCGGCCGGCTCCCCGCTGCTCAGGTGGCAGAGCGCAGCCTCGCTTTCGAGCTTCCAGGCAAGGCGCACCGTGCCGCTGCCGTCGCCCGCCCGGTTCGCGCTGTCGCAGAAGCCAGCCAGCGCGCGAACGAGCCGGGGCACGTCCCAGGGCCCCTCGACCGGGGGAGGAAGCTCGCCCTTCAGGAGGACGCGGGGGCCGACAAGCTCGGCCGCGGCGGCGATGGCCGCGCGCAGGTCGCACGGACCGGCAGAGAGGAAGAGGCGGCGGCGCTCGAGACGCGACACCTCCTGCAGGTCGTCGGCGAGCTGCTGGAGGTGGTCGAGCGAGCCCTCGAGCATCGCCGTCAGCTCCGCGTCGAGGCGCAACCCGTCCGTGCCCGCCTCCCGACGCCCGAGCTCGACCACCATCCGCATCGAGGTCAGCGGCGTGCGCAGCTCATGGGCGAACGCGCCCATCGCCTCGCGGCGGTGCGACTCTTCTTCGTCCTCGGCTGGAGGGCATTGGGCCAACGCGCTAAGCACCCCGATACGGTCGCACGGCCGCGAGGGGCCGGCCATCGGTACTCTACCCTAGGGGCTTCTCCACAGCGGTCAACGGAAGGAGGCCGGGCAGGTCCCCGCGTCGCGGCCGCCGGACCGCCATCCCTCCCACCTGTTCCTCGGCGTGGTAAGAGCTGCGCACGAGCGGGCCGGCTTCGACGTGGCGGAAGCCGAGCGCCAGCGCCAACTCCTTCAGCGCCGCAAACTCGTCCGGGTGCCAGTAGCGCTCGACGGGGAGGTGTTGCGGGCTGGGGCGGAGGTACTGGCCGACGGTCAGGACGTCGACGCCGCGCGCGGCAAGGTCCGCGAACACAGCAAGCAGCTCGTCCCGCGTCTCGCCCAGGCCGACCATCAGGCCGCTCTTCGTCAGCGTGCCGGGATCCAGCGCCTTCGCCCGTTCGAGGAGCGCGAGGGAACGTTCGTAGCGCGCCTGGGGACGAACGCGGCGATAGAGCCGGGGCACCGTCTCGGTGTTGTGGTTCAGGATCTCTGGCTCGGCGGCGCAGACCGTCGCCAGTGCGTCCTCGTCGCCCTTGAAGTCGGGGATGAGGACCTCGATCGTCGTTTCCGGGCAGAGCCGGCGGGTCCAGCGGATCGTGTCGGCGAAGACAGCGGCGCCGCCGTCCGGAACGTCGTCGCGGTTGACGCTCGTGACGACAGCGTGGCGCAGGCCCATCCGCTGGATGGCGAGAGCGACGCGACGCGGCTCGCCGTGGTCGAGCGGCCCGCCCCGGCCGGTGGCAACGGCGCAAAACCCGCAGGAGCGAGTGCAGACGGCACCCAGGATCATGAAGGTCGCCGTGCCGCGGCTCCAGCAGTCGCCGATGTTCGGGCAGTGGGCCTCCTCGCAGACCGTGTGGAGCGCCTGGCCGCGCACCAGCTCCTGGAGCCGCTGGTAGTCCGGGCCCATAGGGAAGCGCGCCTTCAGCCAGGGCGGGCGCTCGGGATGGCGGATGGCCATGGAGCCAGCGTAGCACCCCGCGCAGCTGGTCGTGCCCCGCCGGCCCCTCAGGCGTGCTCGCCCAGGTGTCCGGCCGTTGGCTGCTGCGCCTCCGCTGCCTCGGGCTCGCCCGGGGCGAACCGGAGCCAGACGAGCCCCGCGAGGCCCGCCACGAGCGAAGCGCAGAAGATCGCGAGCTTCGCCTCGGCGACGAGCTCGGCATCCGTGAACGCGAGCTGCGTGACGAAGAGCGACACGGTGAAGCCGATGCCTCCCAGCAGACCGGCACCGACAACGTGGACGAAGCCGAGCGAAGGCGGCAGCACCGCGACTCCGAGTCGCACCGCCAGCCAGCTGAAGAGCAGGATGCCGACCGGCTTGCCCAGCACCAGGCCAACCGCGACGCCACCTGCGACGCTACTGCGAAGGCTGTCGTGCACCATGTCCGTCGAGAGCGTCAGGCCGGCGTTGGCGAGGGCGAAGATCGGGACCACGATGAAACTGACCCAGGGGTGGAGAGCGCGCTCGAGGCGGTCGAGCGGCGCCTCCGCCCGATCGCTGAGAGCCTCGATCTCACCGAGCACGGCCACCGCCTGCTCGCTGTCGCCGGCCGCCCGCGCTTCGGCCAGGCGGTGAAGCAGCCCGTCGACCGCGGTGCGGAAGTGGCCCGCCGGAAGCTGCGGGCGTGAGGGGACGAGCGTCGCCAGGGCCACGCCCGCCACTGTGGCGTGCACGCCCGACTTCAGCACGGCCAGCCAGGTCAGCACGCCGAGCGCCAGGAACAGAGGCGTGCTGCGGACGCCGCCGCGGACGAGGACGGCTGTCGCAGCGAACCCCAGCAGCGCCCAGCCGAGCGCCCCAAGGGAGAGGCCCTCCGTGTAGAACAGCGCGATCACGGCGATAGCGCCCAGGTCGTCGACGATCGCCAGGGCAAGCAGAAAGACCTTCAGGCCGAAGGGGGCGCGCCGCCCGAGGATAGCGAGCGCGCCCAGCGCGAACGCAATGTCCGTCGCCATTGGGATACCCCAGCCATGGCTGCCTTCGCCGCCGGCGTTGAAGCCCGCGTAGAGCAGCGCCGGAACCGCCATGCCGCCCATCGCCGCCACGACGGGAAGGGCCGCGCGCCGGGGGCTGGCGAGCTCGCCATGAAGCACCTCGCGCTTGATCTCGAGCCCTACCACGAAGAAGAAGACCGCCATGAGCCCGTCGTTGACCAGGTGCAGCAGGTCCTCGTCGACGGTCAGGAGGTCCGTCGAGAGGCGGACGCGGGCCCCCCAGAGGTCCCAGTAGCTGCCGTCCCAGGGGGAGTTCGCCCAGGCGAGGGCGACGACGGCGGCGGCGAGGAGCAACGCTCCGCCGGCGGCCTCCGTCGCGACGAACGCCTGGATAGGGCGAAGGATCTGGCGGGCGGCGGCGCGCGGCGCGCTCACGAGCGACCGGCGCGCCTGGAATGTCCGGTGCGCATACGTCACCCTAGGCAGTCCGGCGGAGGGCGGTCAATGCACCGGCCGACGCATTAGACGCCAGCTGTCGGGCCCCCTCCTCGCGCAAACTCGCACCGCGACGATCACGCGTCTGCTACAATCCCGCCCCGGGCTTCAGACGGGATAGAGGTGAGTGATGCTTAACGACTTCAAGGCCTTCCTCTTGCGCGGCAACGTCGTCGATCTGGCCGTGGCAGTGGTCATCGGTGCTGCCTTTGGCGCGGTGATCACGGCGCTGGTGGAGGACTTCGTCACGCCATTGATCGCAGCCATCGGCGGTAAGCCAGACTTCTCGGCGCTGGACTTCACGATCAACGACAGCACTTTCAAGTACGGCCACTTCATCAACGCGTTGATCTCGTTCGCCGTGATCGCGGCGGTCATCTTCTTCTTCGTCGTCGTACCCATCAATACGCTGATCGCGCGGTCGCGCAGGCAGCCGCCGGCGGACCCGACGACGCAGAAGTGCCCGGAATGCCTGAGCGAGATCCCGCTGGCAGCGCGGCGCTGCGCCTATTGCACCTCCGAGGTCGCCAGCGGAGCAGTCGCCACCACACGCTGAGGCGCTGCCGCCGGCCGCCAATGTATGCTAATGCGCGCACGGGGACCGGCGAACGGCCCCAAGCAGGCGGTGCCCCATGCTCCTGGCGTTCGACATCGGGAACACGTCGATCCACGTCGGCCTGTTTCAAGGGGAACAGCTGTCCGCGACCTGGCGGATCGGCGTCGAAACCGAAAAGCTGCCGGACGAATACGGCGTCCTCCTCCTCACCCTGCTCTCCACGCGACGGCTCGGCCCGGCCGACATCACCGCCTGCATCCTCGGCTGCGACGTGCCGCCCCTCATCCCGACCTTCGAGAGCGTCTGCCGGAAGTACTTCGACCTCGAGCCGCTGCTCGTGGGCCACGGGCTGCGCACCGGCGTGCGCATTCTCTACGACAACCCAAAGCAGCTGGGGGCGGACCGCATCATCGACGCCGTGGCCGCGATCCGTCAGTACGGCGCACCCGTGATCGTCGTCGATTTCGGCACGGCCACCGTCTTCGACGCGGTCAACGAGCACGGCGACTACCTGGGTGGCGCTATCGCACCCGGCATCGGCATCGCGAGCGAGGCGCTCTTCAGCCGCGCCGCCATGCTCTATCGCGTGCAGCTCGAAAGGCCTCCGGCGGCCATCGGCAAGAATACGATCACGGCCATGCAGTCGGGCATCCTCTTCGGATACGTCGGCCTCGTCGAGGGCCTCGTCGCCCGCTTCAAG
This sequence comes from Dehalococcoidia bacterium, assembly GCA_020847765.1. Classification (GTDB taxonomy): domain Bacteria; phylum Chloroflexota; class Dehalococcoidia; order Tepidiformales; family Tepidiformaceae; genus JADLBJ01. Next base: position 22,303 of record JADLBJ010000045.1, read on the forward strand.
CAGGAGCTGAGCGGCGACGTCAAGGTCGTCGGCACGGGGGGCTGGGCCGCGCAGGTGGCCGCCGAAACGCAGTGCATCGACATCGTCGACAGCGACCTGACCTTGACGGGCCTCCGCCTCATCTACGAGATGAACCGGGACGCCTCGTGAGCGCCCCCTCGCCGGCAGACCTCCTACCGCTCGCTGGGAGACACGTCGTCCTCGGCGTGACCGGCTCCATCGCCGCCTACAAGGCAGCCGACCTCTGCAGTCGCCTGCGCCAGCTCGGGGCCGCGGTGGAGGTGGTCATGACGCCGGCCGCCGCCCGCTTCGTCACCCCGCTTACCTTCCAGGCGCTGACCGGGCGCGCGGTCGTGGTGGATGTTTTCGCCGCGGACGAGGCGGAGGCTCATGTGGAAGTCGCCCGCCGAGCCGACGCCTTCGTCGTCGCGCCGGCCACAGCCGACTGCCTGGCGAACCTGGCGAGCGGGCAGACGCCCGACATGGTCGCGCTTACCGGGCTGGCCACGCGCGCGCCGCTGCTCGTCGCCCCGGCGATGGACAACCAGATGTGGGAGCACCCGGCCACGCGCGCGAACGTCGAGACCCTCCGTGAACGCGGCGTGCACTTCGTCGGGCCGGGCGAGGGGCGGCTGGCAAGCGGCCGCGTCGGCCCCGGGCGCCTGGCCGAGCCCGCCGAGATCGCGGGCGCGGTGCGAGCCATGCTCGGGCAGGTGATTGGCGACCTGCGCGGCCGTCACGTCGTCGTCAGCGCCGGCCCGACCCAGGAGCCGATCGACCCCGTACGCTTCGTCGGCAACCACTCGAGCGGGCGCATGGGTTTTGCCATTGCGGAGGCCGCCCGCGACCGCGGCGCGCGTGTCACCCTCGTCGCCGGCCCGGTCGCGCCGGAAACCCCCTACGCCGTAGAGCGCGTGGCGGCACCCACGGTGGCGGAGATGCTCTGCGCACTCGAGAAAGCCACGGCGAGCGCCGACGCCCTGATCATGGCCGCTGCGCCGGTCGACTTTCGCCCGCTCGACCCGGCGGCGCAGAAGCTGAAGAAGCTTCCCGGTCAGGAGACGTTGACCATCCGCCTCGGCAAGAACCCCGACATCCTTGCCACCCTGCCGGGGCCGCGCGTGCGCGTGGGCTTCGCCGCCGAAACGGAGAACCTGGCGGCGAACGCCGTCGCAAAGCTCGCAGCCAAGCGGCTCGACTTCATCGTCGGCAACGACGTCACCGCCCCGGGCAGCGGCTTCGGGACGGAGACGAACGAGGTCACGATCTTCTACGCGGGCGGCACCGTCGAACAGCTCCCTCTGATGAGCAAGTACGCCGTGGCGCACGCCATCCTCGACCGCGTGGCCGCCCGCCTCTGAGCTACTCGAGCACCTCGGTCGAGCCGGGCGGCGTGATCGAATAGTGCGCCATTCCGCTCGCCTCGGTGCCGCCGTGGACATGCGCTTCGCCCGGCGGAATGACGACGACGTCCCCCGGATGGACGAGAAAGCGCTGGTCGCCGGCCGTCACGAGCCCTTCGCCCTCGCTGACGAGGAGGATCTGTTCGAACGTATGCGTGTGCCGCATGGTGCGCGCGCCCGCGGCGAAGCGGACGAGCGCGACCTGCGTCTGCTCGCTCACCCCCTCCGTCAGGCGCGCCATGGCGACGGCGCCGGTGAAGATCGGCAGGTCCACCGGCCGGGGGTCGTGCTCGCTGGCGCGAACGAGCTTCATCGTCTCACCTCCCGAAAGGCATGGTAGCGCCCCGGGGCACAGCGCGGCCCCAAACCGAAAGGGGGCGCCGCCCGGGCGGACGGCGCCCCCCTTAAAGCAGGCCAGCGGCCTACTGGCGCTTCAGCCGGGCGAGGCCACCGCCGACGGCGATTGCCATCAGCCCGAGGCCGACGATCGTCAGCCCCGGAATGGCCGACCCGCTCGTCAGGCCGCCGCCCGTGTCCGGTGGTCCAGGCGCCACCGGCGTCGGCGTCGGCGGCGTGGGCGTGATCGGAACGGCGCCGACCGTCAGGTCGAGGACGTTCAGCTGATAGCTATGCCAGACGCCGGCCTGGTTCGCCTGGGCGCCGCCAATGGAGAACGTGACAGTCGCGCCCTCGCTGCCGCAGCCCGGGTGGCTGCTGTCCGTGGCGGCAACGTCGACCACGTAGCGGGAAACGCCGCCTTCGAGGAACACGGCTGTCGAGCCGCAGACGGCCGAGCCCACGCGCGCCTCGACGGTCGTCCCCGAGGCCGCACCGACGCCGGCGACCACCACGCTTCCGGCAAAGCGGGCCGGCGGGTTCGACGGCGCGGCCGACGTGAAGGTAAAGAGGTCAGCCGAGGAGACTGCACTGCCGACCGAGCCGACCCAGACGACCACGTCCACCGTGCCGGCAGCGTGCGCGGGCGTGGTGACGACGAGCCGGGTGTCGCTCGTCACGCTCAGCGCCGAGCCGGCGGTGCCGCCGAAGGTGACGGCAGTGGCGCCCGTGAAGCCGCTCCCCGAGACGGTGACTACGGTGCCGCCCGCCGTGGAGCCGCTGCTCGGGTTAACGCCCGCAACGGCAGGGCCGCCGGTGTAGGTGAAGAGATCGGCCGAGGAGGTAGCGCTGCCGACGGAGCCGACCCAGACCTGGACGTGGACCCCTCCGGCCGCGTGCGCCGGCGACGTCACGAGCAGGCGGGTGTCGCTCAGGAGCGTGACGTTGGCGCCAGCACTCCCACCGAAGGTGACGGCGCTAGTGCCGGTGAAGCCGGAACCGATCACCGTCACGACTGTCCCGCCAGCCGTCGAGCCGCTGGCCGGGCTGATGCTCGTGACAACGGGCCCGCCGGCGTAAGTGAAGCGGTCGGCGACAGTCAGCGGGCTCGGCACCGCGCCCACCCAGACAACGAGGTCGATCGTGCCCGCCGCATGCGGAGGCGACGTGACGACGAGAAGGTTGTCGCTCAGCACGGCAAGGCTGCTGCCGGCGACACCGCCGAAGGTCACGGCCGTTGCGCCCGTGAAGCCGGCGCCCGTCACCGTCACGGCCGTGCCCCCGGAGACGGGCCCTCCGGCCGGGCTGACACCCATCACCACCGGGCCGGCGGTGTAGGTGAAGACGTCGTTGAGGGTGATCGGGCTCGGCGTGGAGTCCACCCAGACGACGACGTCGACCGGGCCCGCGCTGTGCGGCGGCGACTTCGCGAGCAGCAGCGTGTCGCTCACGAGCGAGACGGACGTCGAGAGGACGCCGCCAAAGGTCACTGCCGTGGCGTCGTTGAACCCGGCCCCGAAGATGCTCACCACCGTGCCGCCGCCCGTGGGCCCAAATTCCGGACTGATGTCCAGGACGACGGCACCCGCCGTATAGGTGAACAGGTCCGCGGCTGTCGACAGACTGGGCGTGGAGCCCGCCCAGACGACAACGTGCACGGTGCCAACAGCGTGCGGCGGTGCCTTCGCCGTTAGGACGAAGTCGTTCGACACCGTGAATGCCGTCGTCGGCACG
>JADLBJ010000046.1 GCA_020847765.1 Dehalococcoidia bacterium
ATGAGCCAGCGGACGGTCTCTTCGATGAGCGGGTGCCCCGGGTCGGCGCGAACGAGCGCCATGAGGACGAGCGATGTCGTGCGCACGCCGGTGTGGGCCGAGCGATGGACACGCTCGTCCTCCCAGTGGTTGCCGGTTGCGCTCGAAATCATCGACTGCGAGAGGTCGTTGAGGAGCTGGCTGACGGACTGGTCTTCCTTCGCCGCCCCATCCCCGAGCAGGCCGAGGATGAGGTAGGCACGGCCCCAGTTCGCGAGCGTGGCGCGGTGCTGCTGCAGCAGCGACCGCATGATCGACGCGGACGAGCTGCCGCCCTCGGCGATGGATGCGTCGAGCGCGTAGAGCAGTTGCGCCTTTTCGTTCACGTCCGCCGGCGTCAGCACGTCGGTCACGCGGTTGATGTAGGTGGACACGTAGTCGCGCGTGCGGCTGGCGGCGCCGGTGTCGACGGTGCGGCCATCGCGCAGGGCCTCGCCGAAGGCGGTGAGCACCCAGCCCGTGACCTGCGGGTCGCTCTGGCAGAGCGGGTGTTCGCACCAGGCGAAGCCACCATCGGGCCGCTGGCGCCCGACGAGGGTCGCGAGGTCGGTCGCGATCTGGGGTTCGTAGCTGTCCGTGCTGCGGCCGGCGCTCTTCTCCGCGCGCACGATGGCCATGGTGGCGATGGCGCGCCCGGCCACCCGGCTGGTGGGCTCGAGCAGCTCACCGGGCCGCTTCTTGAAGCGGGAGAGGTTGGACGTGAGCGAACCCGTCAGGGTCGGCTGCACGGAGACGTCGAGGAAGCCGTTCTTGAGGAGCGCAAAGCCCGGCAGGTAGACGCCCTCGGCCTGCGACTCGTCCGTGACGACGCCGTTCGTGGCCATCGCCTCGGGCGTGACGTCGAGGTAGATCGGGAGCGCCTGGACGATGGAGTCACTCAGCCCGCCGGAGCCCGTCGCCCTGAAGGTGAGCTTCGCCTCGCCCTCGCGGGAGACGCTGGCGGGCCACTCGAGGACTGCTGACTCGCCGGGCTTCACGTTCGCCTTCTTTTCGGCGCCGCCGCTCACCTCGACGCCCTCGGCGGCAAGCGTGACCGTGACGTCGGTCGCCTTGTCCGTGGCGTTGCGGACGAGGAGGCGGAGGCGGACCTGGTCCCCCACGCGCAGGAAGCGGGGGAGCGCGGGCCGCAGGAGCAGCGGTTGCGTCGAGACAAGCTCGTTCGTCGCCTCACCGACCATGGTGTTGCCGCTGATGGCGCGCGCCTGCAGCCGCCAGGTGGTGAGGTTGTCCGGCATCGTCACTTCGACGCGGAGGGTGCCGTCTTCCTTCGTGGGGAGCTGGGCCTCCCAGTAGGCGGTGTTCTTGAAGTCCTGCCGCAGCCGGTCTTCGCCGCCGCTGCCGCCCTTGCCGCCCTGCCGCGGTTCGCCGATGACGTCGTTCCAGCGGTCGATGGAGACGGCGAGCGACGACGACGTCTGCACGCCAAGGCCTCGTTCGAACCAGAACGCCCGCAGGCCGGTGACGCTGCGCTCCTCCATGAGCGAGAGGACGGCCTTGTCGACGACGGCGACCGAGACCTCGGACTTCACGCCCTTGCCGGCGGAGTCCGTCACCTTGATGTCGTAGGCGACCTTGTCGCCAGGCTTCGCCTGTGCGCGGTCAGGCGTGATCTCGACGTTGAGCTGCCGGCTCTTCGTGGAGACGGAGAGCTGGGCGTAGCCCATCTTGTAGCGCGGGATCGGGTCCTCGGCGGTCGGCGGCCGGTAGAGCACGACGCCGACGAAGATGTTCGGCACGGAGCCGTCGTTGACGGGGATGCTGAGGCGCTCGGCGTTCGTCGGGAACGGCTGCACCGTGCGCGAGATGATCTTGCCGCGCTCCGTCGTGACGAGGCCGATGGCGCCCGCGAAGGGCGCGGGCACGAGCACCTCGGCGGTGTCGCCGACCTCGTACTGGTCGCGGTCGGCGACGAGCTTCACGATGTCGTCGTTCGTGACCTGCCAGCTGGCGAACTGGCCGCTGCTGACCCAGAGGTAGCTCGCGGAGCGCGCCGTGCGGCCCTTCGCGTCGGTATAGTCGGCGGTCAGGCGGACCTGGCCGCTCTTCGTGGGCGTGTAGCTGACGGTCGCCTCGCCCTTCGCATCAGTGGTGACGGGGATGGTCGCGAGGAGCTTGTCGACGGGGTCGCTGCGGTAGCGGCGGGCGCCCTCGGGCGTCTGCTCCTTGGTCGTGACCCAGGTGCGTTCGTAAACGCCGACGGTGACCTGGCGGTTGGCCACCGGCTTGCCCTCGTTGTCGACGGTGACGACGTGGATCTTCGCTTCCTCGCCCGCGACGGTGACGTACTCGCCGGGCCGGATGCCGGCGTAGCCATCGGCGGGATGGACGGTGACGCTGGTGACGCCCGCGACGCCCTGGCCGCTCTGGTCGCTCACGAGCGCGGAGATCTGGAACGCCTGCGCACCTTCGCCGCCCTTGAGCGCGGCCGGCGTGGTGAACACGGACTTGCCGGAGGCATCGGTGGAGGAGGCGCCGGTGGCGCGCTGGGGGTCACGGACGACGTTTCGCTGTGCGAAGTCGATGTCGCCGAAGGAGTAGCGCTCGTAGCCGGGGACGGACGGGCGCGTGGGCGTGGCCATGACGTTCCAGTCGACCTTCGCGCCCGAGACGCCGCCGCCGAAGAAAAACGTCGCGAGGGCGTTGACGGTGATGGTGTCGCCGGAGGCGTAGGCCGGCTTATCGCTGGTCACCTCGACCTGGAATTCGGGCTTGCGGAACTCGGCGACGTTGAAGGACGTGCCGGTGATGGGCATATGGCGCTGCTGCGGGCCGCCGCCGGGCTCCTCGATCTGGACGGTGTAGTCGCCGATGGCGGCGCTCGCAGGGAGGGTGAAGCTCCCGGCGAAGCTGCCGAAGCTGTTCAGGGAGACCGGCGTGCGCGCCAGTTCCTTGCCCTGGGCGTCGCGGATGACCCATTCGAGCGGCACGGTGCCATCGGGAACCGCGTAATGGGCGTCGTCGTCCTCGCGGACGATGCCCTTGAAGAGCACGTCTTCGCCGGGGCGGTAGATGGGCCGCTCGGTGTAGATGTGGCCGACGTAGGCGCGCTGGAAATACTCCTGCGGGACTTCGAGCCCGTATGAGCCCTGCTGCCACGAGGTCGCCTCGACGCCCCTGCGGCCGCCGCTGTCGAGCGTGACCAGGTAGCGCGGGCGCCCATCGAGGAAGGTCGTGCTCGACTCCGGCTCCTTCAGCTTGAACGAAGCGAGCCCGTCGGCGCCGGTCGTTGCCGTGGTGGAGGCGAGCGTGTTGTTTGGCGGGCCGTCCTTCACGTTGCCGTACTCGGACGCATTCAGCGTGAGGCCGGGGAGCGGCTTGCCGCTCTCGAGGTCGAGGGCCCAGACGAGCACTTCGTCGAAGCTGACCTTTGTCACCAGCGCCGTATCGACCACGCTGAAGGCGAGGGCCGAGTTGAAACGCGCACTTCCGGAACTGACGAAGTAGTCGCCCTTCGGCAGCGGGGCGCCGTCCCCGAGCGAGGTCGAGAGGACGAGGACCTGGTCCTTCGTCGCGGAGTTGGTCTCCGTCCAGGTGCGGAGCGGCGGCTGGGAGGGCTTCCAGGGGGCGCGCGGGTCGCTGACCGGCATGTGGCCGTCATTCGCGACCCAGGTGCGCATTTC
>JADLBJ010000227.1 GCA_020847765.1 Dehalococcoidia bacterium
GCGCCCTTTGCCAAACCCCGGCTGCCACGCCACCCCCACTCGCGGTGCGAAGTTGTTGTAGTCCGGCGCAATGGTGGAAGCCCATTTCGCCTTGTGCACCTGGTTCAGGTTCCAGTCCGTGCCCGGCGCAACCACCAGCCCGATATCGATGGGACGAAAGCCCGGTTCGAAAATCCGGCTATTCGCAGGTATTTGGTAGCCGGGTTGCACCCCGGCCCGCGCCGCCATGTGCGGCAGATAGTACGACCCGATGCGTCCCTGCGTCTCCGTGGGGTACGAGAACATCTCGTACCGCACCCCGAAATTGACGGTGAGATCGCGGCGCGGCTTCCAATCGTCCTGCGCGAACCAGGAAAAATCTTTCATCTTGAAATGACGCCGCGTATCGCCTTGATCCAGGTCAGATCCGCCGCCCGACGCTCCATGCCCGGTAAAGAACCAGACCCAGTTGCCATAGTCCAGATCACCGTTCGTGCGCGCCATATACTCGCCGGCGATCGTCGGCCTGCGCACTTCGCCCCCGAACTGCAGCGTGTGCGTGCCTCGAATCGAGGTCAGATTCGAGGCGGCATTGATGACCCGCTGCCGGTCGAAAAAGTCCCATGCGTTGCCGATGCCGCTCGTACTGCGCTGTGTGTTGATGTCGATCGTCGGCATCAGCGACGCCAATCCACCCAGCGCTTCCTCGATCGGATTGTAGATGCCCAGCGTCGAATTATAGATGTCCCGATACAACGAAATGCGCGTGTTGTAGAGTTCGAAAAAACCGCCCCGCAATTCCCAGAAAAGCCGCGGCGAGAAGCTGTGATGGAAGTTCATGGAAGCGGTGTAGCTGGGCGCCTGCCCCTGCGTCGGAGAGGGAGAGGAATTGGCCCAGCCAAATGCCTCTTCCACGAATTGCGACGTGCGGATGTAGTTCAACCGGAGCCGCGAATCGGCTCGGAAACTGTGGTCGATGCCCGCCGCCCCTGACCAGTTGTTGTAGCCGGTGGGGAACGACTGCACTAACTCGCGCTCCGGGCCGTAAGATGCTGTCGCCGGCAGCAACCGCAACTGATCGGAGGCGGACGGCAGCAGAAAAGCCCCGTTCCGTTTCACATTCAGCACGTTGATCGCAACCGGGTGAATATCCTGCGGAGTCAGCATCCGTAGCACCGGCGCATTGGCATTCGCCACGCTCGAGAAGAACTTCTGTTCCAGACCAGGAATCTGCTCCGCCGGGAACGCTCGGATCCCACGCAGAAACGC
>JADLBJ010000047.1 GCA_020847765.1 Dehalococcoidia bacterium
ACCTGGCGGGCCAGCTCCTCGTGCCGCGCCAGCATGCCGCAGAAGGCCTCGAACACGGCGTCGCGGTCGAGGTAGCTCTCGAGTACGAACAGGGAAATGTCCTCCAGCGCGTCCCGTGCACCCGCCTCCGCGAACTGGTCGTAGACCGCGCCCAGCCAGTCGGCCGTCTCTTCCCAGACGGCCGGCGTTTCCGGGCAGCCGCGCGCCTCCATCGCCTCCAATGAGGAGAAGAGCATCACGAGGAAGGTCGGCAGCCGGCGACGCTCGAACCCCAGCCGGCCGACCGCCACCCAGCGGAGGTCTTCGCGGCAGCCGGCGTGAGGCCGCTGGGCGGGGATGGCCCCTGCCAGCTCGTTTGCCTCGGCGTCCGGCAGTGTGCGGATCCAGTCCTCGATCGTTTCCTGGGCCACCTCGCTCAGGTCGATGACGGCCAGGGCCGCGAGCCGGCGGTCGGGTGGGCCGTCCTGGATCTCGGCGACCAGCTCCGGAGTGGTCATCCGCCGCAGCTCCGCCTCGTGGGCCTGCCAGCCGTCGTACTGGAGTGGGAGGCGCCGTTCGTGCACCCGCTCAGGATAGCCCTCGCCCCGGCTGGCGCCATCGGGACCGATGCTAAGATTCCCCTGTGGAACAGCCCCCCTTTCGCCGCCACCGCCGTCTGCGCTCCTCGCCAGCGATGCGCCGGCTCGTTCGCGAAACCGACCTCCAGCCGGCGCACCTTGTCTACCCTCTCTTCGTCGAAGCCGGGCTGAACGGGCGGACGCCGATCCCCTCGATGCCCGGCCAGGACCGCCTGGGCCTGGATGCACTGGCGGACGAGGCGCGCGACCTCGCCGCGCTCGCGATCCCGGCGGTCCTTCTCTTCGGCCTCCCGCCGGCGAAGGATGAGCGCGGGAGCGGTGCCTGGGCGAGCGACGGCATCGTCCAACAGGCGGCGCGCCGCCTCAAAGACGCCCGCCCGGAGCTGCTGGTCTTCGCCGACGTCTGCCTCTGCGAGTACACCAGCCACGGACACTGCGGCGTCATGGCTCCGAACGGCGAGGTCGACAACGACGCCACGCTTCCCCTGCTGGCCGAGACGGCTACCAGCCTGGCCGAGGCCGGCTGCGACGTCATCGCCCCCAGCGACATGATGGACGGCCGCGTGGCCACGATCCGGGCGGCCCTGGATGGTGCCGGCTTCAGCGGTACGCCCATCCTCGCCTACGCGGCGAAGTTCGCCAGCGCCTTCTACGGGCCCTTTCGCGAGGCCGCGGCGAGTGCCCCCGCCTTCGGTGACCGCCGCGGCTATCAGCTCGACCCGGCAAACGGGCGCATGGCCCTCGACGAGGTGCTCACCGATCTCGCCGAGGGCGCGGACATGGTCATGGTCAAGCCCGCCCTGCCGTACCTCGACGTGCTGCGCCAGGTGCGCGACGCAGTGGACGTCCCAGTGGCGGCCTACAACGTCAGCGGCGAATACAGCATGCTCATGGCCGCCGTGCAGAACGGCTGGCTGGACGAGGAGCGGGCGATCGACGAGACGCTGACGGCCATCCGCCGGGCGGGCGCCGACCTCGTCGTGACCTACCACGCGCGCCAGTGGGCGGTGCGCCGCCGGTAGGCTCGCCCACGGCGGAGGCTACACGCTGCGTCGGGCGGGCGTCAGGGCCGGCGCGACAACCGTGCGGCGGCAGGGGGCGGGCTCCTGGCAGGCGCGGACGAAGGCGCCGTCGACAATCTCGATGAGGCCGCGCACCCGGGCCTCGGTCCGCACATGCGCAACTGTGCCGGAAACGGCTGCGTCGAGGCCCGGCCAGTCCTCCGCGCGCAGCACCCGCAGATGGCGCGACGCCTCGTTCCATTCAAAGACGAGCCGAGGGTGGGAGGCCGGCCCGACGCTATACCGGGTGTAACCGCCCAGGTACTCCTTCGTTAGGTGCAAGCCGCGGCCGCCCACGTCGATCTGCGACTGATGCAGCCACTCCCACAGATCGCCCAGCGTGAGAAGGAGGCGAAACGCCACATCGGAAGTGTCAGCGCGCACGGCAAGCTCCGAAACGGAAGTAGCCGGCGGTGGGGGCTGCCCGGCGGCAGGCCCGATTCTACGCCCCTCGCGTGAGATCTGCGCAAGACGTCTATGCTTCCCATAGACGGAACCGTGATTGGAGCAATCACCGATCACGCCCCAGGTACGTTGCCAGCCCTTCGGCGAGCGGCGTCAGGCGCAGGCCGAACGTCTCCTCCAGGCCCTTCGTGTCCGCGACGCCGTCCATCGTCACGAAATCGACGCTGTCCGGCGTGAGCGGGCGACCGGGCAGGTGCTGCACCACCTGGGCCAGCGTTTTCATCAGCCACTTCGGCTGATGGAGGAGTAGCCGCCGGCGCCCTGCCACCGCCAGGGCCACCCGCACGACCTCGTCCATGGTGAGCACCGCTGGACCGCCGATCTCGAACACCCGCGCTCGGGCCGCCGGGAGCGTCAGCGCCGCCGCCACGTGCTCCCCCAAGTCCTGAACGAACAGCGGGTTGATCCGTGTCCGTCCGTCGCCGATGACCGGCACGAACGGCAGGAAACGGGCAAAGCCGAGGAAGCGGTTGAGCGAGACGTCGCGAGCCCCATAGACCCAGCTCGGCCGAAAGACCACCCACTCGCTCCTGTTCGCCTGGATCGCCTGTTCCTCCTCCCACTTCAGCCGCTGCCAGTGATAGGGCGCGTCGGCGGCCGCCCCCACCCCGCTCAGCCCGACGAAGACTCCAACGCCCTGTGCCTCCGCCGCTCGCAACAGGTTGAGCGTGCCGTGAAGGTCGAACCGCTCGAACGTGACGCCTTTCTTCGGATCCTCGAAGGGCGAGTTCGGCATCTGCACGGCGTCGACGACAGCGTCATGGCCCTCCAGCTTCCCCGCGAGACTCTCGGCGTCCGTCACGTCGCCGCCCAGCCACGCGGCCCGCGGGTCGAGCGGATCTCTCCCGGGACGCGAACGCGACAGGACTGTGACGTCATGGCCTGCGGCCAGGGCCGCACGCGTGATCTCCCGGCCGAGCAAGCCCGAGCCCCCAGCAACCAGAACGCGCACGAGCGCACCTCCCCGGGCCGTCGCCGCGACCTCCGCGCCGTCCCCGCCCGCCACAGATTACGCCACACTCGTCCGCGCGCCGCAGCCTGCCGGCTTACGGGGGCGCACGCCCGCTTCTTCATGCGCGCACGAACATTATCTGGCCGCCGGCTGCTAGCCTGTTCCCACCGGCGTTACCGCTGAGAAACGCAGGAGCGACGCGTGGCCGACCCCTGTGCCATCTGCCTCTACCTCGGCCTTCGGCCCCGGCCGACGACGAGCACGATCGGCGTGCGCACCGCCCTCCCGGCCCTCCTCGCTGCCTCCCCGGCCCAACGCTGGGACGCCTGCGATGGCCAGTCGCCTCATGTCGTCGTGGCCGCCTGCCCCGAGCACGTCGTCGACGTCTACCGCGGTCGGCTGGCAGGGATCGACATGGCCTGGCGCATTGCGCCCGTCGCCGCGTTGACACCCTGAAAGAGCGGTTCCTACCATCGCCTCGTGTCCATCGCCGAAGAGACGCGCGCCCGGCTCGTGGGTTCGGGTTGCAGGGTGACGGCCCCGCGGCGAGCCATTCTGGACGTGATGGCCCGTGCCACCGCGCCGTTCACTGCCGAAGAGCTCGTCGCCGCCGTCCCTGAGGTGGGCCGCGCCACGGTCTTCCGCACCGTCAAGCTCTTCCAGGAAGCGGGCGTCCTCTGCCGTGTCGTCCGCGAGGACGGCAGCCCGCTCTATCAGCTCTCAGGCAGCGGCCACCATCACCACCTCGTCTGCAGCGAGTGCGGATCGGTTGGCGAGTTCAGCGACGCCGCGCTCGACGCCCTCATCGCCCAGAACGCCGACGCCCAGGGCTTCGCCCTCGACGGTCATAGCCTCGAGCTCTACGGGCGCTGCCGCCGCTGCCGCCCCTGACCGCCGGAGCCGGACGGCGCCCCCAGCCGGGCGGGATCAGATGGCGCACTCCCCTTCGCCGCGCTGCAGCTGGTAGAGGTCCAGCTTGCCCCAGTCGATGAACATTCCGCGGTTGTCGTCGGTGAAGTCGCCCGGAAGGGTCAGGTCTTCAATCGCCAGCTCGAAAGGCCTCGGCCCGACCCGGTCGAAGTAGGCGTTGAACGTCTCGCCCGGGCTGCGGTACCGCTCGTAGAGGGCGACGAAACGCTCCACCGCTTCCGGGCCGCGCTTGGCCGGCAGGCGGACCTTCAGTTGCGTCGCCAGGCGCATGCCGCCTTCCTCGTAGCCGCCACCGACGAACACGTGGTAGGCCGGGAGCTGCTGGTCCCCAACCTTCATGGCCGCACCGTGGAAGCCGATGTTCGCGATGTGGTGCTGGCCGCAGCTGTTCGGGCAGCCGCTCATCTTGATCTTGATCTTCTTCGTGAGCGGGTCTTCGATCTGCAGAGCCTCGACCTTCGCCTGGATAGCCGCGTTGAGGCCCATCGAGCTGGTGATCCCGAGCTTGCAACTGTCCGTCCCGGGGCAGCTGACCACGTCCGCGATGCTGTGCGCGCCCGCTCCCCCCAGCCCGATCGCCTTCAGCCGCTGCCATACCTCGTAGAGGCTTTCGTCCCGCACCCAGCGGAGGACGACATTCTGCTGGACGGTCGTCCGCGCTCGCCCGCCGCAGTACTCTCGCAGAATGCCCGCCAGACCCCGGAACTGTTCCGGTTTCAGGTCACCGCGCGCGACCTTCACCTCGACCGTGCTGAAGCCCTGCTGGCGTTGTCCCTGCACGTTCGCGGCGACGAACGCCGAGAACTCCCGCATGTCGCCGTTCGCCCGCGCGTAGGTAAGTCGGCGCGCCGGGGCAGTGGCCTCCTCGTCGTCGGCGAACAGCAGCCGGTCGGGACTGAAATCCTTCTTCGCCCATTCGCCTGTCAGCTCCTCGTCGCACAGCGTGCGGAAGGCGTCGACGCCGATGCGGTCGATGAAGAACTTGAGACGCGCCTTCGCCCGGTTCTTTCGCAACTCGTCGGCCCGGTCGAACAGCCGCACCACTGCCTCCGACACGCGCAGGTATTCGTCGACCGAAACAAAGTCATAGAGGACGTAGGCGTTGCGCGGCAGGATGCTCAGCCCGCCGCCCGTCCGCACCTCGAAGCCCTTCACGCCATCCCGGACACGCGGCAGGAACCCCAGGTCGTGCAGACCCGTGATAGCACGGTCCGCGTCGCTGGCGCTGAAGGCCACCTTGAACTTGCGCGGCAGAAGCTGGGAGAGCGGGTTGCGCAGCCAGTACCGGGCGAACGCGGCCGCGTAGGGCGTCGGGTCGAAGACCTCGTCGACCGCCACGCCCGCCCAGGGGTCACCCGTCACATTCCGCACGGTGTTGCCGCAGGCCTCCCGCGTGGAGATCCCCGCCTTCCCCAGGAGGTACAGCGCTTCGGGCGCCTTCTTCAGGGGCACATGGTGGAACTGCACGTTCTGGCGGGTAGTGATGTGGCCTTTGCGCAGGGGCGCGAACCGCTCCGCCACCTCCGCGAACGCCTCCAGCTGCTCGGGCGTCACGCCGCCGAGGGGCAGCTTGCAGCGCAGCATCTGCACCCCGGGCTGTCGCTGGCCATAAACGCCCTGCTTCAGGCGGAAGCCGATGAAGACGTTCTCCTCGATCTTTCCGTCGAGGAAGCGCGTCGCCTCCGTCTCGAAGTCTTCCAGTTCGCGCTGGAGGACGGGAAGCACGCGCCCCGGCTCGTCGCTATACACAATCGTCTCGACCTCTGTCATCGCGGGACCTCCAGGAAACGGCGGGAACCTTGTGGTTGCTCAGAATAGCCGATGTTGATAAAGTCGAGCAAATCACTCACCTTTAGGCGACCGCCATGCAAGTCAGCACGCCGCCCTTCTCGGCCGCGGCCCTCGAAGCCCTCAACGACCGCTTCGAGAGCGCCAGCCCTCATGAGATCGTCGCCTGGGCAGTCGAGACGTTCGGCGAGGGCCTCGCTGTCGGCGCCAGCTTCGGCGGCGCCAGCGGCATGGCGATTCTGCACATGGTCGCCACCCTCAAGCCCGACGTCCACGTGTTCGTGCTCGACACCAGCTACCTCTTCGAAGAGACGCACGAGACGATGCGGCGCGCTGTCCCGGCCCTCGGGCTCCGCGACGTCACGGTCTATCGCCCGGCGCTCAGCCACGAAGAACAGGCCACCCGCTACGGCGCCGCGCTCTGGATGCGTGACCCCGACCGCTGTTGCGAGCTGCGCAAGATCGAGCCGAACCGGCGCGCCCTTGCTGGCCGCACGGCCTGGGTCTCCGGCCTCCGCCGCGACCAGTCGGAGGGGCGGGCGGACGTAGCGGTCGTCTCCTGGAACGAACGCTTCGAGGTCGTGAAGGTGAACCCGCTGGCCAACTGGAACGAAAAGCAGACCTGGCAATACGTCCTCGAGAACCAGGTGCCCTATAACCCGCTGCTCGATCGCGGCTACAGCAGCATCGGCTGCTACAACTGCACCCTCCCGGGCGTGCAGGGCCGGGCGGGCCGCTGGCAGGGCTTCGAAAAAGACGAATGCGGGCTGCATACCTGATGGGCGCCCCTCATACTGATGCCCCGGGCGTGCTCGCCACACAAGGGACGGAGAGCGCTGGCGTGACAGGCGGGTCGGGCTTCGTCCTCTGGTTCACCGGGCTCTCTGGCGCCGGCAAGTCCACGCTCGCCCACGCCCTCGCGCCCGTCCTCCGCGAGCGCGGCTGCCGGGTTGAAGTCCTCGACGGCGACGCCGTGCGCACCAACCTTTCGAAAGGGCTCGGCTTCAGCCGCGAGGATCGTGACACCAACATCCTGCGCATCGGCTTCGTCGCCAACCTGCTCGCCCGCAACGGCGTGGCCGTGATCACCGCCGCCATCTCCCCCTATCGCGCCGCCCGCGACGCCAACCGCCGCCTGTGCGAGGGAGACGGTTCCGCCTTCGTCGAAGCCTACGTGGCGGCGACCGTCGAAGAGTGCGAGGCGCGCGACGTCAAGGGCCTCTATGCCGAAGCCCGCGCCGGCCAGCGCATCGCCTTCACCGGCCTGGACGACCCCTACGAAGAGCCGGCGGCGCCAGAGCTCGTCATCCCCAGCGGCCGGGAGACGCCCGCCGCCTCCCTCGGTCGCATCCTCGCCTATCTTGAGGAGCGTGGCCTCATCCGGCCTGCGCACCCTTGCCGCGACCGCTCATCCCCTCAATCCCCCCGGCCCGAGGACAGTCGATGACGATCGAGCAGGTTCTCCTTCCCGAGAAGCACGAGGCCGGCCTCGACCAGCTCGAGGCCGAAGCCGTCTTCATCATGCGCGAGGTGGCCGCCGAGTTCGAACGGCCCGCCCTCCTCTTCTCCGGCGGCAAGGACTCCATCGTCCTCCTCCGCATCGCCGAGAAGGCGTTCTGGCCCGCGCGCTTCCCCTTCCCGGTCATGCACGTCGACACCGGTCACAACTTCCCTGAAGTGATCGCCTTTCGCGACCGGTGCGTGGCCGAGCTGGGTGCCCGGCTGATCGTCGCCTCGGTGCCGGACGCCATCGCCGCCGGCACCGTCGTCGAAGAGCGCGGCGCGCGCGCCTCCCGGAACCGGCTGCAGACGCCGGTCCTGCTCGCCGCCGTCGAAGAGCACCAGCTTGACGCAGCGATCGGCGGCGCCCGCCGCGACGAGGAGAAGGCCCGCGCCAAGGAGCGTGTGTTCTCCCTGCGCGACGAATTCGGCCAGTGGGACCCGCGCAACCAGCGCCCCGAGCTCTGGCACCTCTTCAACGGCATGCACGTGCGCGGTGAGCACATACGCGTCTTCCCTCTCTCCAACTGGACGGAGCTCGACGTCTGGCGCTACATCGAGCGGGAGGAGCTCGCAGTGCCCTCCATCTACTTCGCCCATGCCCGCGACGTCTTCGAACGCGACGGCATGCTCATGGCGGTCAGTCCCCACCTCTCCCTCCTCCCCGGCGAGCGGCCGTTCTCCGCCTCCGTCCGCTACCGCACCGTGGGCGACATGACCTGCACCGCCGCCGTCCGTTCCTCTGCGACGACGCTGCCCGAGGTCGTCGCCGAGATCGCCACGACCCGCATTACCGAACGAGGACAAAGTCGCGCCGACGACCAGTTCTCCGAGGCCGCGATGGAAGACCGCAAGCGCGAGGGCTACTTCTGATGGACCTCCTCCGCTTCGTCACGGCCGGCTCGGTCGACGACGGCAAGAGCACCCTCATCGGCCGCCTGCTCTACGACTCCAGGCAGGTGTTCGACGACACGATGGTCAGCATCGCCCGCGCCAGCCAGGCGCAGGGGCTCGCCGAGGTCAACCTCGCCCTCCTTACGGACGGCCTGCGTGCCGAACGTGAGCAGGGCATCACAATCGACGTCGCGTACCGCTACTTCACCACGCCGCGCCGCAAGTTCATCATCGCTGACTCCCCCGGCCACGTGCAGTACACGCGCAACATGGTGACCGGCGCCTCCACCGCGCAGCTCGCCCTCATCCTCGTCGACGCCCGCAAAGGCGTTGTCGAGCAGACGCGGCGGCATTCCGCGCTCACGGCGCTCCTCGGCATTCGCCACCTCGTTCTCTGTGTCAACAAGATGGACCTGGTGGACTGGTCGCAGGACGCCTTCGCCGCGATCGAGGCGGATTTCCGCAAGCTCTCGGCCAAGCTGGGCAACCCGCGCGTCACTGTCCTGCCGATCAGCGCGGTTTCGGGCGACAATATCGTGGCCGCGAGCAACAACATGCCCTGGTATCAGGGGCCGCCCCTCCTCGAGTTCCTGGAAACGGTCGAAGTCCCCGACCCCGCTCGTCATGCGGGCCTGCGCTTCCCGGTGCAGTACGTCATCCGCCCCCAGTGCGACGAGTTTCACGACTACCGCGGTTACGCCGGCACGGTTGCCGCCGGGTCCGTCGCCGTTGGCAGCGAAGTCCTCGTCCTCCCCCTCGGCGTACACAGTCGCGTGACCGGCGTCGACCGCTTTACCGAACCGCTCCCGCGTGCCGCGAGCGGCGAAGCCGTCGCCATTCGTCTGGCCGACGACCTCGACGTGGGCCGCGGCTCAATGCTGGTCGACGTCGCCGCTCCTGCTTCCGTCACCACCCGCTTCACGGCCGACGTCTGCTGGATGAACGACGCCAGCTCGCTGTGTCCACGCCAGCAATTCCTGCTCAAGCACACCTCCCGCCGCGTCCGCTGTCGCGTCGAGTCGCTGGACGAACGCCTGCACGTCGGCAGCTTCGAGCGCGAGCGTCGTCCCGAAGCCTTCACGCTCAACGACATCGGCAGAGTCACCCTGCGCACGCTCGAGCCCGTCTTCGTCGCTCCCTACGACGTCAGCCGCGACACCGGCAGCTTCATCCTCATCGACCCGGCGACGCGCCACACGGTTGCGGCGGGCATGGTTCGGGAGGTCCTCGACGAGCCGGCGTTGGCAGCGACATGAGGCCAGCTGAGCGGCAGCCGCTCGGGGCGCGTCCCGACTCCTGTCGCCGCTACCGGTGGAGGTCCGGCTGCGGCTCGTCCGCCGTCACGCCGGCGGCATAGAGCGCGTCGATCTCCTCGGCGCCCAGGCCGAGCAGCTCACGGAAGACATAGTCGTTGTGCTCGGCGAAGCCCGGGGCAGGCAGCCGGACAGACCCGGGCGTTCGCTCCAGCAGCCACGGCGGCGCTTCGACCTCCCAGGTGCCGGCGTCGGCATGGGTCTGCCTGACCCACTGCCCCCGTGTGCGCAGGTGCGGGTCTGCCATCAACTCCGGGATGGTGAGCACTGCCCCCGCCGGGACGCCCGCCCGCTGGAGAAGGTGCATCGCTTCGTAATGCCCGCGCGCCGCCGTCCACGCCTCGATGATCGCGTCGAGCGCGACCTCGTTCGCCTTGCGGGCGGCATTCGTCGTGAAGCGGCCGTCGTCCGCCAGCTCGGGCTGCCCGATGACGCCGCAGAGCGCGCGGAACTGCTCCTCGTCCTCGCAGGCGACTGCGACCCAGGCGTCCTCCCCGGCGGCACGGTAGCGGTTGTGGGGCGCGAAATGCGGGTGGCGGTTCCCCAGCGGAGGACGCAGCTCGCCGGTCATGCTGAAGTCCACCAGGTGCTCGCCCACGAACATGCCGAGGTTTTCGCGCTGGGCTAGCTCGACGTACTGCCCTTCGTCTGTCAGCCGGCGCTGGCGCAGGGCGAGGGCGACCGCCGCCACGAGCGCCGTCCCCGCCATCGGGTCGCCATAGCTGAACCCCGTCTTCAGCGGCTCGCCGCCTTCGTACCCCGAGAGCGAGACCAGTCCGGCGAGCTGCTCCACGTTCGAGCCATAGGCGACGAAGTCCTTCTCCGGGCCCGTCTTGCCGTGGCCGGGCATCGAAACGTAGATCAGGCGTGGATTGGCCGTGCGCACCGCCTCATAGCCGAGGCCGAGGTTGTCCATCACGTCCGCGCGGTAGTTCTCGACGAGGATGTCGCTGACCGCGCAGAGGCGCAGGAGGAGGTCGCGGCCGGCTGGCTGGCCCAGGTTGAGCGCCAGCCCGTACTTGTTCCGGTTGTTATGGTTGAAGTAGGCGGACCGGTTGTACCAGCGGGGCTCCTCTCGCGGGATAAGGCCGAGCGCGCGCAGCAGGTCCCACTGCCCCGGCGCCTCCACCTTGATGACCTCCGCACCGTAGTCCCCCAGCAGGCGCGTGCCGAACGGGCCGGCCCAGACCATCGTCAGATCGACGACGCGCACGCCTTCGAGCGGGGCCCTCACGGCTGTCCCGCCAGGCGGGCGAGGCTCGCCGGACCGTGCCACGTCTCGCCGTTGTCGAGGAGGACCTGCAGGCTCGTCCCGCTCTCTTCGACCGTGCCCTCCACGCTCGTCCCCCGTGGAGGATAGCCAGGCTGGGCGGGAACGCGCACGCGCGCCCCCGTCGGGAACTCGGCCGACGCGGCGATCTCGATCGCCTCGATCCGCTGCCCGATCGACCTGGCCAGCACCTGGAGCAGCGCGAAATCGTTCGTCGTACGCACCGTCCGCGCGGCTGCCTCCCGGGTCGCTGGCTGGCGGGCCGGACGCAGTTCTGCGGGCGCCGGGATGTCGTCTTCGGAGCCGCGCTGCAAGTAGTCGGCCACGAGCCGCCGGGCACGCGGCGCCAGCTCGGCCGTGAGCTGGTGGAGCAGGCCGATCTCGTTCGTCGCTTCGAAGAACGCCATGGCCCGGGCGACGTCCTCGCGGAGGGTCACCGGGCCGCTCCCGCCTGCGCTATCTCCCCCGCCGAAAGGCCCGCCAGGTCGCGCAGCACCTCCTCCGTGTGCTCCCCCAGCAGCGGCGCACGTCCGGTCGCCCAGCCGGCCGGGCCGATCCACCAGGGCGGCCCTGGGTAGAGCGCCTCGCCGGCTACCGGGTGGTCGACGCGCTGCAAGTAGCCCCGCGCGTTCAGCTGTGGGCTGTCGACGAGGTCGGCCATGGTATGGACGAACGTGATTGGTGCGCGCCCCGCGCCCGCTCGCGCATAGACGTCGCGTTTGCGCTGGTCGGCTGCCCAGGCATACATCTCGGCCATTAAATCGTCGCTGTGCGCCGTGCGGTCGGCCTGGGTAGCGAATCGGGGGTCGCTCAGGAGGTCGCCCCGTCCGATTGCCGCCGCGAATGGCCGCCAGTTCCGCGGCATGACATGGACGCCCAGGTAGCCGTCCGCACATGGATAGATGCCGATGAAGCTCGACATGTGGTTGCCTCGCCGAATCGGGCTCCAGCGGCCGAGGTAGCTGTAGTAGGGGATCCCCGATTCCAGGACCGGTGCCATGCACTGCTGGACGCTCACGTCGACATGCTGACCGATGCCATCGCGCTCGGCGGTGAGGAGGGCGAGCATGCCCGCCGAGAAGCCGTTCAGGCCGCCCTGGTAATCCGCCTGGTAGCCGCCGTTCTTCACCGGCCCGTCGTCTGCCGTCCCGGTGATGAACATCTGGCCGCCCACGGCGAATGCCACGAGGTTGTTGGAGCGATAGCTGGCATACGGCCCGCTCTGTCCGAAGGTTGTGATAGAGACGAGCGTGAGGCGCGGGTTCGCGCCGCGCAGCACCTCATAGCTCAGGCCGAGCGCCCGGAAGTCGGACGGACGGAAGTTCTCGACGACCACGTCACAGCGGCTGGCCAGCGCGACGACAGCCTCCCGCCCGGCCGCTGTGCGAGGATCGACCACCACCGACTTCTTGCCCGTGTTCAGGTAGAGGAAGAGCGCGCTCGTCTCCCTGTCCGGCTTCCCTGCCCGGAAAGGGCCATGGGCGCGCGCGATGTCGCCCTCCGGCGGTTCGACCTTGATCACTTCGGCACCGTAGCCGGCGAACAGCTTGCCGCAGAAGGGAGCCGAGACGAACGTGCCCAGCTCGAGCACGCGGACCCCGGCGAGCGGTTGCATGCCGGCGATTCTAGGCGCCGGCTCGCCCACTCGCCAGGGCGGGCCGGCCGCGACGCAGCTGATCGCTCAGTGCTCCCAGGTGAAGCCCTCGACGACGATCGCCCCCGTCGGGCATACGCCGAAGCAGCGGCCGCACTTGATGCACTGGTCGCTCGTGATCTTGTAGACGACCACGTCTCGGAAGCTCTCCGTCGGCCGGGTGTTGCCGTCCTCGTCCAGTGCCAGCGGGATGATGCAGTCGACCGGGCAGACGAGCGCACACGCCTGGCACGCGGTGCAGAGGTCGAAAGTCACTTCCGGCACGAGGCCGCAGTAGAGGCAGCGCAGCCCCTCCGCCATCGCCTCCCGCCGCGTCAGCGTCTGCTCTACCTCCCGGTCGAGCGCGAGGACGTTATGGCCGTTCAGGCCACGCTCAGACGCCGGCACCTTCTCCGTCAGAGTCATGTGCGAGGCCGGCAGCGGCTGCCAGTCGGCGTCGTGCGCGAAGGTCGCGCCCAAGTAGCGGTGGATGGCTGCCGCCGCCGCCTGCCCGTGGGCCACGGCCTCGATGATAGTCGAGGGCCCGGTGACGAAGTCGCCGCCGGCGAACACCCCCGGTACCTCGGTCATCAGGTTGTCACGGTCGACCTTCGGCAGGACCGGAGCGAGCTTGGCGTCTACGTCCTCCGGGTCGGCCGCCTGGCCGATGGCGAGCACCACCATGTCTACGGGAGCGACGAACTCGCTCCCGGGAATCGCCACTGGCCGCGGTCGACCCGATGAGTCCGGCTCGCCGAGGCGGTTGCGCATGAACTCCATGCCCGCCACGCCCCCGCGGCCGTCGCCCACGACCTTCAGCGGCGAGACGAGGTACTCGATCTTGACGCCTTCGCGGACGGTCTCATCCAGCTCCGCGTCGTGCACCTCGCTCTCAGAACGGGTGCGCCGGTAGAACACACGGACGTCGCGCGCCCCGAGGCGAACGGCCGTGCGGGCCGCGTCCATCGCGGTGTAGCCGCCGCCGATAACGGCGACGCGTTCGCCGCAGGCCGGTCGCCCCCCGAGGTTCGCCTCGCGCAGGAAGTCGAGAGCCTGGACCACGCCCTCCAGCTCCCTGCCCGGGAGATCGGGCACGTTCGGGCGCATTGCCCCGGCCGCCACGAACAGCGCGTTGTGGCGGTCGCGCAGCGCCTCCAGGGTAACGTCGGTGCCGACGCGCACACCTCGCTGGATGACCACGCCGAGCGCGGCGATGGCGTCCACGTCGCGCTGGATAGCTTCGGCCGAGAGGCGGAAGCGCGGCACGCCGAGCATCGCCATGCCTCCTGACTCCGGCGACGCTTCGTAGATCGTGACCGCGTGGCCCGCGAGTGCGAGGTCGTGCGCGGCCGCAAGCCCGGCGGGCCCGGCACCCACGATGGCGACGCTCAGGCCCGTCGCCGGCGCAGGCTCCACGGGCGCCACGCGTGATTCGTACCGATCGCTCAGGAAGCGCTTCAGCTCGCGGATGCGGATCGGCTTGTCCATCTCGCCCCGCGTGCAGACGTCCTCGCAGGGCGCGCTGCAGGCGCGGCCGCAGATCGAAGCGAGCGGGTTCGGACCGCGGGCCGCCAGGTAGGCGTCGGAGAAGTCCCCCTGGGCGGTGAGCGTGACATAGGAACGGACGTCGGTATGCACCGGGCAGGCCGCCTGGCAGGGCGCCGGGTAGCGCTCCTTCCATGCTGTCAGTTGTTCGAGTGCTTTCAGCTTCGGCATGACACATCCCCTCGCCCGCGCTCGCGGACGCCCACCAGGAACGACTCGGCGCGCAGAAACTCCAGCATCGCACTCTAGCCCTTCTCGCCGTTCTGTTCATGATCGGCGTCATATCGCTCGGGATGGGCCACCCTTCGGCCGCTCATTTGCCGAGGATCTGCACGGGAGAAGGCAGCCAGACGACGACCCCGAAATGGCCCTCGTCTGTCGGGCCGGACTTCCAGCCGCCGCGGATCTCGGCCGGGCAGGCCAGCGCCGCCAGGCCGATGGCGTCAAGCGCCGCTCCGTATTGGGCCGCCTCCGCGCGGGCGAGGTAACCGACCGTCTGCCCGGCGATGAGCACGCGCACGGCATTGACGTCGAACGCGTTGGTCGGCTCGCGCTCGACCACGGCGTTCGTCATGATCACCTGGCTCTCACGCCGCTTCCCCCCGGCGATCGCCGTCAACGCCGCCTGGTAGCGCGATTCCCCGACAACGGCGAGCCGCCGCCGCCCCGCCCGGCCGCTTCCCTCCGCGCTCGCGAAAAGCCGGCGCACCTCGGCCATGGGTCCCTCGCTAGCCCCGTGACGGCAGCTCCACCTGGACGTTACCCCGGACCGACGGCTCCCCCTCGGCGAGGATGGCCACTTCGATGTCGATCAGCTTGCGGCTGTCCTCCTCGCGCTTGTCCACAACGCGCCCGGCGAGGATGAGCGGCCTGCCCGCCACGTCCGGCCGGCGAAAGGCGATGCGCACGCTGCGCACAGCCCCGTCCGTCCCGGCCCAGTCGCTGACGTACTTCGTCACCCAGCTGATCTTCAGCATGCCGGGCACGAGCGCGCCCCCGATGCCCATCCGCTTCGCAGCCTCGGCGTCGGCGAACGCGGGGTTGGTCGGGTTGCCCCGCCCGAAGAAGTCGATCGCCATGTCTTCCGTCGGCAGCTTCTCCTCTGGCTCGAGCTCGTCGTCGACGTTCACGTCCTCGAAGTAACGCGCGGTCATTCGCCTTTCCTCGCAGCGTTCGGGTCGAACTGCGTCAGCGTCTCGAAGAACGAGGCGACAAGGTCGCCGCCGCCGTTGTGGTAGTCGATGCCCATTGTCACCAGCACGCTGTGACCGTAGCGCCCGCCCAGACGCTCGCGGATGTCCACGACGCTCTGGTAGGCCGTCAGCGCCTCTCCGATGACGAAGGGCCGGAAGAAGCGCCACTCCTGCTGTGTCATGAGGCCGCCCGGGAGGACGCGCGGCATGCCGCTCATACGCTGTCCGCCGCCCAGCATCGAAAGCACGTAGGGCGGGGCGACGCCCGTCTCGTCGCGATAGCGGGGGTCGCTGTCGCCGAGCACGTCACGCACGCGGCGGGCGTCTTCTTCGCGCACCACGACCGTCCGCGGCTCCCCGCGGACGCCGATGAGGGCGCGCATCTCGTCGGTGATCAGGCTCTGCTCTTCTTCGGGCACGGCACTCCTCGGAGGCCGAGCATAGCAGGCTGCGCGGCCCCGCGCCCTGCCCGTAGGACCACCCGGTCGTAAGATCGAGTCACACACTTCGCGGAGCATAGAGATGGCACGAACGGACATCAGCCGGCTGGGGATCGTCGGCTCCGGCCTGATGGGAAGCGGCATCGCCCAGGTCGCCGCCTTCAGTGGCTTTCAGGTCACCCTGGTCGACGTCGACGACGAGCGCGTGCAGGCCGGCCTGGGCAGCATCAAGCGCCGGCTGCAGCGTGAAGCTGAGCGCGGCCGCATCTCCACTGCCGACGCCGACGCCGCCATCGCCCGCCTCTCCGGCAGCGGCGACATGGAGACGCTCAGCGCCCTCGAATCCGTTGACGCAGTGATAGAGGCCGTGGTCGAGGACGTTGGCGTCAAGGCCGGTCTGTTCCGACGCCTCGGCCAGGTTTGTCGCCCCGGCGCGCTCCTCGCCAGCAACACGAGCTCCCTGCCCCTGAGCGACCTGGCCGCGGCCAGTGGGCGCCCCGAACGGGTCATCGGCCTCCACTTCTTCAACCCGCCCTGGGCGCTGAAGCTCGTCGAGATCGTCTCCACCGCGAGCACGACCGACGACACCCTCAGCGAAGCGCTCGCCCTCTGCGAGAAGATGGGCCGCGTCCCCGTCCAGGTGAAGGACACCCCGGGCTTCATCGCCAACCGCCTGCTCGTGCCCTTCATCTTCGACGCCATCGACCTGCTCGACAGCGGCGTCGCCACGGCCGAGGACATCGACATGGCCTGCAAGGTCGGCCTCAACCACACGATGGGGCCGCTCGCGACCGCCGACCTGATCGGCCTCGACACCCTCCGCCTGATCGCCGAGAGCATGTTCGAGGAGTACGGCGAGGCGCGCTTCAAGGCCCCCACGCTGCTCCGCCGTCTCGTCTCCCTCGGCCACCTCGGGCGGAAGACGGGCCGCGGCTTCTTCAAATACGACTGACCCGCCGCACTGCGCGCCGCCCCTTCAGAGCGAGCGATGGAGGAACAATCGGCGTCGCCACACGGGGCTGCCTGACGAGACCAGCCTGCAACTGGCGCGACTCCTCAGTGTTCCCCCGAGGACCGGCACGCCGAAAGTCTGCCACTCGGACCCTTGCTACGCTGGATGTTGGCTGACGGGCAACGATCCCACAGGCCTGGGATCAGCACAGCCGGCCGGCCAACCGGCCAACCACGGGGAGCAGCACTACTTGGGCAGGCCGACCAGGACTTCTCCGCCTTCAATCCGAACCGGGTAGGTCTGCATGTCCTCGGCGTGCATGCTCGGCTTCGGCATGCCCGGCGGTGCGGGAATCTTTGAGAGGCCGGCAAATAGCTTGGACTGCAGCCGCCCGAGGAACGGGTGCTCGTTGTTGAACTGGCTGTCGAACGGTTGGCGGACGACCTTGCCCGTCTCGACGTCGAAGCGGGCCCCGTGGAAGGGGCACATCACGCAGCCGTCGCGGACCGGGTACGGCTTAATCGGCGACCCCGGCAGGCCGGCCAGCGGCAGCCGCGCGTGCGAGCAGAGCCCGCCGAGCGCGTACGCCGTGTCCCCCATGCGCACCACCGTCACGCGACGGCTGAGGAGGCGAACTTCCTTGGGCAGGCCGTCCGGCAGGTCCCGCAGCGGGCCGACCTTCGCCCATGTGGTCAGCTTTTCGCGGGGGATGATCTTCCGGGCGGAGAGCGGCAAGGGAGGGTCGATGCCGAGCAGGGGCATGATCGTCATCTGCATGAGCCCGCCGGAGACGAGCCCGAAGACAAGGAGGATGATCCCGGCCACCGTGCTGTCCGAACCGCCCGCAACGGTCGTGTCGCCCGCGAAGAAGATCAGGAAGATGCCGCCGACGACAAGGCCCAGCGACGCGAGGCCCCAGGTGCCCAGAATCGA
>JADLBJ010000228.1 GCA_020847765.1 Dehalococcoidia bacterium
CGCCACCCAGTGATTGTCGAGCGTGAGCGCGTGCGGCAGGACGAACTGCGCCTCACCCGCGGGCGCGGCAAGGCGAAGGGCCGCGCCCACTCCGCCTGCCCACACCGCGCCGCCCGCGGTCAGCAGCGCCCCCGCGCGCGCCAGGGTGACGTGCTTCACCCACCCCGACGTCGGACGCCACCCCAGGAGGCGATCGCCCCGCGTCGCGCTGACGATGAAGCCATCCTGCCATGCCGTGACGTCTCCGCCATAGCCGCCGCTGTCGACGAACTCGGTGGCGGCGGGCCAAGGGACGACCTCCAGCCGCTCGCCCGCCAGCACCGCGAGCAACGGCGCCCGCCGCCGCACGTCGGGGTCGTCGTGCTCGGCCTGCAGCGCGATGCCGAGGCGCGCGCCGCTGACGGCGAGGTGACGCAGGCTGAGCCGCCGGTCGGCGAGCCGCCACTGGCCCTGCAGCCCGCCGTCGCCGGGCGAGAGCGCGACCAGCGAGGAATCCATCCGCTCCAGCGCGAGCTTCGCGCGACCGGTCTCCGGTACAGTCATGATGCCGCCGTTCGCCACCCACAGCCGGCCGTCGTGCTGCAGCAGCGCATGCGGATCGCGTCCGCGCGTGGGCCAGGCGTCGAGCGGGGCCAGCGAGCGTGCATCGAGTACGCCGACCTCGCCGGCGTCCGCCTCGGTGTCGGTCTGGGTCACGTAGATCACGCCGCGGGCGGCGTCGTGCAGCACGTGGCCGTTGAACACGCGGCCCGCCTGCGCCCAGTGCCATTGGGTGCGGCGGGTGTCCGGATGCCAGCGCAGCAGCCAGTCGCCGGGCC
Source organism: Dehalococcoidia bacterium (assembly GCA_020847765.1). Taxonomy (GTDB): domain Bacteria; phylum Chloroflexota; class Dehalococcoidia; order Tepidiformales; family Tepidiformaceae; genus JADLBJ01. The sequence goes on from JADLBJ010000228.1 coordinate 819, forward strand.
GCCGCGCCGCCACCAGCACGCTGCCCCCCAGTTCCAGCGCCAGCGCGTGCGCGCGCGTGGGCAGCTCGATCCGCGCTCCGGCGTCGATGCTGCCGCCGCGCGGGTGCAGAACGCCGACGACGTCGCGTCCGCTCTCGCGCCAGGTCGCGATGATCCGGCGCGGCCGCGACGGCATCGTCGCCGACAGTGCGCGCCTGACCGCCGCCGGCGACGCAAGCAGCGCAGCGCCGGCGAGCCCGCGCGCCAAGGCACCCGCGAGCCAGCGACGCCGGCCCTCAATCGCCATCGCTGTCGGAGAAGCCGATCCGCACGTCCAGCGCCTTCGCGAGATCGCCTTCCGCCATCGTCCGCGCCGCCGCCAGCGCCCGCACCGCGCCATCGAGGCGAGCGGCGGCGCCACCCTTGCCGGCCGGCGCGAGCCCGCGCAGC
>JADLBJ010000048.1 GCA_020847765.1 Dehalococcoidia bacterium
CGCCAGGCCCGTCCTGACATGACAGAGCGCACACTGGCCGAGGCGGTTGCGCGGGCGCTGCAGGCGCAGGGAGCGGCGGGGGTCGCGTTCGACACAATCGTGGGGGCCGGCGCCTGGGGGGCAATGCCCCACGCGACGCCGCGCGAGGTACCCCTCGGCGAGGGCCGGCCGATCGTCGTGGACATGGGGGCACTGGTCGGGGGGTACTGCAGCGACCTGACGCGGACGTTCGTGCTCGGTACGCCAGACGACACGTTCCGGGAGATCTACGCGGTCGTCTTCGAGGCGCAACGACAGGCGATCGAGCGGGTCGAGGCCGGCATGACAGGCGTCCAGGCGCACGCGCTGGCGGCGAACGTGATCGCGGAGCACGGCTACGGCGAGCGCTTCGGCCACGGTCTGGGCCACGGCGTGGGCCTCGACGTCCACGAGGCGCCGTACCTGGGAATGACGTCGGAGGACGTGCTCGAGGAGGGCATGGTCTTCACGATCGAGCCGGGGATCTACCTTCCTGGCTGGGGGGGCGTCCGCATCGAGGATGTCGTGCTGTTGAAAGGCGGGCGGGCGCAGGTGCTCAGCCACGCCGCCAAACTGAGCCCTGCAGGAGTATGACCGATGATATCCACCGGTGAGCTGAAGAAAGGCGCAACGATCGAGCTCGACGGCAAGCTCTATTCGATCCTGGACTATGCGCACATCAAGATGGGCCGCGGCTCGGCACAGGTACGGATCAAGCTGCGGGACGTGCGTAGCGGATCGACGATCGAGCAGACCTTCCAGGCGGGGACGAAGTTCCAGCGAGCTCGGGTCGAGCGGCGGGAGATGCAGTATCTGTACAGGGACGAACAGTTCTTCTACTTCATGAACACTGAGACCTTCGAACAGATTCCGGTGGCGGCCGACAAGGTGGGGGACGCGGACAAGTACCTCAAGGAGAACGATAACTGCGAGCTCGTCCTCTACGGCGAGGAGGTGATCGGCGTCGAGCTGCCGCTCACCGTGGAGCTGACCGTGGTCGAGACCGAGCCCGGCTTCAAGGGCGACACTGCCACGGGTGGGACGAAGCCGGCAAAGACGGAGACGGGCCTCGTGGTGAACGTTCCGCTGTTCGTGGAGGAAGGGACGCGAATCAAGGTGAACACCGACAGCGGCGCCTACATCGAACGGGTGGGGTAGCCCGATTTCACGGGCAGGCAACCGGCGGACTGTGGGGCTGGCGGCCGCATGCAAGCGCTGACGGTGTCGGCGCTGGTCTCGTTCCTCCGCGAGATCCTGGAGGCGAACGAGATCCTCGCGGACCTCTGGGTGGCGGGCGAGGTCTCGAGCTATTCGCGCTCGCAGCTGGGCCACCGCTACTTCTCCCTGCGTGATGCGGGGGCGACGTTGCGGGCGGTGCTCTTCCGGGACACGATGGCCGGCCTGCGCCTGAAGGACGGCGACCGGGTGCTCGTCCATGGCCGGGTGTCCGTGTATCCGCAGCGGGGGGAGCTCCAGTTCGTATGCGACTTCGTGCGGCCGGAGGGGGTAGGCCTGCTGGCGGCGAAGTTCGAGCAGCTGCGGCAGCGGCTGGAGGCCGAAGGACTGTTCGCACCAGAGCGGAAGCGGCCACTGCCGCGCTTTCCCCGGCGGATTGGGATTGTCACGTCTCCGGCGGGGGCGGCGCTCCAGGACGTGAAGCACGTGCTGGCCCGACGCTGGCCGCTGGCCGAGCTCGTGCTCGCGCCGGCGATGGTGCAGGGCGAGCATGCGGCGGCGCAGATCGCGGCCGCGTTACGGGGCCTCGCGCGGGAACCGGGGCTCGACCTGGCCCTCGTGGCGCGCGGCGGCGGCGCCAGCGAGGACCTTTCGGCCTTCAACGACGAAGCCGTCGTGCGTGCGATCTTTGGCTTCCCGGTGCCCGTCGTCGCGGGCGTGGGGCACGAGACGGACGTGACGCTCGCCGACCTGGTGGCAGACCTGCGGGCTCCCACGCCGAGCGCGGCGGCCGAACGGGCGACGCCGGACGTACGCGAGCTCGGGCGGGCGCTGCTCGTCGTGCGCCGGGCAATGGAATCGGCGATTCGCGAGCGCGTGGCAGGCGAAGCGTCCCGCGTGGAAGGCGCTATCGGGCGCATGGAGAGAGGCGGGCCAGACCCGATGGCGGCGCTGCGTGAAGTCGAGGCGTTGCGGCGAACGCTGGCCGCGGGCCTCGAACGGCGCTGCGCGGCGGACCGGGCGCGATTCGAGCATGCGCGGGCGCGGATGGCGAGCCTCGACCCGCGCGCCACGCTCGCCCGGGGGTTCGCGATCGTGCAGCATGCGCAGACGCGCAAGGTGGTGACGAGCGTGCGCCGCGTCCGGCCGGGTGCCCGGCTCTCGGTAGCGGTGAGCGACGGGGCGTTCTGGACGGAAGTGAGCTGATGGACGAGGTGACCTTCGAAGAGCTGTATGCGGCGCTGGAAGAGAAGGCACGGAAGCTGGAACAGGGAAATCTGCCGCTCGAGGAGTCGCTGAAGCTGTACGAGCAGGGCGCGGCGTTGGTCGACCGGCTGCGTACGATCCTGGAAAAGGCGGAACTACGCGTGCGAACGCTCCAGGACCGCTTAGAGGACGATGGTGTCGACCTGCGGGAGGCGGAGGCCGAGTATGACGACGATTAGCAGCGGGTGCCGCCGCCCGGCGGACCGGCCACTCGGGCTCCGGGAACGGCGGACGACGTGCCGATGAGCCGGCCCTTGCGCGTCGCGTGGCTGACGACGGGGCGCGGCCCCGGGTCGTACGGAGCGCTCGAATACGCGCTCGGTGCGATCGGGCGGGGCCTGCCCGTAGAGATCGCAGTGGTGTTCCTGAATCGGGCGCCTGGGGAGGCGGAGCCGACGGACAGGCTGATCGCGCTTGCGGAACGCGCGGGAATCCCGGTGGAGACGGCGTCGTCGGTGCGGTTTCGGAAGGAGCGAGGCGGGAAGCTGTCGACGCCGGGCGAGCCACTCCCGCCGTGGCGGCTGGAATATGACCGGGACACGGCGGAAACGCTGGGCCGGCATCGCTTCGACCTGGGTGTGATGTTCGGCTACATGCTGATCGCGACGGAGGCGCTCTACGGGCGCTTTCGCTTCTTGAATGACCACCCGGCACTGCCAGACGGGCCGGTGGGGACGTACCAGGAGGTAATCGCGGAGTTGATGCGGAGAGGCGCAACCGCGTCGGGGTGCATGATGAACATGGTGACGGGCGAGGTGGACCGCGGTCCTGCGGTGAGCTTCTGCCGCTACGCGATCCGGGACGAGGCGAGCGAGCCACTCTGGCGAGATTGGGAAGCGGCCCAGGCCAGCGGCGAAACGGGCGCGATGGAGGAGAGCGCGCTCTACCTGGAGATTCGTCGCCGAGGGGTGCGCCGAGAGCGCCCCTTCCTCGTGGCAACCCTGCGAGCAGTGGCCGAGGAGCGGCTGGCGCTGCCGCCGCCGCGCCCGGTCGATCTGACGACAGCGGTCGAGCAGGCGCTCGTGCAGGACGGATGAGCGGGGGCCGGTATAATCGCCGGCATGCGCGACGAAGCACCGACCTGCCCGGACTGCAGCGCCCCCTTCGACCAGGCCGACAACTACTGCCGACGCTGCGGCATGTATCTGGCCGCCCTGCGCCCCGCGCCCGCGCCGCCCGTACCGCTGCGGCCGCAGACGGCATTGGCACCCGCGAGGGCGGCGCTCCCGGCACCGGTCAAGAAGGCGGCGGCCGCGGTGGCGATTGGCACCGCTCTCCAGGTCGGCCTAGGGCTGGCAGGACGCTATCTGGCCAGCCAGGCCGCACGGCAGGCGGCCACGGCAGCCGTCAAAGCCCCGCGGGCGGTCGCCCGGGCCGAACGAACCCCTCCCGTCGAGCGCGCCAGCAGCGCCGACGAGGCGCTCGCGGTGAGCGAGACGTTTCTCATCCGGCGGGTGTGGATAAGGCGGTCATAACAGGCGGCCCTGCGGCGTCCGGGGGTGAGACCGGGTACGCTGAGTAGCCAGTCCACCCAGGGGTGCTGCCTGTGCCGACGCCGAGCCTCGACCTTGCCGATTTCGCTTCGTTCACGCCGGAAGGGATCGCCGAGGTCGGGCGAGCGGCGACGGCGTCGTGCGACGAGGCGGTCGCCAGAATCGTGGCGGTCCCGGCAGGGGAGCGGACGTTTGCGAACACTCTGCTTGCGCTGGAAGAGGCGGTTCAGCCTGTGGCGCTGGCATCGGGCGTGCAGGCGTTCATGGCATACGTTTCGGCCGACGACGCGCTAAGGGAACGGGCGCGGGAGCTGGATCAGGAGCTCGACCGCTACCTGGTGGCTCTCTCCTTCCGGGAGGACCTCTACCAGGCGGTGCACGCGTTCGCCGGGACCGAGGAGGCGAAGAGCCTGACCGGCGAGGACGCGCGCCTGCTCGCGTTCGAGCTGCGGGACTACCGCCGGAACGGCTTCGAGCTGCCCGAGGCAGAGCGAGCGCGGCTGAGGGCGATCTTCGACGAGCTGGTGGGCCTGGGCGTCGCCTTTCGCAACGCCATCGACGACTGGGACGACGGCATCGAGGTGCGGCGGGAGGAGCTATCCGGGCTGCCCGACAGCTTCGTCGATCGCCTGCAGAGCAGGGAGGAGGGAGGCGAACGCCTCTACCGGGTTAGCCTGGACTACCCGGAGCTGCACCCGTTCCTCGCGAACGCGGAGAGCGAGGTGCGGCGGAGAGAACTCTTCCTGAAAGACCAGCGCAAAGGCGGCGCAGAGAATGTGCGGCGGCTCGAGCAGGCACTCGCTCTGCGGGCCGAAGCGGCGCGAATGCTCGGCTACGATTCCTGGGCCGCGTACGCCGTCGAGCCGCGGATGGCAAAGCGGCGGGAAACGGTCGCGGGGTTCCTGGCCGACCTGCGCGAGAAGCTGAACGCGAAGGCGGCCACCGACATGGCGGCCCTGCAGGACGCGCGCGAGGCCCACGTCGGCGCGGGCGTCCTGCAAATATGGGACTGGCGCTTCTACCACAACCATCTGCTGCGGACGCAGTACCAGGTCGACGAGTTCGGGGTGGCGAAGTACTTCCCGCTCGAGGCGTGTCTGGAGGGGCTGTTCGCTGTCACACAGGCGACGCTCGGGGTGCGCTTCGAGGCGGCCGCGGCGGCGCCACGCTGGCACGCGGATGTCCGGGCGTTCGACGTGTACGAGGCGGGTGCCGGCGGCGAGCCCTTCGCGCGCTTCTACATGGACCTCTTTCCGCGACCGAACAAGTACGGGCACGCGGCCGCGTTCACGCTGCGCCACGGACGGACTTTGCCAGACGGCGGCTACCAGCGTCCGGTGAGCGCGATCGTCGCCAACTTCACGAAGCCGACGCCAACGGAGCCGTCGCTGCTGCGCCACAGCGAGGTGGTAACGCTCTTTCACGAGTTCGGGCACATCCTGCACCAGACACTGACGCGCACACGGCGGGCGCGCTTCGCGGGTACGGCGACGGAGCGGGACTTCGTTGAGGCGCCCTCCCAGATGCTGGAGCACTGGTGCTGGGAGCCGGAGGTGTTGGCGACGTTCGCGCGACATTACGAGACGGGCGCACCGCTGCCGGCCGCACTTCTGCAGGCGATGGTGGCGGCAAAGAACCTGGATTCGGGCGTGATCTACCTGCGGCAGCTCTACTTCGCCAGCCTGGACCTCGCCTACCATTCGCCAGGGTTCGAGGGCGACACGACGGCGACGGCGGCGGCTCTGCACGAGATTACCGGGTTTCCGTTCCCGCCCGGGACGCATTTCCAGTCGGGCTTCGGGCATCTGTTCGGCTATGACGCGGGCTACTACGGCTACCTGTGGTCGCACGTCTTCGGGGACGACATGTACACGCGCTTCGAGCAGGCCGGGCCGCTCGACCGGGCGACGGGGCTGGAATACCGGCGGAAGGTCCTCGAGCGGGGCGGAGCAGCAGACGGCGACAAGCTCGTGCAGAGCTTCCTCGGGCGGGAACCGAACAGCGACGCCTTCCTGCGGGGTCTTGGCCTGGTCGGGTGAGGGAAGACGAGAGAGAAGGACGGGTAAAGGCCGAGAACCAGACGGAAAAATCGCGAGGGCCCGACACCCGGCGGAAGTATCGCGCCATACAGGGAGAGAACGCTCTCCGCGAGGGTCTCGGCATGGATAGTCGCCAGCCACCAGCGATCAGGGGCCGCCTGCTCGGACGGCGAACGAGCCGCAGGACGCTGCTCGCGGGGTCAGCGGCCGTCGCGGCAGCGGGGACGACCGCGGCGGTCCTCGGGCTCGAGTACGCGGGAAGCGGCGGAGGGGTGGGACCCGTCGTGGCAGCAGAAGCGCCGGGGAAGGCGAACATTTCGCTTCCTGCGACAATCGACCTGCGGGCGCCGATCGCGGACGCCCGGACGAGGGCGGCGCACCTTCTGCGACGGGCGGGCTTCGGCGGGACAGCAGAAGAGATCGACGAGTTCGCGCAGTTGAGTCGCGAAGAGGCAGCCGACCGGCTGCTAGACTTTGCCGGCGTCGACAACAGCGCGCTGGAGGGGCGACTGGCGAAAGCCGGTCTCGTGCTGGGGGACGCTGCGGGCGACGCGCGAGGGCCGGCGCGGCTCATTACTGACATGCAGCGCCGGTGGCTGATGCGCATGGCCTATACAGCACGGCCGCTGGAGGAGCGGATGACGCTCATCTGGCACGGGCTGCTGACGAGCCAGGTGAGCAAGATTGGGCCTCTGCGTGCGCGGTTGATGGTCACGCAGAACGAGCTGTTCCGGCACATGGCCCTGGCGCGCTACGACGACCTGGTGAAGGCCGTCAGCAAAGACCCGGCGATGTTGATCTATCTGGACACGGTGGAGAGCGCGAAGGAGCACCCGAACGAAAACTACGCGCGGGAGCTGATGGAGCTCTTCACGATGGGCGTGGGGAACTACACCGAGCAGGACGTGCGGGAAAGCGCGCGGGCCTTCACGGGCTGGCGCATCACTCCGCCGGAGCGCCCGAAGGTTGACCCCAACACACTGACCCCGGAGGAGAAACGCAAACTGCAGCAGGAGGTGTTCGCGAACTACCGGCCGACGTTTGTGATGGCGCAGCGACAGCACGACGGCGGCCAGAAGGCGTTCCTGGGGCAGACGGGAGCCTTCAATGGCGACGACATCGTGGACATCATCATGCGTCAACCGGCGACGGGCCGGTTCGTCACGCGCCGGCTGTTCAGCGAGCTTGCGAACGACAGCCCAGAGCCGGCGACGCTCGATCGGCTCGTCGCTGTCTGGGACGACAGCGGGCATGACGTTCGCGCGGTCGTCCGGGCGATCCTGACGAGTGACGAGTTCTACTCGCAGGCCTCCTACCGGGCGTTCGTGCGAAGCCCGGTCGAGTTCGCGGTCCATGCCGTCCGGGCGCTCGAGATCGAAACGGACTTCCGCTTCTACCCGCGCTACGGGCCGCTGATGGAGCAGGTTCTCTTCGAGCCGCCGAGCGTGGCAGGCTGGCCGGGCGGAGCCGCCTGGCTGTCGTCGAGCACGTTCTTTGCAAGGCTGAACTATGTCGACGCGTTCCTGAGCGCAGCTGGTCGCGGCCGGGCGACAGCGATACCGGCGCTCAGCCGGGCGAGCACGCCGACGGCGGCAATCGACCGTGCGCTGGCCACGCTCGTGGACGACGACGTTTCGGTCGGGGCGCGCCAGGCGCTCTACGAATACGCGAGCCGGCTGCCGGCTGGCGAGCAGGCGGCCGGCATCGCCTATCTCGTCCTGGCGAGCCCGGAGTACCAGCTGATCTGAGGAGGGTGGGCCATGCTGTCACGCCGTGATTTCGTCCGGGGTGGCGTCGCGCTGGTGACCATCGGCAGCGGCGCGCAGTCTCTGTTGAAGGTAGCGGTGGCGTTCGCCGCCCAGAACCCGGCAGACGCCGTCCCCGACAACGGCAAGATCTTGGTGCTCGTGCAGATGGCGGGCGGCAACGACGGGCTGAACACCCTCGTACCCGTGGGCGACCCGACCTACCACGCGGTGCGGAAACGGATCGGATTCGAGGACGAGGCGGTCCTGCCCCTGGAAGCGGGCTTCGGGCTGGCGCCACAGCTGACCGGGCTGAAGGGGCTGTGGGACGAGGGCCGGCTGGCGCTGGTCCGCGGGGTTGGCTACCCGAACCAGAACTACAGCCATTTCAAGTCGATGGCAATCTGGCAAGCCGGGGACCCGGAGCTGAAGCTGCAGGACGGCTGGCTGGGACGAACGCTGGACACCATGGAGGCGGAGGCGCACGACCCGTTCCAGGGCTTCAACATCGGGGGGTCCACGCCGCCCGAGCTGCGGGGCGAGAAGGTGGCCGTGCCGTCGGTCCAGAATCCAGTCGAGTACGGCTTCCAGGTGGGGGGCAAGGTGGGCGACGGGAGCGACGGGCGGACGGCAACGCTGATGAAGCTCTACGAGCAGTACCCGGCCTCGTCTCCCTATGGCGTGCTGCTGGAGACGACGGTCGAGAGCGCGGTGAGCAGTGCCCAGGCGTTGAAGGCGGCGGGAGCCCGTTACAGGCCTGCCGTGACGTATCCCTCGACATCTTTCGGATCGGGGCTTTCGGTGCTGGCCGAGGCGATTGTGGCTGACCTGGGCATGCGCGTGGGCCATATCACGCTCGGGGGGTTCGACACGCACGCCCGCGAAGTCGACGACCACGCCCGTCTCATGACCGAGCTGGACCAGGGGCTGACGGCCTTCTATCGCGACCTGGCGGCACACGGCAAGGCCGAGAACGCCCTCGTCCTGACATGGAGTGAGTTCGGAAGGCGCGTGGAGGAGAATGCGAACGAGGGCACGGATCACGGCGCGGCGAGCGTGATGTTCGCGCTCGGCGGCGGCGTGCAGAAGGGGCTATACGGCGATCAGCCGAGCCTGGCCAGGCTCGTGGACAACGGGAACCTGGCGTTCACCACGGACTTCCGCCGCGTCTACGCAACGGTCATCGAGCGCTGGCTGGGAGTGCCGAGTGCGCCGCTGCTCGGGAAGGCCTGGGAGCAGATTCCCTTCATCCGGGCAGCATAGAGCCGATTCAGCGGCCGCCAAGGGGCTGCCAGGAGTAGGTAGGGAAGCGGATGTCGAGGCCGGGGTAGCGCGCTGCGAAGTCGAGGAAGCGGGCGTGCAGGGCCTGGCCGTCGCTGACGCCGTAAGAGGCAGGGTCGACGCCCTGGAAGAGGGCATAGAAGCCCTTCCCCTCCGCACCCTTGGACAGGGGAATGACGGGGTTGGAGGGATCGTAGTCGAGGGTGTAGAGACCCGATGTGCAATCGACGAGGAGCCAGCGGCCGGCCAGGAAGAACTCACCGAAGACATGGCCGACGTCACCTCCGGCCCGGCCGGCGCGATAGTCCTCGACCCATTGAATGCCGGCGCTGTCGGCCATGATGGCGGGGACGCCGAAGTGGCGGGCGAGGGCGGTCATGACGAGAGCCCAATCGTGGCAGCCGGTGAGGGTGCGGCTCGCGACCAGGCCGTTGACGTCCGTCTTGCCGATGGAGCGGCCGCCGTCGGGCTCCGTCCGGAAATACGAGACCATCCAGGCGTGGATGCGGGCCAGCCCGGCCACGTCTTGCGAGACCGGAGCGAGCTGCGCGTCGACCAGGGCGGCGGTCGCGGGGGAAAGCGTCGATTGGGTCCCTGCCATCAGATAGAGCGAGGGGCTCGAATGGTCGACGGCCGGGGCGGAGGTGGCGGTCGGGGTGGCCACAGGGACCGTGGTGGTGCCGCCGGCGGGCGAGGGGACGGGCGTGCGCTGGCATTCGGGCGCACGTTGCATGGCCTCGGTGAGCAGCTTCCAGGCGGCCGCCGGCGGTGCAGGGGCATCGTCGAAGGGGTCGTAGGGGGCAGAAACGTTCCCGGCGCGGAGGCGGTCGGCGTTCTCCTGGAGCGTCGTCAGGTAGTCGCGGTGCCAGGAGGCGAGATCCTTGGGTGGATCGGCTGCCCGGAGAGCGCGAATGAACTCGTCCCAGAGTGGGACGAGGCGTTGAGCGTTCACGGCGTCCCAGGGGCTGCGCGGGGTAACCTCCTCATAGTGGGCGGCGAAGCCGGCGGTGGCCTGGCAGAAGGCACGGGCATAGTCGTCATAGCCGCGGGTGGACGGGACGTCGCCGTCGGAGCACGCCGCGAGGACGACGAACAGGAGCGCAGCTGCGGCCACGAGCACCACCGCGCGAAGCCAGATCCGCGCCATGACTCCTCCCGGCGCACCGAACCGCGCTCCTCCTTCCTTGTAGGGAGCAGAGCGCGTCCGGGCAGCGGCCGCAGGGCCGCTTTTTGGGGGGCAACCGGCTGTGCTTCGTCGAACGAAAATGGGGATAGCCATAGACTGCCGCAATGGACCTGCGCAATTTCATCCGGGACGTTCCGGACTTCCCGACGGCAGGGGTGCTCTTTCGCGACATCACGCCCTTACTGGGCGACGGGGAGGCTTTCGGTACCGTGCTCGACGCGCTGGAGGAGTGCGGGCGGGAGCGTTCGCCGGACGCGATCGTCGGGATCGAGTCGCGCGGCTTCCTCTTCGGGGGTCCGCTCGCCGACCGGTTGCGGCTGCCCTTCGTGCCCGTCCGGAAGCCGGGCAAACTGCCGGCGGCGCGAATGTCGGTGGAGTACTCGCTGGAGTATGGCGAGAGCCAGCTGGACATCCATGCGGACGCACTGCGGCCGGGGGTGCGCGCCTACATCGTCGACGACGTCCTGGCGACGGGCGGGACGGCGCTGGCGGCCGTGAAGCTGGTCGAGCTGCTGGGCGGCGTGGTCGCAGGCCTTGGCTTCGTGGTTGAGATCGCCTCGCTGGGCGGGCGGCAGCGGCTGGAGGGCTACCCCTTCACGGCCCTCGTGCGGTACACGTAAGCGGCGGGGCAAGCGCGGTCAGCGTTCTTTCTGTGGAACGCCAGGTCACCGTCTTGTCCTTTTGTGAACGGCAACTGGCCCCATGCTTGCAAGTCCGTGTCTGTATCAGCCGCTTCCCACAAGGGGTTTGCAGGCGGTGCTAGCATCGAAGAGTAATGGCAACGCACGCAGCAACAAAACCAGAACTTGCTCTGGTCACCGGGCTCTACCGGACCACGAACGCGATCGTGCGTGAGCTGGACCAGCGCCTCGGGCGGGACCACGGCGTCACGTTCATCCAGGCGGTGACGCTGCTGGCGGTTGACTCGTTCGACCGGCCGCAGCCCCACCTCGTGGCCGACTACCTCTCGCAGCAGTCCCAGACGGTGACGGGTGTGCTCGACCGGCTGGAACGCGCCGGCCACATTACGCGGCGGCGGGACCTGAACGACCGGCGGGCCGTACGCCTGGAGCTGACGGAAAGCGGCGCGGAGTTAGTTCGCGGGGTCAAGTCGACGCTCCAGCGGCATGTGAACGACGTCGTGGCGGGGGTGGACGAGGCAACGCGCCAGCGGCTGAGCACAGACCTCGAGACGCTGGAACACTCGGTGCGCGCAGCCTCGGCCCGTTAGAAGGCGCTAGACTGCGCCGGTGACCGGCGACGTCGATCCCCTTCGCATCTTGCCGGGCCGCGGCCTGGAGGCCCTCGACCAGACGCTGCTGCCGCGTGAAGAGCGGTACCTGCTGCTCGACTCGGTCGAGCAGCTCTGCGAGGCGATCCGCACGCTGCGGGTGCGGGGAGCGCCGCTCCTCGGGCTGGTCGGGTGGGGGGCAATCGCGGTGGCAGCGGAGTGCTCGGACGCCGGTGACAAGGCGTTGGACAAGGCGGCCACGACGATCAAGGCGACGCGGCCCACGGCGGCGGACCTCGGGACCGCTGTCGACGCGGCGCTGGCAACGGCCC
>JADLBJ010000049.1 GCA_020847765.1 Dehalococcoidia bacterium
CTGTGGCCCTGGCCACGCCGCCGCGACCGCGCCGAGATGCTCACGCTGCTCGAGCGCCTCGGCATCGCCGCGCACCGCCGCCAGCACATCCGCAACCTCTCCGGCGGACAGCAGCAACGCGTCTTCCTCGCCCGCGCGCTCATCCGCAGCCCCCGCCTGCTCATCCTCGACGAGCCCACGAGCGGCGTGGACATCAAGACCCGCGACGACATCCTCCACCAGCTGATCGACCTCAACCGCGAAGGCGTCACCGTCGTCCTCTCGACCCATGAGATCAACGCCGTCGCCGCCCACCTTCCGCGCGTCGTCTGTATCAACAAAGGAGTGGTCGCCGACGGCCATCCGGCGGACGTGTTCACCACCGAGACTCTCCGGCGCACCTACGGCGGCGAGATGGTCGTCGTCCGTCAGGGCGGCATGACCCTCGTGGCGGACACACCCCACCTTTTCGACGACGCCCGCCCGGCCGAAGCCGAGGAGGTGGCGACGCGATGATCGATTTCAGCGAACCGTTCCAGTTCGAGTTCTTCCGGCACGCTCTCCTCGCTGCCACGATGGTCGGGGCTCTGACCGGGCTCGTCGGCGTCTTCGTCGTCCTCCGCCGGATGAGCTACATCGGCCACGGCATGTCGCATTCTGTCTTCGGCGGCGCGGTCGTGGGCTACGTTGCGGGCTTCAACTTCTACCTGGCTGCCGGAGTCTGGGGGTTTCTCTCGGCCATCCTCATCAACCAGGCGACGCGGCGTCGCCAGATCGGCGCGGACGCGGCCATCGGCATCGTCACCACCGCCAGCTTCGCCCTCGGCGTCGCCCTCATCAGCCGCGCGAAGAGCGTCACCCGCAACTTCGACGCTGCCCTCTTCGGCAACCTGCTCGGCGTAAGCACACAGGACCTCTGGGTCATCGCGGCTGTCCTCGTCGCCACCCTGCTGGTCGTCTTCTTCCTCTACAAACAGCTTCTGTTCCTGACGTTCGACGTCGAGGTGGCGCCCATTTACGGGATCCGCGCCGGATGGCTCGATTCGGTCTTCGCCCTCGTCCTCGCGGCCACCATCATCTCCTCCATCCGCATCATGGGCGTGACGTTAATCGCCGCCTCACTCGTGATCCCGCCTGTCATCGCCCGGCTGCTGACCGATCGCTTCGCAGCGATGCTGGTACTCTCGACGGTGCTGGGCGCTTCGATCGGCTTCACCGGCATGTTCGTGAGCTACTACTTCGACATAGCTTCCGGCGCGAGCATCGTCCTTCTCGCCGCGGCGCTCTTCGCTGTCGCGCTGGTCTACGTTACGTTCCGCCAGTGGCTGCGCACGGGCCGGCCGGCACTCTCCGCCGCCGAGCTGAGCGCGGCCGAGCGGCAGGCGCTTCTTGACTAGTCGGCGGTAAAGCTGGCGATCGGGCGCGCGTCGGAGCACGGACCGACTGACGGTTTTGCCCGGCGCGTTCGTATACTACGGAGAGTGGACAGCGCCTCCCTGCACGAGTTCGCCATGGCCGCAGCCGGCCGCGACAGCGATGTCGATCTTTTTGGTGCCGCCCTCATCGTCGCTCGCCTGCGGGCGGGGCCCACCGACCCAAACGGCTGCGCCCGCGAGCTCGACCTGATCGCCGAAGCGGCAGGCGAACGGGCGGGCGACACACGCGACCCACTCGTCCTCGCCCAGGCCATCGACCACGAGCTCTTCGTCGCACGCGGCTTCCACGGCAACAGCGAGAACTACGCGGACCCGGAGAACAGCTACCTTGACGCCGTCGTTGCACGGCGCACTGGCCTTCCCATCACCCTCTCCCTCGTCTACATGGAAGTCGCTCAGCGCATCGGGCTGCACTGCGACGGCGTCGGCTATCCGGGCAATTTCATTGTCCGCTGCGGCGAGCCGGGCGACGCGCTCTACGTCGATCCCTTCCACCAGGGCGCCCGCCTTGACCGCGAGGAGCTGCTCGCCGGTTTGCGCGGCCGAGAACTGGACGGCATGAGCCCCGACGCGCTCCTGCTCGCCGTAACCCGCCGCCAGATCCTGCGGCGCATGCTCACGAACCTGTACACTGTCTTCCGCGACAAGCGGGACGTCGAGCGCTGGCTCGGGGTCGTCGAGCTCATCCTCCGTCTGGAGCCCTGGAACGCCACTCTTGTCGGCGAACGCGGCATGCTCCACTATCGCCTGGGGCACCCGGCCCTCGCCCTTGTCGACCTTGAGCGCTATGTCGCCGCCGCCGCACCCGGTGGGGTCAGCAATGGCGCCCTCCGGCTGCTCGAAGAGCTGCGCTCCCATCGCGGGAGTGCCGGGGACCCCGCATGACAGCTCAGCCCGCCGCACGCTCGCTGCCCCGCGCTCGCGCCACCTTGCAGCGCTCGATCGCCTGGTACCTTCGCCAGCTCAGCCGCGTCCTCAACGTCCTCACCGACGAAGAGCTCGACCGTCTCATCCCCCTGCTGAGCGAGCGCCGCTTCCGCCAGCGCCAGGTTCTCTTCAGTGCTGGTGACCCCCCTGAGCGCGTCTACCTCGTCCTGAAGGGGAGGATAAAGGTCTACCAGGTCGCCGAGAACGGTAAGGAGATCATCCTTGACGTCGTCGGCCGCGGCGGCGTCGTCGGCGACATGGCGATCGTCGAAGACGGCGAGCGTACGGCCTGCGCCCAGGCTATCGACGAGACGGTCGCCGTCAGCATCTCCTGGGACGACTTCTCCCACCTGCTCCAGCAGTCCCCCCGCCTGGGCTTTGCCATGGCCGAGCTGATGGCGCGCCGCCTCGCCGCCATGCACCGCGCCTTCATGAACATCGTCTCGAAGCCGGTGTCGGCCCGCCTTGCCGACGTCCTCCTCGAACGCCAGGAGGCGGGCCTCGTCCACCTGGGACTCACCCACCAGGAGCTCGCCCAGACCATTGGCACGAGCCGCGAGACGGTGACCGCGCTCCTCAGCCGCTTCGTCACCCTCGGCGCGATCGCTCCCATAGGCGACGGCTATCGGATCACGGACGAAGACCTTCTCGACGACATCGCCAACGGCGCACTGCCCGTCTCGCCTCGCCACCCGGTCGATGGGCGCGCCAGCGCCCTCGCCTGACGCGCCTCGTCTCGCCGGGGGAAAGCTCGCGCTCTCACCGGCCCTGCCGCTACTGTAGACACAGGCATGACCGCCGTCCCAACGTTCTCTCCTCGTTACTTCCCGCCCGGCCCCGGCCAGAGCGCGCCCCGGCTGCTCGCCCATGCCTGCAACTCCCTCCCCGCCCTCGAGGGGGCGCTCGCGTCCCACCCCGACTTCGTGGAAGTGGACTTCTGGGCACGAAAGGACGCCCTCGAAGCCAGGCACGATCGCGCCCTCTACCCAATCCCCCTTCTCCTCGCCGGCTGGCGGCTGCGGCGTGCCCCTTCGGTAGCCTTCAAGCTGAGCCATGTCCTTCACCACTCGCGTGACCGGGCGCACATCTTCCTCGACTTCAAGAACGGCGCGCGCGACGCCCCTGCCCTGGTCCGCGCCACCCTCGACGCTGTCGAGCCGGACGTCCGCGTCGCCGCTTCCTCCCAGAACTGGGCAACCCTACGCGCCGTCCGCGCCCTCTGTCCCGAAGTCGACCTTTTCTACTCGATCGACGTGCGGGCGAAGTTCGACCTCTTCCTCTCTGTCCAGCAGCGCGATCCCCTACCCGTCGGCGTCTCCTGCAACCACCGCCTGCTCGGCCGCGAGGCCCTGCAGCAGTTGCAGGCCCGCCGCCTCCTCGTCGTGGCCTACACCGTGGACGACCTGGAGCGGGCCGCTGAGCTTGCCGCCTGGGGAGTCGACGGCCTCACGACCCATCGCGTCGCCGACATCCGTCAGCGCCTCGCGACGTGACCGGCCTCGCGGTCTACGTCCACATCCCCTTCTGCACCGTCAAGTGCGGGTATTGCGACTTCAACGCCTATGCGGGGCTCGACGCCCTCAAGCCCGCCTACGGCGAAGCGCTGTTGCGCGAGGTCGACGCCTGGGCGCCTACGCTCGCCGGGCGCACGATCACGAGCATTGCCTTCGGCGGTGGCACCCCCTCTGAAGTCCCGCCGGCTCAGATCGCCGCTGTTGTCGAGGCGCTCGCGGCACGCGCGTCCTTGGTGCCCGACGCTGAGGTCAGCCTCGAGGTGAACCCGGGAACGAGCAGCCTCGACGCCCTCCGCCGCTTGCGCGCGGCCGGCGTGAACCGCCTCTCCATCGGCGCGCAAAGCTTCAACCCGACCGAGCTCCGCTTCCTCGATCGCATCCATTCGCCGGAAGCGACGGCCACCTGTGCTCGCCTCGCCCGCCGCGCCGGCTTCGACAGCCTCAACCTCGACCTTATCTACGGCCTCCCCGGTCAGGGGGAGGCGGATTGGGAGCGCTCCCTCGCCTGCGCCCTCGCGCTCGCGCCCGACCACCTCTCCGCCTATTCCCTGAGTGTCGAGGAGGGGACCGCGCTCGCCGCACGCGTGGCCCGTGGCCGCGTCGCCGCACCCGATCCGGACGCCGCCGTCGCCATGTACGACCGTGCGCGTCTTCTTCTCACCGCTGCCGGCTTCGAGCACTACGAGATCTCCAACTGGGCCCGTCCCCGCCACCGCTCTCGCCACAACCTCGTGTACTGGACCGACGGGGAGTACCTCGGATTGGGCGCGGGCGCACACGGCTACCTGCAGGGCCGCCGTTACGAGAACGTCGCCCAGCCGCGCAAGTACATCGCCGCGCTGGTCACGCCGGCGGTGGACGCGGCCCTTCCCGCAACGGTCGCCTCCGTCGTCGAGCCCTCGCCGCGCATCGCCATGTTCGACTGGCTCGAGACTCGCCTTCGGCTGGTCGCCGGCTTCGATCCCGTCGAGTTTGCCGCCCGTTTCGGGTGCTCGCTCACAGCGGTGGCCGGGCCGCCCCTGGCCGCCTGCGCCGCCGCCGGGCTCGTGGACGTCGGCACCAACCTGGTCCGCCTGACGCCCGCCGGCTACATGCTCCACAGCGAAGTCTGCGTGAGGGTCCTCGCCCACCTGCCCAAAGTCATGGAATCCATTCCGTTACCGTTTGTCCGCCCGACTGACGCCCAACCGCTACCAGCTGTCTCCGGAAACGCGCCGGCCACAGCGCTAGAGTGAACGGGCAGCGAGCGGACTGCAGCCTTCCTGGACGAAAGGGCAAACCCGGCGAAAGCCGGCGACGCAAAGCCTCGGGTCTACGCCCCAGCGGGGTATGACGGCCGGGCCACCGAACCCGCGAAGAGCACCTCCTCCGGAGGCCCTCCGATGCGGTCGTCCCAGACCCTTCATCCCTCCCGCCCTCGCACCGCCGCTTCCCTGGCCTTGCTCCTTCTTCTCGCCGTGCTCGCCGGGATCTGGGCCTTTTCCCCGGGCCGCGCGCGCGCCGGCCTCGCCTGGTGCGCCGCCGATCCGGTGATCTCGGTCAACGGCCAGCTGATCTCGATCGAGGTCAACGTGCCCGCAGACCAGGTCAAGAACGTGCGCCTCGCCGCGGTGACGTTCCACGTACCCCGCAACGCCAGCGCGAAGATTGTCTTCGTCGACCAGTCGCTGTTTCCCCAGACCGCCACCATCGTCAAGGACCGAGAAGCCTGGGAGCCGGGCGAAAAACTCCGGGTCTACATCGAGGTCTCGGTCTACAGCCGCGACGGCTCCCGCTTCGACGTCGCCGCCCTCGTTAAAGACGCCTATGGCGAGGACGAGTGGCGCACGGGCGACACCGACCACGTCCTCTGGGCGAAGGCCTACGGCTACGTTCCCCAGCGGGGCTGACGCGCCGACCCACGAGCCCTTTGCTCAGCTCGCTTCGCTATAAGAGGAGAGAGGTGCGATGACTCCGCGCCGTGACAGGTCCGTTCAGGCCGTTGTCCTTGCTGTCTTCGCCACTGCCGCTGCTGCGGAGACCGCTGCCATCCTCGGAGCCGGGCGCTCGCCCTCGGCCGCGCAATTCGGGGCAGCCGCCATCCTGCTTCCCCTGGTGGTTGCCTGCCGCCTGCTGCCGCTGCATATCGCCTACAAGCGCAAGATGCTGACAGACAGCGCCCCGCTCTTTGCGTCCGCGCTTCTTCTGCCCCCCTGGCTGGCCGGTGTCGTCGCCGGCGGCGGTATGGCACTGGCCGAGGGCAGTGGTCGCGGCCCCGGCTACCGCGACATTCGCCAGCTCGTCTTCAACTCCAGCCAGCGCCTCCTCGGGGCCGTCGTCGCAGCCGCGCTCTTTGAGTCCTTCTCCGGCGCCTCTCTGCTCGTACCGGACGCCCTCCTCCTGCCGGCCGTCCTTGCCGCGGCCGCGGGAATGTTCCTGGCTGGCGACCTGCTCCTCCTCGCTGTCATCACCGCTCAGCTCGGGCGCGGGGTCCTGCGCGACTGGCTGCGCGACCGCGGCGACGTTCCCTACGATCTTGCCCTCTACGTCTCCGGCTTTGCCTGCGCCCTCGTCGCCTCCTTCCACCTCTGGCTCCTGCCCCTCCTTGTCTTTCCGGTTGCCGTCTTCCATCGTGCCCTGCACGACCGCGTCACCCTGCGCGTCCAGACCCGCGAGGCCGTCGAAGCCCTCGCCGACGTGGTCGACATGCGCGACGCCTACACCTTCGAGCACTCCAAGAGGGTCGCCGCTTACAGCCGCGAGATCTGCCGGACGCTCGGCCTTTCCCAGGAGCTTGCCGACGAGATCGTCGCCGCTGCCCGGGTCCACGACGTGGGCAAGGTAGGCGTGCGCGACGCCGTCCTCCTCAAGCCCGGCCGCCTCACCGACGAGGAGCGGGCCGAGATCCGCCAGCACCCGGACATCGGCGCGCGCCTGACCGGTCGCTTCCCCGATTTCGGCCGGGGCACGGCTTACATTCGCCACCATCACGAGCGGTGGGCTGGGACGGGCTACCCCCTCCGCTTGAGCGGCGAGCACATTCCCCTCGGTGCGCGCGTCATCGCCGCCGCCGATACCTACGACGCGATCACCAGCAGCCGCGTCTACCGGCCAGCCCTCGGCGACGACTTTGCCCGGGCGGAGATGCACCGGGTGGCAGGCACGCAGCTCGACCCCGCCGTCGTGGCCGCCTTCTTTCGCGCGCGGGCATGGCCGCTGCCCGAGCCGACCGGCGCTCACGGGCTGGTCCTTGAAGCGCTGCCGCCGGCGGTCGCCTGATGCCCGGAGGAGGGATTGCCGAGATGGCGGGGAGGCGCGCGCTGGCGCTCAAGGGCGAAGGCCGAGGCAGCTCCCGCCTCCCATGGCTGTCCGCGCTCGGCCGGCGCCTGGTCTGCGGGTGGCGCGGCCTCCCAGCGACGGCCCTGCCCAACTGGGTGGACGCGGCGGCCGCTACCCGACAGCCAGACTTCGCCTCCTTCTTCGAGAACATGGTCGACGGCGCTTTCCGGAGCACGTCCGACGGTCGCCTCGTCGCTGCCAACCGCGCCCTCGCGGGCATGCTCGGCTACGCCGACATGGAGGAGTTCCTTTCCGTCAACATCATCCGCCAGCTCTACGTCAACAGCGCCGACCGCGAGGCTGTCGTCGAGCACCTCGTGGCGGCGGGCGAAGTGCGGAACGCCGAGCTGCGCCTGCGCCGCAAGGACGGCCAGCAGATCGTCGTTCTCGAAAACTCCCGCGCCGTCCGCGACGCTGCGGGTGAGACCCTGTACTACGAAGGCATCCTCACCGACGTCACCGAGCTGAAGCAGGCCCAGGACCTCTTCCGCACGGTGGCAAGCCACGCGCCGATGGCGATCTTCATCGTCCAGGACGGCGTGGTCCGCTTCGTCAACCCCCAGTTCGTCGCGATGACCGGCTACCCGGAAGCAGCGCTCGTCGGCGGGGACGGCATCTGGCTCATCGCCGAAGAAGAGCGCTCAGGCGTGCAGGCGGCCGCCGCCGCCATGCTGCGCGGCGAACGTACGCAGCCCTACGAGTTCCGCCTCGTCCCGCGCAGCGGCGGCGTCCGCTGGGTGCTCGGCACGATGACCGCGATCGACTACCGCGGCCGACCAGCCGCCCTGGGCACCTTCACAGACATCACCGACCGCAAGCATTTCGAAGAGGAGTTGACGCGGCAGGCCTTCTTCGACTCCCTGACCGGCCTCCCGAATCGCAACCTCTTCATCGACCGGCTGGAACACGGCCTGGGCGCCGCCAACCGGCGCCACGAGCAGATCGCGGTCATGTTCCTCGACCTCGACGGCTTCAAGGCCGTGAACGACCGTCTCGGCCACGCTGCCGGCGACGAGCTCCTCCTGCGCGTCGCCAGCCGGCTGCAGGAGATGGTGCGCGGCGGCGACACCATCGCCCGCTTTGGCGGCGACGAGTTCACCATCCTCCTCGAAGCTATCTCCGTCGACGAGGATGCCCTTGCCGTCGCTCGCCGCATCGTCGCCGGTCTCGAAGCGCCCTTCGCCGTCGCCGGCCACGACGTTACCCTGAGCGCGAGCATCGGTCTCGCGTTCGGACGGCCCGGCGGCCCCGAAGCCGGCGAGCTCCTGCGCCAGGCCGACATCGCCCTCTACGCCGCCAAGACGAGCGGCAAGAGACGTTACATGGTCTTCAGCGAAGGGATGAGCCTGCGGGCCGCCTGAGCGCCGGCCGCCTGCCCTGGCATCTGCCGGCCAGGGCGCGTGGACATCGTCCCGCCCCGATGTGACAATCCGTCCTCATTCCCGGCGGGTCTCCTCACCCGTCGTCGGGGGTATCGGGTGCCAGCTGGCAACCTGCTCTCCATCCTGGCACCGACGCGGCGCCGCCTGCTGCTGACCCTCAAGCGCAGGGGCGAGCAGCGCACAGAGGAGCTGGCTGCGGCGCTCGAGATCTCGGTGAGCGCGGTTCGGCAGCAGATGCTCACGCTCTCGGCCGAAGGGCTCGTTGCCCGCCGCGAAGTCGCCGGCGGGCGGGGGCGCCCGAAGCTCGTCTGTCGTCTCACGCCCGCGGGCGAGCGGCTTTTCCCGTCGGACGACGCCGGCTTCTCCCTGGTCCTCCTCGGCGAAATCGCTCGCAATGCCGGCGACCACCTGGAAGCAGCCATCGACCGCTGGGCCAGCGAGCGCGTGGCGGCCATCAGCGCCCGTTCGGCCGGGCTCCACGCGGGCGCCGCCCTCCGCGCGTTCCTCGCCGGCGCCGAGGACGAAGGCTACCTCGTCGAACTGCGCGAAGGCCTCGAACAGCAGGCGTGCGCCGTCTCTATCTACAGCTGCCCGATTCTGCGGGTCGCCCGCGCCCTGCCACGGGTGTGCGTCGCCCACGCGGCGATCATTGCCACTGCCGCTCGTGTGGAGGCGGTGCAGCAGCGGGCCTCCCTGCTCGACGGCTCGCCTGCCTGCGAGTTCTTGGTTGCGCCCCCGCGGCTTGCCTGACCTGGCGATGCCGTCAGCCGGACGAAGGCCAATGGTAAACTCAGCCTGCTGTCAGCAGCCCGGGTGCTGCGCTATGCTGTGGAATGAGACGCGCCCGGCGACGGGTTGAAAGCGAGACTGGTTATGTTTGGCTCTTTGGGTGCGCCTGAGCTCATCATCATCGGCCTGATCATCGTCCTGCTCTTTGGCGTGGGGAAGATCAGCGGGCTCGGGCGTGAAGTCGGTTCCTCCATCAAGGAATTCCGCAAGGCGGTCAAGGACGAGGACAAGGAGAACGAGAAGCAGTCGGCCCAGCAGGCGGCGCAGGTTCAGCCACCTCAGCACCAGGCGCCGCAGCCTCAGTACCAGCAGCAGCCGCCCTACCAGCAGCCGCAGTACGCGCCGCCGCCGCAGCCGCAGCAGGTGCCGCCGCAGCAGTTCAATCAGCCACCGGCCCCGCCCGCGCAGCCGCGCGAGACGAAGAACATTTTCTAAGGGACGCCCTCAGCCTCGTTGCCTGCCGGGGTGACCGGCGGGCGACTGGGCGCAGGGCCAGAAGCCGGGAGGCCGGGAGCGTGAAGATCTGTCCGCGCTGCGGCACGAAGTTCACCGGGCTCTGCCCACTGTGCTACGGTTTCGAGCTGCCCGATCCCTCTTAGGCGCCCAGCGCCCGCGCGATCGTCTCCAGCGCCTCCAGGGCCTCGTCGGTCGATCGCAGGAGCACGTCCGCCAGCTCGGCGATCTCTGGCGGCGTCTCGTTCCCCCCGGAGACCCCGGCGAGCAGGACATGCAGCCCTTCCGGCGCGAGCTGCAGTGCCGCCCGGAACATGGCCGCGTCCGTCGCGTCGTCTCCCATCACCAGCAGCGAGCGCACCTTGAACTGGCGGGCGAGCGCCGTCAGGGCCCGGTCCTTTCCTCCACGCGCGTCGGGTACCACCTCGAGCACCATGCGTCCCTCCCGCAAGCGCAGCTCCGGCGGGAGGTCGGACAACGCACGACGCAGGTGGCCTTCAAGCTCGGGAGTCTGGCGGAAGTGGAAGGCCGTCGAGATCGCTTTCCGTTCGACGTGGAGGAAGGCGCTCGGCACGGCCGAGATCACTCGCTGCTCGACCCGCTCGAGTGCTGCCCCCAGTTGCACCCGATCGACCCCGGGCAGCAGATCTGTTTCGAAGCTCGGTTCCAGCCCGTGGCTGCCGATGACGCTCACGCCCTCGCAGGGCACCATCCGCCGCGCCGTGTTGAGATCCCGGCCGGTGATGACTGCTACCCGCGCGACTGTCGCCAGCCGATCGAGCACGGCGAGGGTGGCGGCCGGCACGCGCGCGTCGGCCGCGTGCAGCTCGATCGGCGCGAGCGTGCCGTCCAGGTCGGTGGCGATCATGAGCGGGCCCCGCGCGCCGGCGAGGCCGCGAAACTGTTCGATAGCGGCGAGACTCAGCACGGGGCGCGCTCCAGGTCGCCGAGGAAGCCTGTGGCCCACGCGCGCGCGCTATGGGCACGTACCGCGGCCACCAGCCGATCGCTCACCCGCGCCAGACGTCCGGCCACGGCCTTCCCCAGAATCTCCGTCATCCCATTGAGGTCGAGCGGGTCCACGATCACCAGGCCGTCCGCTTCGAACCCCGCATAGATGCTGGCCACGCCCGCGTCCCTCCCCACAATGACCACGCCCCGGCGCTCCGGCGGCCGCAGCGATTGCGCCGCCGCCGCCTGGAGGGCGACGAGATTCATGCCGTCGGCCAGCGACGACGTGAAGACGACGTCCGCCTCTCGCTGCAGCGCCACCACGTCGGGCCAAGGCAGGGCGCCGTGCAGCTGGAGGAAGCGGCCGCCCGCGCGTGCAACCGCGGCCTCGGCGTGCCCGGCCTCTCGCGACACGGCGTCCTCCAGCCCTCGGTAGGCAGGCACCTCTTCTCGGGTCGGTGCCGCCACGCCGACGTAGGTAAAGCGTACGCCCGCGTTTGCCGTACGGGCGACCGCCGCCAGCCGCTCCGGGATCCCCTTCGTGAAATCCGCCCGCTCGAGGCCGACGACGAGAGGCAGCCCGGAGTCCAGCAGCGGTCGTACCACCGCTGGGAGCGCGGCTTCCCGCGCCACGCCGACCAGCTCGTCGGCGTCGATGCCGACCGGGTACGTGCCCAGGCACACGCGGCGCCCTTCGAACCCGACGCCACCGTCCTCGTGGCTGGCACCCGCGATCGCCCTCGCCGCCCTGGCGAAGCGCAGGCAGTCGCCGTCCGTCTGCATTCCCACGAGATCGGCCCCGAGAATCCCGCGCACGAAAGTCGCCAGCAAGGCGAGGCTAGAAGGGCTCAGGTACCGTTCCGCCAGGGCGAGGTCCGGGAAGGGAGTGTGGAGGAAGAAGCCGAGCCTCCCCGCGAAGCTCCCGGCACGCAGCAGCCCTGGGACGAGCGCCAGCTGGTAGTCGTGCACCCAGGCGGAGGCACCGTCTGCCTCGAAGGCGGCGCGAGCGAATGCTGCGTTGACTTCCGCGTAGGCCCGCCAGGCGGTCGGCGAGGGCTGCGCCGGGGCCGGGTAGTAGCTGGTCAGCTCGGGCAAAGGCACACGCACCAGGTGCAACAGCGGCCAGAGGAAGCTGTTCGCCACCTCGCCGTAGTGCCGGCGCCAGGTGGCCGCGTCGAAGAACAACCGCTGGTGGCGAAGCGGTCCTCGGGGCGTGTGGATCAGCTCGTATCCCGCCTCGTCGGTGAACTCTCGGTCATGACTGCCGCGGCCCGCACCGATCCAGGTCGTCCCCGTCCCCTCCTCCCAGGGCGCGATGGCAGGGCGCAGCGCTGCGATCAGGCCGCCCTGCCCCGCCTCCAGACCCGGGCCAGCGTCGCCGTGATCGATGAAAGCGCGGTTGGCGAGGATGAGGCTGGCGCGCGGCTCCATCGCCTCAGTATGGCAGAGGCAGACGTCCTCGGTGCCGGCGTCGGCCTTGCTGGCGTACAATGCGTCCCCGTGCCCGAAGCCGGAACCACCGCCCTTGGCCGCCTCCTCCGCCGGCTCGACCTCGAACGGCTCGACCGGGACCTCTTCCTCGGCGAGCCGGGCCGCGGCGACGGTCGTCTCTTCGGTGGCTTCGTCGCTGCCCAGGCCGTCATTGCCGCCGGCCGGACGGTGGCGGAAGGCGAGATCCATTCGCTGCACGCCTACTTCCTTCGCCCCGGGCAGCATGCTGTCCCCATCCAGTTCGTCGTACACCGCATTCGGGACGGCCGCACCTTCACCACCCGCCGGGTCGTCGCCCATCAGCAAGGCGAGGCAATCTTCAGCCTGGAGGCGAGCTACACGCGCCCCGAAGAGGGCATCTCCCACCAGGACCCGATGCCCGAGGCGCCGCCACCCGAGGGCCTGCCCGAATGGGACGCGATCCGCGCCGACCGCCGTCTTGACCCCGACGAGAGCCGCCGCAACCCCCTCGACGTCCTCGCTTGCGACCCGGTCGCGGCCGCCAACCCCGGCCCTCAGGCTCCCGTCCGCCAGGTCTGGATCCGCCCGCGCGGTGAGCTGCCCGACGACCCGGTGGTGCACGCTGCGCTCATCGCCTTCGCCAGCGACCGTGGCATCCTCAGCACCGTCGCCCGCTCGCACGGCCTGCGCTGGAGCCGAACTGCTGCCGCCAGCCTCGACCATGCCCTCTGGTTCCACCGCCCGCCGCGTTTCGACGGCTGGCTCCTCTACACCACGACCTCCCACGCCGCCCATGGCGCCCGTGCGCTCATCTTCGGCACGATGTACGCCCGCTCCGGCGAGCTTCGCGTCTCCGTCGCCCAGGAGGGCCTCTTCCGTCAGCGCCCGCCGGACGTCGCTCCACGCGGCTGACCCCCTCGTCGTCCCCGTATCCATGGCTTCCACTACGCTCCCGACCCGTGGCAGAGTCTGGAGTAGGGCTTCACTCTCTCCCTCGGCGGCCAGCCGTCTGAGGGGAGAGTGCCGAGGGAGGATGATCGTGGCGCGTCCGCGCTGTCTCTGGTGCACCGAGCCGCCGTTCGAGGAGGTGGCCGTCCTCAAGTGGCGCGGCGAAGAGCGCGAGCGCCTCACGGTGCCGCTCTGCCGCAAGCACCTCGGCCGCCTGCGCGAGGCCGGCGCAAAGGGGCGGGAGGTCAAGGGCTGGAGCTACAAGGTCGGCTGGTGGTGAGCCCGTCGGCGTGCCGTCTCACTGGCGCGCGATCGCCAGTGGCCTGGCCCGGGCGGGCAGGCTCGGGCTGCCGAACGGATCCCCGAGCGGCGTGACAGTCAGCGCGTCGAGGTCCAGCAGCGCGGGCACCGCCCCGTCTGCGCCAGTGCGGGTGACGGTGCCGAACCCGGCCCGCGCGCTCGTCAGGGCGGCAAAAGAGAGATCGCCCAGGGCGTAGACGGCCGCCAGTTCGCCCGCCGGGCCGAACACGCCTGCCCGCTGGCCTTGTTGATACCAGACTCCCCAGACGCGGCCGTCGGGCAGCATGCCGAATCGCGGGTAGGCCGCACCGGGGGGCAGCGCGAGCGCCAGCCGCTCCCCGCTCTCGTCGCGCAGGCCGCCGACCACCAGCCCGTCCTCGGAGAGGGGTACCCAGGCGACCCTCTCGCCGGGGAGCAGCGCAACGTCCCAGCGGGCTGGCAGGTCAGGCGGGGGTGTGAGCCGCCGGGCGCCGCCCGCACTCACCAGATACGCTGCGACGACGCCGCCCGGGTCCGCAGAGGACGTCATGACGGCCACTCTGCCCGCCGCGACGCTCGCGATCTGGGCGTATTCCGCCCGACTGCGGAAGACCTCTGTCCAGGTGGCACCGCCGTCGGTCGACCAGATAGCCCGCCAGGTCGCCTCCGGCTTCTGCGACCCCATGGGGCCACAATAGCTGGCGTCGCAAACCAGCGCCGCGAGGAGGGACGCGTCAGCCGTGCTCGTCAGTTGCCCGATAGTCCACCCCGCCAGGATCCCCTTGCGGCTCTCCAGCACCGTCGTGGTCGTCAGCCGGCCGGCGCGGTCGACGACGTGCTTCTGGAGTGCCACGTCGGGCTCGTCGCACGCCCAGCACCGGCCGGCGGCCGTGAAGAGCGTGCTCCCCGCCGGCGGTGCTGCCGCAGGTGTCCGGGCGACCACGGCGGTTACCGGCGCCGTGGCCAGAAATCGCTCCATCGACCAGTAGGGCTCGAAATAGGCGGCGCTGCAGGGCTGCGCACCGTCGGCAGCGGCGCCGGCGATCCCGCAGGGCTTCGTCGCGATGCCGCCTGTGATCGCGGCCTCACGGCTGTCCGGGTCGTCGAGGGCGAGCAGACCCGTGTACCGGGCGGTCGCGACCGGGCCCGCGAACTGGAGCGCGGCCAGCCGCCTTCCGCCCACCGTCCAGTCGTCATCCTTGCCGAGCGTCGTGAAGGCGAGCGCGAACGGGCCGTCGCAGTAGACCGTCGAGGCACCGAACGGGCAGCCGATCGCGACGAGCCGGGGCGTGCCCGCGCCGAAGACAGCGCGCAGGTCGGCCGCGAGCTTCGTGCCCGCCTCGCCGGGCCCGGACACGCCCGCGGCGTCGCCGGCCGTCAGGCGGCGTTCGACGTCCAGGGCGTAGGCGCAGATCGCCGCGAGGACCGGGCAGGTGGGCGGCTGACCGGCGATGACGGGCCGTTCGACGCGCACCAGCCGGAAATCGGTCGGGACGCAACCGGATCCCGAAGGCGAAGACAGCCCGCAGCCGCTGCTGCGCCCGCCCGTGGCGACCGCCAGAACGCCGTCGTCCCCGAGCACCTCAGTGGCCTTGACGAGTACGGCTGTTGGGCCGCTGCTGCGAGCGAAGGTAAGGACCAGCACGCCACGCTCGTCGCCCGGCTGAGCCCGTTCCATGGGGAGGAGCGTCGTGAAAGTCAGCCCGAAGCTCGGCGAGCAGGCGGCGGCGTCGCTCACCGGGCAGCCGACGCTCGCAAGGTAGGGAGCACGAGCGACGGCCGGCAACTGCCTGGCCAGGCTGTCGCGCAGGGCCGCGACGCCCTCTGCTGTGTCGAGCGGGCCACCCTTCGCGAGCGCGGCCGCGTCACCCGCGCGCACAAGGGCTTCGGCACGAAGCGCGAAGTCGCAGATCTCTCGATCGACCGGGCAGTCTGCGATCAGACTGCCCGGCGGTGCCGCTGTGGGAGTGGCAGGCGCGCTGGCCGTCGCCGTTGGCATGTTTGTCGGCGAGACCGTTGCCGGCGGCTTCTTGTCGGCGTCACAGGCGGCGAGAGCAAGGGCTGCCAGCACCAGGAGGACCGCCGCCGCCCGCCAATACCCGCTTTCGGTCACCGCCAAGCCTCCCACCTCCCGCACTGTCCTCCCTCAGAAAACGCCGCCGAGCGCTGCCCGGTTCCCCTCTGGGGCCAGAGGGTACCCTGTGGCGGCAGTGGCGGCGGCACCCCTGCGACCCGATTCCCGCTGCCGTTTGGCCCCATTCGCGGCGCCTGGAGCACGCCATGCGCGTTGATGACCTTGTTCTCTGGCTTTATGCGGATGGCCGTCCTCTGTGGCCGCCCGCCTAGCCCCCGGGAGTGTCAGATATGCAATGCTTCTCGGGGCGGACGCTCTTCCGCCTGATGACGCACCAGGTGTTCACCTCCGACGGCCCCGCGTCCTGGGAGCTGAGGACGGTGAACGGGCTGCCTACGCCCTGACGACGCGACCGCCTACTGGGCGTACACCTGGCCGTCGGCGACCGCCTTGACCGCCGGCTCCATGATGTTCTTCGCCACGGGCCCTTCCCAGCGTTCGTAGATCGTCCCGTTCCGGTCGACGACGTAGACGACCGGTTCGGTCAGCCCGCCGTCCGGCCGCAGGAGCCACTCCTTCGCTGTCGGGTTCAGCTCCTTCTTGTCAAAGTTCCGCCAGATCTCGACGTGCACGAAGTCGACGCTGTCGCGGTAGACCGTCTGCAGGTCCTCGACCTCTTCGTTCACCGGGCCGCAGAAGCGCGAGGTGCAGAAGGCCGGCGTCGAGAAGACGATGACCATCGGCCGGTGGGCCGCGATTGCGTCCTTGATCTTCACCGTGTGCATGTCGTTCGGCGGGTCGCCGGAGTCGATCTCTTTGATGTCCTTGACGTCCGCCTTCGTCAGGTTGTCGCTCTTGAGGGCCGCCATCCCTGGTGCTGGCATCTGCGGCTTGTCGAAGACGTTGAAACCGACGTTCGTCGTGCCCTTCGTCCCGTCCTTCAACGTTGCCTGCACCACGACACCCCAGAAGCCCGGATGGTCGAAGCTGACCGTCGCGTAGTAGCCGACGCGGTTTTCGTCTTCGCCTCCGTGGACGTGGACTTCACCCCCGGGGTGGACGTGCTCGGTCGCGGCATGGACGCCGGGGGCGCTGGCGACCGCCTGTGCCTGGAACAACGGCTTCGGGTGGTTCTGATCGCGCAGGTCGTAGAACGTGGCCACCGCCTGCGCGCCGCCCTGTGGCTCGTCGTTCTTATCGGTGATGCCGAAGACGAAGTTGTTCTTGCCGACGTGCCAGTCGTAGCCGGCCACGACGAGGTTGATCTTGTTCAGCTGGTCCTTGGGGACATTCTTCGCCGGGTCGCTGGAGACGGGAAAACTGTTGCCGCTGTCGGAGCTGTCGTCTCCACCGCAGGCGAGGAATAGCGTGCCAGCGACGACGGCGATCGCCAGCAGGGACAGAACACGGAATGAGCTGCGCACGGCGCCCAGCATAACGCACCCCGTGTCAACGGTCGGAAAGCGTCTCCCTCCTCCATGCCGCGCCGTGTACGCTAATGGTCATGGTAGACGTGCCCCTGCCCAACCACGTCGTCATCCGCCGGCGCGACGGGCGACGGGAGGTGCTGCTGCACCGCTCGTTGGCGCTGATCAGCGAGACGAAGGTCGAGATAAAGGCGGCCCGCGGCGCGCTTCTCTTGCCGCTCTTCGGGCTCGTCCTGGCCGGCGGCGCGAGCACCTGGCTCATCCTGCAGCAGGGCTCGGCTCCTCTCTGGCTGCTCGTCGTGGTCCTCGTCCTCTGCCTCTTCCTCGTGCCCGTCTCAATGATGGGGGTCGTCGGGGCGGTGGCCGGCGCCGACGTCGTCGTCGACGCGACAAAAGGCTCCGCTACCTGGCAACAGGGCTACCTGGGCATGGGCATCGGCACCAGGGAGCTCGTTCCTTTCGCCAAGATCGACCACCTCGAGCTGACCGTCGAAGGCGACGAGGCCGACCGCTGGCAGGGCGAAAGCGACGCTCTACGGCAGTTCACGCTCTGGCTTGTCAAGAAGAGCGGCAAGCGGCTCAAGCTCGCCCATGTGCCGGTGCCGGCCTACAGCCAGGCCGACGGCATGGACCGCACGCTTGCCGTCGGGCACGCCGTCGCTGCCCTCACCGGCGCGGAAGTGCGCCTGCCCGCCGGCTGGGAGCTCGTTGAGGTCGACACCGAGACCATGGAACCGGTTGTCCCGGCGACGCCCGCGCCAACCGCGACGAGGAGGCGCACCCGTGGACGCCGCGCTTGAGGTCCTCCGCATGGCGAAGACCATCGCCGTCGTCGGGCTCGACACGCGCGCCTACCGTCCGGCCTACCGGATCGCGGCCTTTCTGCAGGCTGCAGGCTATCGTGTCATTCCCGTTTCCCTGACCCAACCTGCTGCAGAGGTGCTCGGTGAGCGGGCCTACCCGAGCCTGCGTGACGTGCCTGAGCCGATCGACCTCGTCGACGTCTTCGTCCGCTCCGAGCACACGGATCCCATCGTTGACGACGCCATCGCTGTGGGCGCGCAGGCCGTCTGGCTGCAGAGCGGCATCGTCAACCCTGCCGCGATGGCCCGCGCCCGGGCGGCCGGACTCGCGGCGACCGAAGACCGCTGCACCATGGTCGAGCTCCAGCGCCTCGCCTGAACCTACTTTCGGGGCAGACGAACGCTGAAGGTGGCGCCGTTGCCCGGGACCGATTCGACGCCGATGCGGCCGTGGTGCGCTTCGGCGATCGTCCTGGCGATCGCCAGCCCGAGACCTGTCCCGCCTTCCGGCGAACGTGCCTCGTCCGAACGGAAGAAACGATCGAAGATGCGCGGCTGGTCGGCTGCGGAAACGCCCGGCCCGGTGTCGCTCACGGAGAAGGCCACGCGCGACCCCTCGCGCCAGGCGCGAACCCGGACCGAGCCACCCGGCGGGGTGAACTTGAGAGCGTTGTCGATCAGGATCGTCGCCAGCTGACGCAGCCGCTGGGGATCGCCCTCGACGCGTCCGCCGTGCAGGTCGCCGGTCAGCGCAACCCTTTTGGCCTCGGCGAGCGCCGTCATGTCGCGAACCAGCGCGTCCAGCAGGTCGTCCAGGTCTACCGCCTCGTGGACGAGCCCCAGGCGCTCCTCGTCCGCGCGCGCCAGCGTGAGCAGGTCGCCGACCAGCCGGCCGAGGTGATCCGACTCCTCGTTGATCGCCGCCACCTGATCGACGTTCGCCTCGACCGTCTGGTCCGGATGCCGGA
>JADLBJ010000050.1 GCA_020847765.1 Dehalococcoidia bacterium
CCGAGGGCACCTATCCGCTTCCCGAAGCGCAGGTCGACCGCTTCATGATGAAGGTCGTCGTCGGCTACCCCACGCGGGGCGAGGAGATGACCGTCATCCAGCGCTCACTCGCGGACCCGCCCACCGTGGAGCGCGTCCTCCCGGTGGAGCGGCTCCACGCCTACCAGCGCCTTACCCGCGAGGTGTACGTCGATCGTGCCGTGGCCGACTACGCCGTCTCCCTCGTCGAGGCGACGCGGCGGCCAGAGCGCGCCGGGCTCGGCCGCCATGCCCCGCACATCGCTTTCGGGGCGAGCCCGCGCGGCTCGATCAACCTCGTCCACGCCGCGCGCGCTCTGGCGCTCATCCGTGGCCGCCGCTACGCGCTCCCCCAGGACGTCTACGAGCTGGCAAAGGACGTCCTGCGACACCGTATGGTGCTGACCTACCAGGCGCTGGCGGAGGAGGTCACGGCGGACACGATCCTCGACGCCGTCCTCTCCGCCACCCCGATCCCCCGCATCGATCTCGCCGACGAGGCGAGCGCGTGAGCACTGCCGCGGCCGGCCTGCACCTCGTGCCGACGCCCGGCCGCCCGGGCCCCGGGCCCATGCCCGAGAACTTGCTGCGCGCGCTCGACCTGACGCTCCAGCGGCGCGTGCAGGGCCTGCTCGTCGGCGACTACCGGTCGTCTGCTCTTGGCCGCGGCACGGAGCTCGCCCAGATCCGGCTCTACGAACCCGGCGACGACGTTCGCCAGATCGACTGGAACGTGACCGCCCGTTTGGGCGAGCCGCACGTGCGCGTGCAGGTGGCCGAACGCGTGCTCACCACCTGGCTGCTGCTCGACACCTCCGCCTCGATGGCCTTCGGCACCGCCGACCGACGCAAGGCCGACGTCGCCGAGGGTGTCGCGCTGGCAGTCGGTCACATCGCCACCCGCCGAGGGAACCGGCTCGGCCTCGTCACCTTCGGCGACAGCGAGCCGCGAACCGTGCCCCCGGCCCAGGGACGCGCGGGCATGCTCGGCCTGCTGCTCGCCCTTCGCCAGGAGGCGCCGCCCGCGCCCGGGCCCACCTCGCTCGCCGAGGCTCTCCACCGCGTCAACCGGCTCGCGCGCCTCTCGAAGGTCGTCGTCGTCGTCTCGGACTTCCGCGGGCCGCGCGACTGGTCCACGGCGCTCCTCGAGCTCGCCGGCCGCCACAACGTCATCGCCGTCGAAATCCGCGACCCCCGCGAGGAAGAGCTGCCCGACGTCGGCGACCTCTGGCTCGTGGACCCGGAGACCGGCCGCCAGCTCCGTGTCGACACACGTAGCCACCGCCTCCGCGAGCGGTACGCCACCGCCGCCGCCGCCGAGCGCGCCGAGCTGGCGACAACGCTCACCCGGGCCGGCGCGCAGCATGTCGTCCTCTCCACGCGCGGCGACTGGCTGCGGACCTTCGCCGGCTTCCTCTCGCGAAAGGCGCCCGCCCGATGAGCTTCACCTGGCCTCTCGCCCTCCTCTTGCTGGCGCTGCTGCCGCTCGTTGCGCTCGCCTACCTGCTGGTGCAGCGCCGGCGGGCGAAGTATGCCGTGCGCTTCACCAACCTGGACCTGCTCGCCAGCGTCGTCGACCGCGCCCCGGGCTGGCGACGACACGCGCCGGCCGTCCTCTACCTGCTCGCCCTTGGGGCGCTGATCGTCGCCCTCGCCCGCCCGACGGTCGTCACCTCGACGCCGAAGGAGCAGGCGACCGTCATTCTCGTCACCGACGTCTCCGGATCGATGAACGCGACGGACGTCGATCCGACGCGTCTGCTCGCGGCCGAGAAGGCCGCCGGCACCCTCGTCGACAGGCTGCCCAGGGGCTTCCGCGTCTCGCTGATCTCGTTCTCGGCGGGCGTCAACGTGCTCGTCGCGCCCACCGACGATCGCGAGGCGGTGCGGACGGCCCTCCAGTCGCTGCGGGCGAACGGTGGCACGGCGATGGGCGACGCCATTCTCCAGGCCGTCGACGTCGCCCGGCCCCCGGACGCGGAGCAGCTGCCGGCAGGGCCCTCGCCTTCGGCCACGCCGCGCGCCACACGCACGCCGACGCCTGCACCGGCAGCGGCTTCGACGGCCAACCCGCCCGCCGTCATCGTCCTCCTTTCCGACGGGGCCAACAGCACGGGCACGGCCCAGCCGCTCGACGCCGCCCAGATCGCCAAAGAGCGCGGCATCCCCGTCTTCACGGTGGCGCTCGGCACCCCCACCGGCGTCGTCGACGTGACGGACAACGCTGGTCGCACGCGGCGTATCGCCGTCCCGCCGGATCCGGACACGCTCCAGCAGGTAGCGGACACCACCGGCGGCCGCTTCTTCGAGGCGCCCAACGCCGGCGACCTGCAGAGCATCTACGAAGAGCGGGGCTCAAGGATCGGCTCCGTCGACGAGGAGCACGAGGTCACCTACTGGTTCGCGGCAGGGGCCGCGCTCTGTGTGGTCGTGGCCGGCGGCCTGGCGCTGCTCTGGTTCAACCGCTTTCCCTGAGCCTCGCCCTCAGCCGCGCCGGCGGACGGTGAAGGCGGCGAGGCCGAGCGTCGCCACTGCGTACACAGCCATGACGGCGAGCGAACGCCCGAGATGCGTCCCCGGAACATTGGTCACGGTCGCGCGCACGGCGTCGGCCGCGTAGCCCGGCGGGAGGACGTCCGCCGCCTGCCGGAGCAGCCATGGCAGCTGCTCGCGCGGCACGAGCACCGGGGCGAAGAAGAGCACATAGAAGATGACCAGCTGCGTGACCGCGTTCGTCAGCATCTGGTGGGGCGAGAGCAACGCCATCGCCACGCCCGCCCCCGCGAGCGAGAGGATCGCCAGCAGCGCGGCGGGCAGGAGCAACGGGCTGAGCGACAGGCCGAAGCCGTAGTTCCAGGCGCCCAGCAGAACGGCGAAGATCGCCGCCGGCAGGGCGAGCATGGCGACGAAGGTGACCTGCGCCAGGAGGTAACCCTCGCGACTGATCGGGAGCGTGAAAAAGTACTCCAGCCGCCCCTCCGCCTTCGCCTGCGCCAGGTACTGCGGCAGCCCCACCAGCCCGACGGTCACGATCATCTGCGTCGCCGTGCCGGTGGTCAGGTAGATCGCCGTCGTCTCGTTCATGTCGGGCACGATGTAGCCGAGCCCGAGCACCAGCCCGAAGGCGAGCGCGACGTTGATCATGACGAGGAACCACGCCTCGTCGCGGTAGATCCGCAGAGTCATACCGAGGAGGTCGCGATACTGCCGCAGCCAGCTCATCGCACAGGCTCCAGCGACGGCGGGCCGAGGGCGGCGGCATAGATGTCCTCGAGCGTGGGAGGGCCGATGCGGAAGTCCACCAGGCGACCCGACTCCCGCTCCTCTTTCAGCCAGGCGCTGACGGCCGGCAGGTCCTCAGGTGCGAAGAGGTAGGCGCCGGCTGCCTCGCGCTGGAGCGCCGGATGGGGAACCAGCCCGTCGACGGCGCTCAGCTCGAGCCGCAGCCGGTCGCTGACGAGGGAACGAAGCGCCGCCGGCGTTCCCTGCTGGAGGATGCGCCCGCGGTCGATGATGGCGAAGCGGTCGAGCACGCGCTCGGCTTCGGCGAGGTTGTGCGTCACGAGGAGGATCGTCGTCCCCTCCCGGCGGAGAGCGTCCAGCGTGCGCCAGAGCAGCTGGCGACGAACCGGGTCGATGTCGTTGGTCGGC
Organism: Dehalococcoidia bacterium; assembly: GCA_020847765.1. Lineage (GTDB taxonomy): Bacteria > Chloroflexota > Dehalococcoidia > Tepidiformales > Tepidiformaceae > JADLBJ01. Next base: position 3,670 of record JADLBJ010000050.1, read on the forward strand.
TCGTCGAGCACCAGGAAGGAGGCGCCGCCAACGATGGCGGAGGCGACGCCGCAGAGCCGCTGCACGCCGCCGGAGGCCGCCGCGAGCCGTGTCCGGCGGAAGGCGCCGAGGTCGAGCTGGGCGATGATGGCCGCCGTGCGGCGCCTGGCCTCCTGGTCGCCCACGCCGCGCAGCTTCGCCGTGTAGAAGATCATCTCCTCCACTTGGATCGCCTGCATCTGAAACTGCCCCTGGGGCAGGAAACCGATCGCCTTGCGGGCGTATCCCGGGTTCGCGACAACGTCGACGCCCTGAACGCGAATGCCGCCGGCACTCGGACGCAGCAGACCCAGCACCTGACGGACGAGGGTGGTCTTGCCCGCACCATTCGGGCCGAGGAGCCCGAAGAGCTCGCCCGCAGCGACGGCCAGGTCCAGCCGGTCGTTCGCCAGAGTGCCGTTCCGGTACCGCTTGCTCAGCTGGACGACGTCGAGGACGGTCACGCCTCACCCCGCGCGACGGCCACGTAGCGGGCGCCGCGCCCAAGAGCATACGGCGGCGTGTCCGTGACGCAGGTCACATTGCGGGCGGCCACGGCCCACGCCCGCCTTGCTGGATCCTAGCCGGTGCGACAGCGACTCTGTGCATGCCCGTGGCGGGGCGGGGCGGTGGATCGACGATGGGGAAACAGTGGTTCCGGCTCGCGCTGACGCTGGTCGCGCTCACGCTCTGCGCGGCGGGCGTTGCCATGCTCGTGCTGGGGCGCCGCGCCGACGCGGCCGCCTCCGGTGCGAGCGCGGCGGCTGCCGACGGCGTCTATACGGTCGAGATCCTGCGCAGCGGCTTTAACCCGCAGACGTGCGTCGTGAACAGGAACCGGAGCACGGTCCGCTTCCTGAACAAGGACAGCGTGGCGCGCCGCGTCGTGGTGCCGGCTGCAGGCGTCGACTCGCCGCCGCTCTACGACAGCGGCGACATCGCGCCTGGCGACACATGGTCAGGCTTCTACATCGACTACCAGGCCGAGCTGCACTACTACGACTTCTACTTCCCGGCGCAGACGGGCGTCGTCCTTGCACCCGTCGATCCGAACGCGGCCTCGCAGTGCGACCCTCTGCCCCCCACGCCTACACCCACACCGACCCGCACGGCCACTCCCACCCCAACGCCGACCCCCGTGCCGCAGTCGCCGGCCGGTTGCCTGCGGTTCTTCGCGAGCCCGCTCGGCTGCGCCGTGGGTCCCTTCGTCGCCACCGACGAAGAGGAGCGCTGACTACCGTCGCAGCCACGCGGCGACGCGGTTCAGCGCGCCGCGTAGGCGGCAGCAGGCGCGCGAGCCGGCGTCGACGGCGCGCCAGACACGGCTGCTGTGGACGCTCGCGAGCTCGCCCCGCAGACGGACGTTCTCCGTGGCCAGCGCGTCCCGCTCGGCGACGAGGGCTGCCCCGTGCGCTTGCTGAGCATTCCGCTCGGCAGCGAACCCGGCTCGGTCCTCCTCGCGCGCCGCGGTGACGGCGGCGGCATGGGCTTGGGCCAGGGCAAGTGCTTCGCGGGCCTCGTGATCGCGCCGGGAGGCAGCCGCGGCTTGCTGCTCGGCCGCTTTGGCGCGGTCGGCCAGCACGTCGGCTCGCGCTGTCAGCTCGGCGGCCTGCCGCTGGAGCGATTCGACGCGGGCAGCCATGTCGTTGAGCGGCTGTCCCAAGGTCAGCCCCGGGGCCGTGCGCGCGGCGGCGGCGAGGAGTGCGGTGCGGGCGGCGAGCTCCTCTTCGACGCGCCGCCGCCAGCCTGCCGTCACCTCCTCGCCGCCCGACACGACGCCGCGTGCCGCGAGTTCCTCGACGATGGCGCCGTAGCCGGCCGCTCGCAGCGCCTCGGCCCCCGCGGCCTCGAGCAGGAGCTGGAGGTCCGCAGCCGAAAACGCCATGCGCCAGCGCCCGACGGAGGCCGTGTGCGGAACGGTTGTCTCCAGAACCTTGCGGTCTCCCAGTGCGGAGGCGGCGAACGCACTCCCGGCCGGCTCGAAGTGTTCGAGGCCCCTCAGGACGGGCACATCCAGGGCCCGGAGGACGCGTTCGAGCTGTTCGCCGGGGGTGGCCACGAGCTCCTCGTAACGGATCGTGGTGACCGCCCCCGACGCAGCGAGAGCGGTGAGGCGCTGCCAGCCGAGGACGTAGTCCAGGCAGGCGCGCTCGCCCGGTGCCTGCCGCAGCAGATCGACGACGTCGATCCCCCAGCTCTCGCGGTACGACGCGGCGATGTCGAGCGGATTGCGGAGCAGGACCACCCGCCGCGCTGCCGGAAAGAGTCGCTCCAGGAATCCCAGGACGTGGTAGTAGCGCGGTGTCTTGTCGAGGAAGAAGCGCTTGCCAGACGCGGCCAGATGCGCCCTATAGACGGCACGAAGATAGGCGCGGGCGGCGTCGTCACGCGCCGTCCCCACGAAAGCGTCCAACGCCTCGCCGAGGATGCCCGCGTCCGCGGGGTGGGCGGGATGGACGCGACCGATTGCCTCCGCGGCGAGGGCGACCCACGGCTCGGGCGGACAGTGGATCTCAGGGTGGCCGGCGAGCATGACCGAGAGCAGCGTCGTCCCCGAGCGCGGGAGGCCGAACAGGAAGCCGAGGTTTTCGCCGTCTTCGCCGATAGCTACCGACACGTCTACCCCCGCGCCTCACAGGTGGCTCGCGCGCGGCCTTGCGCTAGACTGGCGCCACCGGACACTCATGCACGCTACCACCGACGAGACGAACGCCGTAGGGTGCCGACCGGGAGCGTCGCGCCGGTGAGGCGCGTCAGCTGGCCGGCGGCCGCGACGGGGCTGCTCGCCCTCGGCGGGCCGCGGCTGCTCGTCGCCAGCTTCAACCACCTCTACTGGTACTTCCCGCGCACCCGCACCCACCGCCTCGTCCACGAGGGAGCCGGCAAGTACTACGGCGTGGCGTTCGGAGACAGGCGTGGGCGTCGCCTGCTGGTCGTTTCTCGGCCCGACCAGGAGCGCAACGACGACCTCCTGACGATCGACGCCGACAGCGGACGTCTCCTGCGTACCAGAGGGCTCGCCTCGCGCGACACCCACCAGGCGATTCGCTGCGGCGAGCGGCTCCTGGTCACCGACTCCTTCCGGGGGCGGTTGCTGGAGTACGCGCTGCCGGCGCTCGAACTCGCTCGCGTTCACGACGACTTCCGCTACGAGGATCACCTGAATTCGGTACGCGCCTGGCGGGGCCGGCTGTTCGTCCTGCTCCACGGCTTCGGAAGGAGCTGGCTTGCGGAGATCGACGCCCGGGAAGGCGACGTCGTCCACCGCTGGGACGAACTGGGGACCTGCTCGCACGACATCGTGCCATGGGGCGGCGGATTGCTTGTCAACGACTCGAACGGCGGCGCGCTCCTCCATCTCGACCTCGCCACCGGCCGAACGCGCACGGTCTGGGCCGAGCCAGGCAGGTTCGCCAAAGGGCTCACGCGCGACGGTCGGCTGGCGATCCTCGGGCTCTCGCCACCCGCCGAGCGCGAGCGCCGCTACACGGTCCGCTGCGAATTCGTGGCCGTCGACCTCGCGAGCGAACGTGTCGTCTGGCGGCGGCCAGCACCCCTGCCCGGCCTCGTCAACGCGATCACCACGCCGCGCGTCCTCGCCCGCGAGTGGCGGGGAGCGTGGTAGGGGGTGGTCCGGCGCGCGGACAGACTCCAGAGACGACACCAGTTGACGCATCTGCAACGTAGAGTGCAGCCGGCGAGAGGGACCGGGCATGAGGTGACCGATGAAACGGAGACCACGACGGGCGGTGGCCCGCAGCACCCTCGGGGCTGTGACCCTCGCCCTCATGGGCGTGGGGCTCGCCGTTCTCGCGCTCGCGGCAAGCGCAGGGCAGGCTCGCGGCGACACCTTCAATGGCGCCCCCAGCGCGGGGCCGTACCTTCTCGTCCTGCCGCTGCTGGCAAAGGACGCGGGAGGCGTCTTGCCGCCGTCAGCGCCGCCCACCCCTCGGACGGCTACCTCGACTGCGACGCCGACCCCCACCGCCCCGGGCGCGGGCAGTGCCTGCATGGCCGGGTTCTGCCTCCGGCACACGAGCTCCTACAGGAGTACCACGGGCACGCTTCACGTCGTCGGCGAGGTGGCGAACACCACCGGCGTAGCGGCGCAGTACGTGGAGATCACGGCGGACTTCTATTCCGCCAGCGGGCAGCTGCTGGCCACGGACTTCACGTTTTCCGCCGTGGGCGTGATCCCGGCGGGCGGCGACTCGCCCTTCGAGGTGCTGCTCTTCAACCCGCCGCCAGGGATCAACAGCTACACCGTGCGGGTGACGGACTTCGCGTCGCCCCCTTACGACGCGCCGATCAGCGGTCTGGTGGCGATCGCGACCAACGTCTACACCGCCGCGACCGGGACGTTGCATATGGTGGGGAGCGTCACGAACGGCTCCGCGACGACCTACCGTTACGTGCAGCCGATCGCGGCGCTTTACGACGCGGCGGGCAACGTCCTCCGCGTTGACTTTACGTTCACGAGCCCGGATACCCTGGCTGCGGGCCAGACAGGGACATTCGACCTGCTGGTCTTCAGTCCGCCGCCGTGGACGTCCTATCGCCTCTGGATCGACGCCGCCCGTTAGCGGCGAGCAGGCGGCGCAGGCGTGCTTCCAGAGCGGCCGCCACGCGTTCCGGGTCGTGCTCGGTGCGCGCGTACTGAATGCCTGCTTCGTTCAGGCCGAGCCGTCCCTCGGCGTGCGCCGTGTACAGGTCGCGGAGGGCCGCCGCGACCGCTTCGAAGCCCGCTGCCTGGCAGACGCCGGGCGCCGGGTACGTCCAGATCACGTGCCGCCCGCGGGAAAGGGCTTCAAGCACCATGAACGACGTCCCGTCGTGGCTCGTCAGCCGCACGAGCACGCTCGTCTCGCGGTAGAGCGCGTCCATGTCCGACACCCAGTCGCGTGCCTCGAGATTGGGCGGAAGCGGCCCGGGAAGGGTCGAGCTTCCGCTCGGGATGAGCGTGAACGACACGTCGGGGAGCTCAAACGGCAGGCGCAGGAGCGTCGCCATGTCGAACACCTCCCGGTCGAAAGCGTCGACGGGCAGATAGAGGAGCACCCGGAAGCGTGCCGGCAGCGGTGGTGCCTCGCGCGCCAGGCCCGTCACCGGCAGGGGGACATGAACCGCGCGGATGCCGGCCGCCACCAGCTCCTCTGCCAGCCAGGGGGCGTCGCACCAGTGCACCGCGCGGCCCGCGACCGCCGGCGAGAGCCGGCCCCTGCGCCACTCGTCCATGGCGATGAGGACGTCGGTGCCCACCCAGTGGACGACGACGCTGCGCCGCCGGCGGAGACGCACGAGCAGGTCCTGCGGCGAACGGCGTTCGGCCCGGCTCGAGATGAGATAGACGAGGTCCGCTCGGAGCAGGGCGGGCAGGAGTCTCAGCCAGCCGCGGAGGTCTCGCCCCGGGTGGGCGTAGAAGCGCGCCCCCCAGCCGCGTTCCGCGAGGACGCCCTCGAGGAGGCGGCCGAAGTAGGGCAGGCCGAGAATAGCGGCGCGCGGCCGGCGGGGCCGGCTCCAGGCCATCGGCTCAGGCTTCCAGGGGGACGGCGGCCGGCGCGACGACCGTAGCGCCAGGGGAGACGTCGCGCCGCACCAGGGCGTGCGCCCCGACCGTCGCCAGCGCGCCCACCGTGACGCCGTGGAGAACGGTGGCGCCAGCGCCGAGATAGGCCCCCCGTCCGACGCGCACGGCGGCCTGCTGGCGGGGGCGCCGCTCGCGCAGCGGTCCCGGCCCGACGTCGAGGTGGGTGATGAGCATACAGCGCATCGAGAGGGTCGCCTCGTCCTCGATCACGACCTCGTCCGCCAGGTCGATGAGGACGCCCGCGCCGAGGTGCACGCGGTCCCCGATGGAGAGCCGCGAGAAGTCGGTCACCGCGTTGACGATCACCAGGGGCGCATAGATCGAGCAATCACGGCCGACGTGCGCCCCGTAGGCGCGGAGGATGGCGTCGTGCCCGTGCGTGGCGGTGCGCAGCTCGGCGGCAATTCCTTCGATGCCGTCGCGCAGGTAGCGGGTGCGGCGTCGGAGGGCGCCCAGCTGGCTCAGCCGGCGCCGGGCGGGGCGAAGCGCCGGCGCGGCCGCGCTCCGGGCCCGGGCCAGCGACGAGACGGAGAAGGCGTTCGGCATTCGTAACCCCTTCCCGCACCGCCTGTAAACTGTCCGTAAACAATCTAGCGGCCACGGGATGGAGGCGGAAGCCGTCTTGCTCGCACCCCGGGCCGCTCCTACTCTGCAAGCACGTGAGCGGTGCGCCGCAGAGGAAGTTAGCATGAGACGACGGACACTTGTTGGCATCGGGGGCCTCAGCGCCGCCCTCTTCGCCGTTCCGGCCACGGTCGTGCTCGCCCAGGGCGTGCCGCCCGGGCCCCCGGCCACCTTCTACGGCTCGGCGACAGGCGCCACTCCCGGGTCCGCTGTCGTCGCCTTCGTCCTCAACGGCAACGACTCGGCCGTCTGCGGCTCCGGCGTTGTCACCACGGACAGCGGCGCGCCCGTGTACGTCGTCGACGTCGTTTCCAGCGACCAGAAGGCGGGCTGCGGCGCACCCGGCCGCCAGGTGCGCTTCTACTTCACGCCGAGCCCCGGCAACCCGGGCCGCCTGGCGAACGAGACGGCAACCTGGCCAGGAGCCGGCCCCAAGCAGCAGGCGCTGACGCCCGGGGCGCCCCTGGCGCAGCAGCGCTTCGTGCCCCTCGCCGCCTCCGACGGCGTCAACTAAGCCGGCCGGAGCGAAGGCGATGAGGCGAGCTGGCAGGCGGCTGCTCGCGGGTACCGTTGCCGCCGTCGCCCTGAGCGCCGCCGCCGCACCGCTCGTCCACGCCGACCCTCCTGCGCACGACTTCTTCTGGCCCTATGGCCGCGTCAGCGACGGCGGCGCGAACGTCAGCCCCGAAGTGCAACCCATCCTCGCCCTCGTCAACGGCGTCGTCTGCGGCGCCGACGAGACCAAGGTCGCCCCCGCCGGAGACCCCGACGCAGGCAAGACGGTCTATGTTGTCGACATCCTCGCCGACGGCTCCAGCCCGGGACAGCGGCCCGGCTGCGGCCATGCCGGCGACCTGGTGACCTTCTACTTCCCCGCCAGTGGCCGCCTCGCGCTCCAGCACCCGTCCTTCACCGCCGGTCCGGCCCGCGTCGATCTCGACCTCGGGCCGTCGCTGAGCGAGCGGCGCTTCGTTCCCCTCTCCGCGTCCGACGGCGCCCCCTGACTTCGGGGGGCGATTGTTGCGCTTTTTCCTCTTGCCGGAGGGCGACCCGGACCGCTAGTGTCGGATCGAACGCGGGCGACGAGGTGCGCATGGCCGACGGTCTGCTCCTCCTCCATGCCTTTCCCCTCGACGGGAGCATGTGGAAGCCCCAGGTTGAGTTCCTGAAGGGCGAGCTGCCGATCCTCGCCCCGAACCTGCCCGGCTTCGGCGGCACGCCCCTGGCCGGCCCCGTCCTCACGATGGACGCGGCCGCGCGCTTCGCCCTCGACCAGATGGACGCGGCAGACATCCGCCGCGCGGTTGTCTGCGGGCTCTCCATGGGCGGCTACGTGGCCCTGGCGCTCTGGAAGCAGGCGCCCGAGCGCGTCCTCGGGCTCGTTCTCGCCAACACGCGTGCAGGCGCGGACGGCGACGCGGCCGCCGCCAACCGCCGCGCGCTCGCCGAACGGCTGCTGCGCGAGGGCAACGGCTTCCTGGCCGAGAACCCGCCGCCGCTGCTTTCGCCCGCCGCTCCGCCCGAGCTCTGGGAGCGAGTGAAGGCAACTATCCGTGCCCAGCCTCCGCAGGCGATCGCCGCCGCCGCGCTGGGCATGGCCGAACGGCCCGACCGCACGCCGGACCTGCGCCATGTACAGGTGCCGACCCTCGCGCTCACCTCCCAGGACGACACCCTCATCCCGCCCGAAGAGACGCGCGCGCTCGGTGCGGCGATCGCCGGCGCGACGATCGAGGTGCTGCCCTACGGCGGCCACCTTTCGAGCCTGGAGCGGCCAGACGAGTTCAGCCGCCTGCTCCGCGACCACCTCCGCGCCAGCCATGCAATCGCCTGACCGCCGCCGGCCCCCCCGCGCGCGCGGGGGCCCGCAGCCGAGCCCCAGGAGCGGACCGGAGGGCGCCTGAGATGGCGCGCACGCACGCCAACGAGCCCGTCCTCATCCTCCAGGAGCGCGTGCTCGAGGTGCCGGGCGCGATCAGCGAAGGCGAGGGGCTCTGGCTGCCGCTCGCGAGCCTGGAGGAGGCGACCGGCTGGAGCCTGCGGCCCGAAGGCGCCTGCCGCCAGGACGTCTGCGTCCCCATCCCGGAGGGCGAGCGCGACATGTTCCTGCGGGAGCAGTGCTTCAACCTCGTCGAGCTCGCCGCCCGTCTGGGGCAGCCCATTGTCCACGACGACGCGCACGACGTCTGGGGGATCGGCGAAGCCGGGGCCCTGAGCGCGGCGCACCTGGAGTCGCTGGCCGCGCCCGAGTTCACCCTCCCGGATCTCGAGGGGAGGCTGCACTCGCTCTCCGATTACCGCGGCCAGAAGGTGGTGCTCGCCTGCTGGGCCTCCTGGTGCGGCTGCCGGCGCGATCTGCCCGTATGGCAGGAGCTCTACGCCGAGCTCGGCCCGCGCAACCTCCTCCCCGTGGCCGTGGCCTTCGACACGCGCGGCGCCGACGCCGCCCGACCCTGGATCGACGCCGCACACGCCACCTACCCCTGCCTGATAGACCGCCAGCACGTTGTCGCCGGCCTGTACGACATCCCGAACGTCCCCTACGCCGTCTGGATCGACGAGGAGGGCCGCATGGTACGCCCGCCCGAGCCGGCGGGGGCGACCGACGCCTTCCGCGCCATGGACCGGACCACAGGCGAGCTGCCGCCGGCCGCGCGCGCGGAGCTGCAAGGCGCCCGCCATGCCTATCTCGACGCGATCCGCGACTGGGCCGCGCGAGGCCCGGCCTCCCGCTTCGCCCTCGCGCCCGAGGAGGTGCGCCGCCGGCTGGCCGGGCCTTCGGAGGAGCGCGCTTGCGCCCTCGTTCACTTCCGCGTTGGCGCCTACCTCTGGCAGGCGGGCGACCAGGGGGCCGGCCGCCTGCACCTCGAGGAGGCACGCCGCCTCCACCCGGAGAGCTGGGCTCTGCGCCGCCAGACATGGGACCTCGAGGACCCGGCGCTGGCCAGTGGGCCGGACTTCTGGGCGGCTGTCGACGCCCTCGGCGACGAGCCGTATTACGCCCCCGTCCGGCTCGAACCGGCCGACCGTTGACCCCTTGAGCCGTGCTGACGACCTCCCGCGCCGCCGTCGCGAGAACATAATCCATTCGCTCTGAGAGCCGCCGCATACGCCGGCAATGAGAATAGTCATACGTTTGTTACACTTGTCGTCCACCTTTGGGTCACCGCCGGCGTCTTCTGAAGAACGACCGTTATGTCGGCTCGCGAATCTGACACAGGACGAAATGTCTCTGTAACACACGAGTTTCGGTTCGCATGTTGCATGTCGCGTCTGGGAAGACATGTTGACAGCGTTACGGTCTGGTAGCAGATTGCTTCGACCGGGACCCGCAAGGGACTGGCTGACCTGGAGAAAGATTTCTGAAAAGGAAACCCCGCCACGGCTGGCACCGGGGCGGGGGGTCGCAAGGAGAGCGCTGCGGCAAACCCTGCTCCGTCCACTCTATCAGGAGCTGACGTCAGCATGGGAGGGGTTGGCGGCCTCACGCTATAGGGGCCTTCCCCAACATTTCTTTCTCCGAGCGACCCGGAAAGGACGGAGACCCGGGAAGCAGACTGCGAAACGGTTGCATCTGACCGGTGGCCTTCGGGCCAGCCCGCCGCCGTGCTCTGCGCGGCGCCAATCACTCAGCTTCAGGGAGAGAACCAACCCATGCGCAAGATCTTTGGTGGTGCGCTGCTCTTCTCGGTCGTCGGCGCCGTCCTCTTCGGCGGCGTCCTCGCCTGGAAGTCCACGCAGATCGCTTCGAACAACTCCGCAACTGTCGGCGACCTGAACTGGACGCTGCTCTACACGCCGAACAACAGCCTCATCGGCCCGAACGGCAACGACGTCAAGGTCGGCGAAGGTGCCGTCACCAACAACGGCGACTTCAACATCAAGCTCGACGCTCCGGCGATCGGCGAAGTGACCGTCAGCTCCGTCGACGTCGGCCACCAGCTCTGCCAGGTGACCAACTTCCACGGCGCCGTCTACGCGAAGCTGGGCTCCAGCCTCGCCGTCATCCCGGACGGCGGCACTGGCGGCGACTTCTACGTCAACATGCTCGTCGATCAGAACGCCCCGCTCTCCTGCGTCGGCGCGACGATCAGCTACGACGTCGCCATCAACGTCATCACCACTGGCTCGAACCCGTAATCCGGGTTTGGTCGGGCCCGCTCCCCTTTGGAGCGGGCCCGACGACGATTCGCTCCGGGGGGCGAGGCACATGGGTGCTTCGCCCCCCGGGCCGCCCTCGAACCCCGTGGAGGACGCGTTTCCTCCACCGGCGATCGACACAGGAATGGCAGCGTGGTGGCGGTGAACAGGACAAAGGTGACGCGCTGGCTGCGAGTCGGGCTGACGGCCCTCGTTGGCGTGCTCTTCGGGCTCTCTCTGGCGACGGCGATCGTCGCCCTCGTCGCCACCCAGTTCTTCGACTACCGCGTCCTCACCGTCCAGACCGGCAGCATGACCCCCGCCCTCGAGCGCGGCGACGTCGTCGTCATCCGGCCAAAGGCGATCGCCGACGTCAAGCAGAACGACGTCATCTACTTCCACGACAACAACACCGGCCTGCCCTTCGTCCACCGCGTGATCGCTATCCGGCGCTTCATCCAGAACACGCGCGACGCGAACACCGGCGAGATCCTCGCCCAGAAGATCGAGTACCACCTGGTCACCAAGGGCGACGCCAACAACAACCCGGACAGCGCCGACATCACGGTGAAGAACTTCGGCGGCGAGGTCTGGTTCAGCGTCCCCGCTTTCGGCCTCCTCGGGGGCGACTTCCCGGTGCAGTGGGCGCTCCTCGGCCTCGCGGCCCTGATCGGCGCCGCCTGGGTCGCCTGGGAGTTTTACAACCGCCGGCGCCAGGCGCGGCGCCCGCGGCGCACCTTCCGCCAGCCCGGCAACGCCCAGACGAGCGAGTTCCGGCGCCGCGAGCGCGGGCCGTCGCCCCTGGGCCGCTCGGCCCACCGCGTCGGCGCCCTGGCTGCCGTGGCCGCGGCCCTCCCCGGCCGCTGCTGGCAGGCGGCGGTCCAGGTGGCGCACTGGCTCTCCCGGCGCGGTCGTCAACCGGTGACGCTGCCCGAGGGCCGCAGCCGCGCCTTCGTGCGGCCCCTCCTCCTCCTCCCGATCGTCGTCTGGAGCCTGGCGCTGGCGGCGATGCTGACGGTCGGCGCGAGCGCCTTTCAGCCCTGGCGCTCGGGCGCCCACGTGACGGCCGAGGCGATCGTCGGCGGCACGCCGCCGCCCACGCCATGCACCATCACGGTCGTCGGCCCCGGCCCGGTCTCGCCGGCGCTCGTCGTCTCCGAACAGGCGGTGGCGGCAGCCGTCGGCGTCGGCGAGCGGCGCACACCCACGCCCCCGGCGAAGTCGCCCAGCGCGGCTGCGCCCGTTGGGACGGTGGCACCCCCCGCCCCGGTGGTGACCTCTACGGCCACTGCCACCGCCAGCACCACGCCGACGACCTCGCCGAGCCCGACGGCCACCACCTCACCGAGCCCGACGACCACCACCTCGCCAAGCCCGAACGCGACTTCCGGCGGCTCTTCCACGGGCGCCACAGGCACGCCCTGCAGCGGCAACCCCTCGCCCGTCGCCTCGACCGCCACCGCCACCGCCTCTACCACAGCCAGCGCGACGGCGACCGCGAGCGCGACTGGCAGCGCGACGGCGAGCGCGACCGCCTCTGCCACCGCACCCGCCACGACCACACCGTCGCCCAGCCCCACGGGCACACCGACGCCGCCCCCCACGCCCACGCCGAGGCCGCGTGAAGCGCGCTGAGCCGGAGTGTGACCTGCTTCATGGTGTCCTGACCGGCCGTAAGCTACAAAAGGATCGATGACCTCTTCAGCAGCGGCCGGCGCGGCCGCGTCCCCGACGAGCGACGGACCACCGGCTCTTGCCGTCCATGACCTGCGCAAACACTACCGCAAGCACGAAGCAGTCCGCGGCATCACCTTTGCGGTGCAGTCGGGCGAAATCTTCGGCCTGCTCGGCCCCAATGGCGCCGGTAAGACGACGACCATCGAGATCGTCATCGGCCTGCGCGAGGCGACCGCCGGCACGGTCGAGGTCTTCGGCGCCGACGTCGCGCGCGACCAGCGGCTGGCACGCGGCCTCCTCGGCATCCAGCTCCAGGAGTCGGACTTCTTCGACCATCTCACCCTGGCAGAGCAACTGCGCTACCTGGGCGCCTGCTACGGCACCGAGCCCGACGCCGCCGCCCTCCTGGCCGCCGTCGACCTCGCCGATCGTGGCGACTGGCGCCTGAAGCAGCTCTCGGGCGGGCAGAAGCAGCGGTTCGCCCTCGCGGCCGCGCTCGTCAACGACCCGCGCCTCGTCCTCCTCGACGAGCCGTCGACCGGGCTCGATCCGGGTGCGCGCCGCGATCTCTGGCAGCTCATCCGGCGGCTGCGCGACAGCGGCCACACGGTCCTTCTCACGACGCACTACATGGAGGAGGCAGAGGTGCTCTGCGACCGCGTGGCGATCATGGACCAGGGCCTGATCGCGGCAGTCGACACGCCCGACCGGCTGATCGACACCCTGCTGGCGACCGGCTTCCGGCGGCCCGAGCCGCCGCGGGCCGCGACCCTCGAGGACGTCTTCCTCTCCCTGACGGGCCACCAGTTCAGCGAGGCTGACGCCGCCGCCGGCGTCGTTCCTGCCGGCCGTAGGGGACGGCGCTAACATGGAGGAGCGGATGGCAGCGACGACAGCAACGAGGCGGGCGATCGAGCGCCGGGCGAACCCCGCCTGGAGCGGCTTCGTGGCGACGATCGACAACCAGCTGAAGTCGTTCTACCGGGAGCCCCAGGCCCTCGCCTTCACGCTGGGCCAGCCGTTCATCCTCCTCCTCATCCTGAACGCCTTCGACTTCCACGTACGCGGTGCCGACGGGCGCGAGCACCCCTACATCGACGTCCTCCTGCCGGGCATGATCGCCTTCACCGGGATGACCGTCGGGCTCAACTCCGTCGCCTTCGTCCTCTCGCGCTACAAGGAGCGAGGCATCCTGCGTCGTGTGCGCGCGACGCCCCTGCCAACCGCCTCGTTCCTCGGGGGTGTGATCGTCAGCCGCCTGGTGATCGCATTCCTCGTCACGGTCATCACCTACCTGGCGGGGGTGTACGTGTTCGGCGCCGACATGACGGGTAACGCCGCGGGGCTCATTGCCCTGGGCACGCTCGGCTCCGTCGCCTTCATCGCCATCGGCGTGCTGATGGTCGCCTTCGCCCGCAGCGAGGACGACCTTCCGCCGATGTTCATCCTCGTCCTGATGCCGAGCCTGCTCTTCTCGGGCGCTTTTCTCGACCGCAGCGGCCTGCCCGACTGGCTCTACTGGCTGACGAACGGGCTGCCCCTCACCTTCCTCACCCACGCCGTGCAAGGGGTTGCGAACGCCGGCGCCGGCTGGTCGGCGATCAAGGGCGACATCCTCGGCATGGGGGTCTGGGGCGCGGCCGCGACGGCGCTCGCTGCCTGGCGCTTCCGCATGGCCTGAGGCCCGCGCCGGCGCCTCTAGCGCGGTGCTCATGTCTCTTGGGGGAACCATCGGTACAATCGTGCGACCGGCTGCAGGGCAGGCTCGCGGCCGGCGGAGGGTGGGATGACCGGTATGCTCAGCCCCTACCGCGTGCTCGACCTGACGGACGAGCGGGGACTGCTTGCGGGCATGATCCTGGCGGACCTCGGCGCCGACGTGATCCAGGTCGAGCCCCCCGGCGGATCGCCGGCGCGCCGCCTCCCCCCGTGCGTCGCCGGCGAGGCGGGCGACGGGTCGCTCCTGTTCCAGGCCTACGCGCGCAACAAGCGGGGCGTCGTCGTCGACGTCGAGAGCGAGGCGGGGCGGGAGCAGCTGCGGGATCTCGTCCGCTCCGCCGACTTCCTGATCGAGTCCTTCGCCCCCGGCTACCTGGCGAAGCATGGGCTGGACTACGCCAGCCTCGCGGCGGTGAACCCCGGGCTCATCATGGCCTCCGTCACGCCCTACGGCCAGACGGGGCCGAAGGCGGATTGGCCGGCGGTCGACCTGACCGTGATGGCGGCCTCCAACTACCAGATCGGCTCGGGCGACGAGGACCGCGCGCCCCTGCGCATCGCAGTGCCACAGGCTTTCCTCCATGCGGCGGGCGAGGCGGCTGTCGGCTGCCTGATGGCGCTGCACGAGCGCCGCAAGTCGGGCCGGGGCCAGCACGTCGACGTCTCGGCGCAGGTGGCGGCGAGCTTCTGCACGCTTTCGTCGATCCTGGCCACGCCCTGGCACGACGCGCCCAACACACGCATGGCCGGGGGCATGAAGCTCGGCCCCTACCCGCTCCGCTTCACCTACCCGGCGAAGGACGGCCACGTCTGCATCAGCTTCTTCTTCGGCAGCGCCGTCGGACCGGCCACGCGCCGGCTGATGCAGTGGGTCTACGAGGCGGGCTTCTGCGACGAGTCCCTGCGCGACAAGGACTGGATCGGCCTGGGCGCCCTCCTGATGAGCGGCCAGGAGCCGTTCAGCGAGTTCGTGCGCGCCCAGGACGCGGTTGCCGCCTTCACCGCTAGCCGGACGAAGATGGACCTCTTCACGGAGGCGCGCCAGCGAGGCGTCCTCCTCGCCCCGGTCTCCACCGTCGAAGATCTGCGCAACGACCCCCACCTGGCGGCGCGCGAGTACTGGCAGCAGGCTGCGCCCGGAGACGCGCACAGCTACCCGGGGCCGTTCAGCAAGCTCTCACGCACGCCTATCGTCTACCAGCGGCCCGCACCGCGCCTAGGCGAGCACACCGCCACGGTCCTGGACGAACGGCGGCCGCCGTTGCCGCCGCCGCCGGGCACGCGCCGCTACCCGCCGCTCGCCGGTCTGAAGGTGTTGGACCTCACCTGGGTGATGGTCGGGCCCTCGACCATCCGCGTCATGGCCGACTTCGGGGCGACGGTCGTGAAGGTCGAAAGCGCCACCCGGATCGACACAGCGCGCACGATACTCCCCTTCCTCGACGCGCAGGCGGGTCCCGAACGGAGCTCGGTCTACGCCAACTACAACGCCGGCAAGCTCGGCCTCACGCTGAACCTGGCGATCCCCGCCGCACGCGATCTCGTGAAGCGGCTCGCCGTCTGGGCCGACGTCGTCGCCGAGGCGTTCACGCCCAAGGTGATGCGCAACTGGGGGCTGGACTACGAGATCCTGCGCGAGATCAACCCGCGTCTCATCTACCTGAGCACCTCCGTCGGCGGCGCCTACGGACCCTACAGCCAGTTCGCCGGCTTCGGCAACCTGGGGGCCGCCCTTGCTGGCTTCAACCAGCTCGTGGGCTGGCCGGACCGGCCGCCCGCTGGCCCGACCGGCGCCTACACCGACTACGTCACCCCCCGCTTCATGCTCTCGTCGCTGCTCGCTGCCCTCGACCACCGCGAGCGCACCGGGGAAGGACAGTACATCGACCAGTCGCAGAGCGAGGCGTCGATTCACTTCCTCGCCCCGGCGGTGCTGGACTACGAGTGCAACGGGCGCGTGCTCCGGCCGGACGGCAACCGCTCGGAATACATGGCGCCGCACGGCGTCTTCCGTGCGGCCGGGGACGACCGCTGGGTTGCCCTCGCCGCGCGCGACGACCGCGACTGGCGGGCCCTCCTCACCGTCCTCGCCGGTGCCGGACTGCCGGCCGAGGCGACCTCCTGGGACTTCACCACACGCAAGGGACACGAGCCGGCGATCGAAGCGGCAATCGAGGGCTGGACGGTGGGCCGCAGCGCCGAGGCCATCCAGGACGCCCTGATAGCGGCGGGGGTGCCCGCCCACGTCGTCTCCAACGCCGCCGACGTCGCGGCCGATCCCCAGCTCGCCCACCGCGGCCATTTCCGGCCGGTTGCCCACGCGGAGCTGGGGGAGGTTGTGGTCGAGGACACCCGCTTCCACCTGAGTGCGACGCCGGGCCTTGTCGAGCGCTCCGGGCCGGTCTTCGGGCAGGACAACACCTACGTCCTGCGTCAGATCCTGGGTCTCGACGACGAGGCGATCGCGGAGCTTGCCGCCGCCGGCGCCCTCCACTAGGGCGCCGAGGGATGGCTGTCGTACACGGTACCGTGTAGACTTGGGCCAGGCCGATGGTTGCGCCTTCGGGGAGGCTGGCCGATGGCGAGGAGCGCTGACGGGCCGGAAGGCTGGGACGGAGCGCGGGTGGCCGCCCTCCGGCGCCGGCTCGGCCTCAGCCAGGGAGACTTCGCTCGCCTGCTCGGCGTGCGCCAGCAAACCGTGAGCGAATGGGAGACGGGCCGCTATCGGCCGCGCGGCGCGAGCGCCCGCGTCCTCGCCATCTGCGAGGAGCGCGCCCCCTACGACGAGCAGCCCGAGGGCCCGCCATGACGCGCCCGCCCGCAGCAGCCGCGCGGCCGGCCGGCGGCGAGGCCGCGCTCGCGGCGCGCTGGGCCGACGGCCTCCGCGGCCTGCGCCTCGAGGACGGCCGCGCGCTCGCCGTCGTCTTCCCCGGCGTCCCCGCGGGGGCGGGCGGTCCGGACTTCCGCGACGCCATCGTCGAAGCGGGCGGGGACCTCCTTCGCGGCGACGTCGAGGTCCACCTGCTTGCCAGCGGCTGGCGGACGCACGGCCACCACCGCGACCCAGCCTACGCCGGGGTCGTCCTCCACGTCGTCGGGGCGAACGACACGGGCGCCCTGGCGACGATCGGGCCGGGCGGGCGACCCATCGCCCTTGCCGTTCTGCCGCCGCCACCGGCTGCCGGCGAGGTGCGGCCGTTCGTCCCGCCCTGCGCCCTGGCCGCAGCACACGGGTCGGCGCCGGGGCCGACACTGATCCGCCTGGGCGGACGCCGGCTGCGAGCGAAGGCGGCGCGGGCCGCGCTCCTCGTCGATTCCGCGGGCGAGGGCCAGGGGCTCTACCTGCTCCTTCTCGAGGCGCTCGCCGACCCGGCGAACCGGGCCGCCTTCGCCGCAATAGGCCGGCGTTTGCCGCTCGCCGCCCTCCTTGAGGCGGCCGAAGGCATGCCCGACCGCGCCCTTGCCGTGACGGCGGCGCTGCGGGGGGCGGCAGCCGCGCTCACCCTGCGCCGCGTCGGCCTCCGCCCGCTCGCCTCACCGGGGCGCCGGCTCGAGGCCGCGGGGGCGTTGATTGCTCGCTTCTGGCCCGCGGGCGCCTCTCCCGGCTGGCCGCCGGCCCTCGCCCCCGGCTGCGGTCCTGCCGTCTTCCGCACGCCGGGCGTGGGCCGGGCGCTCGCGCTCGAACTGATGGTCAACGCGCTCCTGCCCGCGGCCGCCGCCTCGGGGCGGTGGCCCGCGCCGGCGGTCGCCGCGGCCTACGCGGCGCTCCCCTCGCCCGGGACGTACGGCCGCCTGCGCGCCCTCGAGCGCTGGCTGGGGAGCGGCGCCGAGCGGCCCTTCACCGGCGCGGCCGCGCTGCAGGGCGGACTCCTCCTCCACGGAGACTACTGCGCGCGGGGTCGCTGCGGCCGTTGCCCGCTCTCCTGAGCGACCCCCGAAGGCACCCGGGGCAGCAGGGACGCGATCCCAGACCGCTCGCTCGCGCCGCGGGGGCGACAGCCACGGGCGGCGTTGCGGCGCGCCTTCACCGGTCGGGGCCGCCGCGCCCGCTCAGGCGACGCCGGCCGGCTTCTTCACCCCCGCACCGAGGAAGGAGAGGAAAGCCTCGTTGTACTCGTTCGGGTGCTCGAGACAGCCGGCGTGGGCGCCGGCGAGCAGCTGAAAGGAGGCCTTGGGCAGCAGCTTTGCCAGCTGCTCACCGTTGCGCGGCGGCACCAGGATGTCCTCGCGGCCGGCGACGACGAGCGTCTCGTGCTTGATCGCGCCCAGCCGGTCGCGGGCGTCGAAGCCGAGCACTGCCTGCGCCTGGCGGATGAAGCCGTGGTCCTGCTGCGCATAGGGATTGCTGACCGAGGTCAGGATCGCCCGCTCATACCGCTCCTTGTCGTCCATCAGGGCGGCGCCGTAGAGGAAGAGCGAAGTGAAGCGGACGAGCTGCTCGCGGCTGAGGTTCGAGCGGCGTACGTCAATCCAGCTGCGGACGATGGCGCGGCCGTAGCCGTCGATCGCGGGCGCGGTGGCGAGCAGGATGAGCTTGCCGACGCGCTCGGGGTGGGCGAGGGCGAGCTCCTGCGCGACGTAGCCGCCCATGCTGAAGCCCAGGACGTCGGCGCGGGCCACGCTCAGGTGGTCCATGAGGGCGACGGTGTCGGCGGCCATGCCGGCGATCGTGTAGGGGCGGTCGGGTGCGCTCGTGCGACCCGCCCCGCGGTTGTCGAAGGTGATGACGCGGAAGTGCTTCGCCAGCGCGGGCACCTGCAATGCCCACGCCTGAAGATCGCCGCCCAGGCCCATGACGAGGATGAGCGGGTCGCCGCTGCCGGCCTCCTCGTAATACATAGCGATGTCGCGGATCGGCGCATTTGGCATGGGTGCTCCCTGGGCTGACGTGCGGACCGCGGGTGCGTCGGCGCCCGCGCTCTCAGGATCCTAGAGGCAAACCGCAGAAGGCAAAAGGCGACTTCCCGACGGCGGCACGAGGCGCTCAGCCCCCGGGGCGCGCGCGTCTGCGGCTGGCCCTCAGTCCGGGCTGCGGCCGATGCGCGTGAGGGCGATGGGGCGCGCCGTCTCGAGGGACTCGTCGGCGGTCAGCGTCAGGCGCTGAACCCACTTCACACCCTGATAGCAGGCGCCGCCGACGAGCACGAGCCGCAACGGCCCCCCGTGCTCCACCGGGATCGGTGCGCCGTCCAGCTCGAGGGCGAGCGTCGCCTGGAGAGCGTCGAGCTCTGCCAGTGGCAGGACGGCGGTGAAGCCACTGCCAGCGACGGCCACAAAGCGGGCGGCGGGCAGCGGCCGGGCGCGAGCGACGACGGCGGCAAGCGCCACCCCTGCCCAGCGGAGGTCGCGCACCACCCAGCCCTCCTCGCAGGCGAAGTCGGCGGTCAGCGGGCGCTCGCCGAAGGCGCGGAGGTCGGCCAGGGAGAGCGAGCACGGCGCCGCGCCGAGGCCGTCGACGCTGAGCCGCCACGTGGCCGGCGTCTGGTCGAGCGTCGGCACGGGATGGCCGGGCAGCCGCTCGAGCTCGCCGCGTGGTCGTTCCATGGGGTACCCCCGTGTGCGCCGCCCGCTCACCGGGGAGGCGCCGACTTGCAGGATAGCGAACGGCGTGGGCCGCCGGCCAGCCCCCTCACCGCCGGGCGCCCGACGACTCGGCCCGGCGCTGGGCGGGACCGGTGCTGCCGGCGGCCAGGTTGTGCGCGGTGTTGACGAGGGCGACGTGGGAGAACGCCTGCGGGTAGTTGCCGAGCAGCCGCCCGGCAGCCGGGTCGTACTCTTCGCTGAGCAGACCGACGTCGTTGCGGATGCCCAGCAGGCGGTCAAAGATCCGTCGCGCCTCCTCCGTCTGGCCGAGCATGACCAGGTTGTCGGCGAGCCAGAAAGTACAGGCGAGGAAGGCGCCCTCGCCAGGCGGCAGGCCGTCCAGATCCTCGCGCGGGCTGTAGCGCTGTACGAAGCCGTCGCGCACGAGGTGCTGCTGGATGGCGGCGACCGTGCCCGCGACGCGCCGGTCGGAAGGGGGGAGGAAGCCGACCATCGGGATCATCAGCAGCGCCGCGTCGAGGTCCTGGCTGCCGTAAGATTGGACGAACGTCTGACGATCGGCGTCATAGGCGCTGGCGCAGACATCCGCGTGGATCTCGGCGCGCACCCGGCGCCAGCGTTCGGCGTCGCCTTCGCAGCCGAAGCGTTCGACCGCCTTGACCGCTCTGTCGAAGGCGACCCAGGCCATGACCTTCGAATGCGTGAACTCCCGCCGTCGGCCGCGCACCTCCCAGAGGCCCTCGTCGGGCCGCCGCCAGCCGCTTTCCAGGAAGTCGAGCACGGCGCGCTGCACCGCCCAGGCGTCGTTGCTAGGGTCGATGCCGGAGCGGACGGCGACGTGAAAGCAGTCCATCACCTCGCCGTAGACGTCGAGCTGGTACTGCGTGTGGGCGGCGTTGCCGATCCGCACGGGCGTGCTCCCTTCGTACCCCAGGAGCCAGGGCAGCTCGATTTCGGGGAGGAGGCGCTCGCCGGCCAGCCCGTAGATCATCTGCAGCTGGGAGGGCTCGCCGGCGACGGCGCGCAGGAGCCATTCCCGCCAGGCACACGCCTCCTCCGTGTACCCGGAGATGAGGAGGGCGTAGAGCGTGAAGGTCGCGTCGCGCAGCCAGCAAAAGCGGTAGTCCCAGTTGCGCACGCCCCCCAGGCACTCGGGCAGTGAGGTCGTGGGTGCCGCGACGATCCCTCCCGTCGGGCTGTAGGTGAGCGCCTTGAGGACGGTCAGCGAGCTGCTGACGGCCTCGCGGTCGGGCCCGTCGTAGGCGCACCGGCCGCTCCAGCGCTGCCACCAGCGCTCCGTGCTTTCGAGTGACCGCCATGGGTCCAGCGGGCGCGGCGGCGAACGGTGCGACGGATGCCAGGAGAGGACGAAGGGCATCCGCTCGCCAGCCCCGACGGTGAACGTCGCCCGATGGCGGAAGTCGCGGCCGGTCATCGCCAGCGGCGTGCGAATCTCCAGTGCGTCCGGCCCGGCGACGGCGGTGAGCCCGAAGTCGCGGCGGCGTACCCACGGGACCACCTGGCCGTAGACGAAGCGGAGGGCGAGGTCGACCTCGAAGGTCACGTGACCGGCCTCGCCCTGGACGAGGCGTACCAGGTCGGAGCGCTCGTCGTTAGCGCGCGGCGGCATGAAGTCGACGAGGGTGGCGCGCCCCTCGTCGGTCTCGAAGGTCGTCTCCAGGATGAGCGTGCCGGGCCGGTAACGCCGCCTGACGCGCGCGCCGGGAACCCCGATCCGCCAGCAGCCGTTGTCGGGCGTGCCGAGCAGGGCGGCGAAGCAGGCGCCGCCGTCGAAGCGCGGCAGGCAGAGCCAGTCGACGGAGCCGTCGCGGCCGACGAGGGCCGCGGTATGCATGTCGCCGACGAGCGCGTACTCCTCGAGGCGACTCACCGGACGACCATCCGGCTCAGGGCGGGCCTCCGGCACCGGAAACGCGCAGTCATGCTCCTACGTTCTCCGGCCGGGCCGCGCCTTGCAAGCCCCTGCCCACGCGGAGCCGCTGCCGAACGAGGCGAGCGGGAGCCCTTACGCGGTCTCGAGGAATTCGACCCAGTTCCCCTCCGGGTCCTCGACGATGCCGGCGCTCACCCCGGGACGGACCGTGCGCCGCGGCAGGACGACCCGGTAGCCCTGCGCCTGGCAGCGGGCGAGCATGTCGTCGAGGTTCGTGACGGAGATGGTCCAGTAGCGCAGGCCCGAAGCGCCGCCGGGGCCGCCGGGCGGGTTTGCCGCGGCGGGCAGCGTGGCCGGGCTGACGAGCTTGATCAGGCTCGTGCCGCAGAGCAGCCGTTCCATACTGCCGCCGCCGGGAAGGGGCATCGTCCCCTCGTGGACGAAGCCGAGCGTGTCGCGGTAGAAGGCGAGCGCCTTCGCCGCGTCCCGCACGACGACCCCGACGTCGACCGAGTCCTTGGCAAGCTGGACCCCCATTGGCTGCTCCTTTCAGTGACCCGCGCGCTGCGGGCGTTCCGGGGGCGGCGGTGCGAGCCGCGCGAGGGCGAAGGCCGCCCGCTCGGGGCTGGGAAAGACAGCGACGCCGGCCGCGACGAACGCGTCGCGCACGTCGTCGCTGAGCGCGCGGTTGCCGGCGTCGTCACTCTCTGTCGCACCAAGGACGACGGCGACCGGGACCGTGGCAGTCTGCGCGAGGATCGCCAGGCGGCTGCAGGCGTGACGCAGCCGCTCGGCCCCGCCGGGCCGGCCGAAGAACCAGTCTTCGCCGACGTTGGCGACAGCGAGATCATAGGCGCCGCTGGCAAGCATCGTCTCGAGAAGGGCGTTCGAGGAAAGGCCGCTCCCGGCCAGGATGGACTGGTCGACCGGGTTCCCCAGCCAGTCAGCGAGCCCCGGCGCACGTGCGCGCACCTCTTCGCGTACGGATGCCGGCAGCGGCACCAGTGCGAGCCCCTGCTCCTCGCAGGCGTCAGCCGACTGGACGCTGCGGCCGCCGCCCCCCCCGACGACGGCCGTGCGCCGGCCCTGCGGCGGCGGCAGGAGGGCCGCGGCCACGAGCAGGTCGAGGAGCTGCTCCTGGCCGCGCGCTTCGAACGCACCCGCCTGGCGGAGGGCTGCCGACCACACCGCCGCACTGCCCGCGAGCGCGGCCGTGTGCGAGGCAGCCGCACGGGCGCCGGCCGCCGTTCGCCCCGCCTTGTGGACGACGACGGTCTTGCTGGCGGCAGCGTCGCGCAGAGCAGAGAAAAAGTCCCGCCCGTCCGGGACGCCCTCGACGTACGCGCCAATGACGCGCGTCTCCGAATCCGCGGCGAGGTAGCGGAGGATCTCCGCCGGCGTCACGTCCAGGCCGTTGCCGTAGTTGACCACCTTGCCGAAGCGCAGCCCGCGGGCGTGGCCGCGGAGCACGACCTCGACGGCGTTGTTCCCACTCTGAGAGAGGAAGGCGACCTGCCCCGCGTCGGCGGGCAGGTCCGGGCGGAAGGCCAGGCCCGCCGCCGGGTAGTAAAGGCCGAGCCCATTCGGGCCGAGGATGCGCACCCCCGCGGCGCGCGCACGCGCGGCGACCTCTCGCTCGAGTGCGGCCGCCTCCGCGTCGCCCGTCTCGCTGAAGCGCGCGGTGAAAAGGTGGAGGAAGGGCACGCCGCGCCGGCCGCATTGCTCGACCAGCTCCAGCACGGCCCCCGCGGGTACGCAGGAAATGACGAGGTCCGGCGTCTCAGGCAGATCGAGAAGCGAGACGGCCGCCGCGAGACCGGCTACCGCGCTGCCCTTCGGGTTGATCGGGTAGACGGCGCCGCCGAAGCCGAGCACCTGGAGCGAGCGCACATAGTCGTGCCCAGGGCTGTCCACGTTGCTCGAGGCTCCGGCGACCGCGACGGCGCGGGGGTGAAACAGGCGGTCGAGCGCGGGGGCGTGGCCGGACACGTCCGCGATTGTACTCGCCCGGCCGCGAAGGGTCGGCGGCGGGGCGCTAGGCGTCGCCCCGGAGGCGCCGCTCTCGCTGCTCCGCCAGCTCGCGCTCCATGCGCTCACGCTGCGCGAGCGCCTCTTCGTCGGAAATGACGGCGTCAGCCGTGGTCGCCCGATGCGGGTCAGCACTCGGCTCCAGCCCCGGCTCCTCCAAACGGTGCTCGTCGATTTCGGATCGCGGGATGGCTAGCCACACCTCGTTACCCTCGTAGCGGGCGACGTAGGCGGTGCTCAGCCAGTAGTCCGTCGCCCAGGGCACGTCCACTTTGAAGTAACCGCCGCGTGTCTCGCGGACGCGGCCAAACTGCTCGCCGTCCGCGGAGAAGACGGCTGCGCCGACCGCTGCCGCGGCGAGCGTTTCATCGGATGATGGCGTCCTTGTGCTCATTCTCTGCCTCCTGTGCCCTACGATCGTCGCAAGTGCAGCCTGCGCCCGGCGTGCCGGCGTGCGTCGGCAGCGTTGCGCGGGCGTTGCAAGACGACCCCCCTGGGCTCGCTGGGTGCACCAGGCGCGGTTCTGCTATGGTGGCGGGCGGCACGCGCGGCACCTCGGGCGAGCGTGCGCATCCAGCCCCGGAGGCAGTCATGCAGTACGAGCAGATCCTCTACGAGCAGCGCGGCCGCGTGAGTCTCATCACCCTCAACCGGCCGGAAAAGCTCAACGCCTGGACGGACCAGATGCGTCAGGAGATGGTCGACGCCATGGATCGCGCGTGCGCCGAGCCGAGCGTCGGGGCGATCGTTATCACGGGCGCGGGTCGTGCTTTCTGCGCGGGTGCCGACATCGGCGGATTCAAGGCGAACATGGACGCGCGCGAGGCGGGCCGCGCCGTCGAGCAGTCGCCGGCCACCAGACCCGAG
This sequence comes from Dehalococcoidia bacterium, assembly GCA_020847765.1. Lineage (GTDB taxonomy): Bacteria > Chloroflexota > Dehalococcoidia > Tepidiformales > Tepidiformaceae > JADLBJ01. The sequence goes on from JADLBJ010000050.1 coordinate 27,768, forward strand.
ACGAACTGGGTCACCTATCTGCAGACGCTGCCCAAACCGACGATCGCGGCCGTCAACGGCACCGCCGTCGGCATCGGCGTCACGCAGATCCTGCCCTGCGACATCCGCGTCGCCGCCGAGGACGCTCGCTTCGGCATGTTCTTCGTCCGCATGGGGCTCGTGCCGGAGCTGGCCAGCTCGGCCCTGCTGCCGCAGATGGTGGGGAGCGCGCGGGCCCTCGAATGGTGCCTCACGGGGCGGCTCATCCCGGCTGAGGAGGCGCGCGCGGCCGGCCTCATCAGCGAGGTCGTCCCGGGCGACAGTCTGATCGAACGTGCCCTCGCCCTCGGCGAGCAGCTGTCAGAGAACTCCCAGCCCTCCATGCGCCTCATTCGCCGGCTCCTGCGCGAGAACGCCACTGCCACCGACGTCGTGGCCGTGATGAAGAGCGAGGGCGAGGCGCTGAACGAGGCCTATCGCACGTGGGAGCACAAAGAGGCCATCACGGCCTTCATGGAGAAGCGCAAGGCGAACTTCATCCGCTGAGCGGAAGAGCTTCGCGGGCTGGCAATCCGGCCGCGTTCCGCGTAGCGTGGAATCCGTGGGCGGTTCGTTCCGGGTCGCGCGCGTCTTCGGGATCGACATCGAGATCAACCTCTCGTGGCTGCTGATCCTCGTCTTCATCACCTGGACGCTTGCCGACGGCGTCTTCCCCGACCAGTACGACGGCTGGAGCACCTGGGCCTACTGGGTGGTGGGTGCTATCTCCGCCGTGCTGCTCTTCGTCACGGTCCTCATCCACGAGCTCGCCCACGCCCTGGTGGCGAAGCGGCGCGGGCTCCCGGTGCCGAAGATCACACTCTTCATCTTCGGCGGCGTCTCCCATCTCGGCCGCCAGCCGAGGACGGCGGGCGAGGAGTTCGCGGTCGCGGCCGCCGGCCCGGCCACGAGCTTCGTCATCGCCGGCGTCTGCGCGGGCGTTGCCGTCGCCCTGCTGAACGGGAACGAGAAGGTGCAGGCGGTCTTCGCCTATCTGGCGTCGATAAACGTCCTCCTCGGCGTCTTCAACCTGATCCCGGGCTTTCCCCTCGACGGCGGCCGCGTCCTCCGCTCGATCGCCTGGAACCGCACGCACAGCTTTCGCCGCGCGACGCGCCTCGCCGCTGGCGTCGGCGAGCTAATCGCTTACGCGCTGATGGTCGGCGGCCTCTTCTTCCTGCTCGGTGGTTTCGTCTGGAACGGCGTCTGGTTCCTCTTCATCGGCTGGTTCCTGCTCGGTGCGGCGAAGGCGGAGTCGCAGCAGCTGCAGCTCGACACGATCCTCGGCCGCCTGCGCGCCCGCAACGTCATGCACGACGCGTTCGTCACCGTGCCGCCCGGCATCTCCGTTCAGGAAGTGGTCGACGACTACATGGTGGCGAACGGCGAGCGGGCTGTTGTCGTCGCGAACGACGGCTCGGTGGCCGGCATCCTGACCGTGAGCGACGTCCAGCGGGTGCCGCGCGAGCAGTGGCCGCAGACGCCTGCCCAGCGCGTGATGACCCCCCGCGAAAAGGTCGTCACCGTCGGCAGCGAGACGCCGGCGCTGGACGTGCTCCACCTGCTCGGCGAGCGGCGGCTGAACCAGCTGCCCGTGCTCGAGGGTGGGCGGATGGTCGGGCTGATCACGAGGCGGGAGCTGCTCGACCGCGTCCAGCTGGCAGAGCGTCTCGCCCCCGAGAAGGACGCCGGCGACGAGACGCCGCCCACTCCGCCACCGGCCGAGCCGCACGGCCAGGACGGCCGCGACGGCGCCTGAGGCGGGCGGCGGGATCCGTCGGAGCGTAACAACCTCGTAACAGGAGCGAAATTCACCCGAAACCTCTCCTCCGTACCTTCTCTCCATGGCGGCCGGGGAACCCGGCCGCCCGGCCGTTTCGGCGGACATTCAGGGAGAGGGAATCGCAGACGCATGGACAACCCGATCGACACCGGCAACACCGCCTGGGTGCTCGCTGCCTCGGGCCTCGTGCTTTTCATGACGCCAGGCCTGGGCTTCTTCTACGGCGGGCTCACCCGCAACAAGAACGTGCTCGCGACGATCATGCAGTCGTTCATCACGACCGGTGTGGTCGCCGTCCTCTGGGTCGTCGTCGGCTATTCGCTCGCGTTCGGCCCCGACTCAGGCCTCGGCCTCATCGGCAACTTCGACTGGGTGGGCCTGAAGGACGTGGGTGCCGCTCCGGGCGGCCCGAACGGCGCCGTTTACGGGGCGGGCATCCCGCACTTGCTCTTCATGGCCTTCCAGCTCATGTTCGCGATAATCACGCCGGCGCTGATCACGGGTGCCTTCGCCGAAAGAGCGAAGTTCGGTCCGTTCCTCGTCTTCACCGTGCTCTGGTCGCTGCTCGTCTACGTGCCGGTCGCCCACTGGGTGTTCGCCTACGATGGCTGGCTGAGCGCGATGAACACCGGCGACGGCGTGGGCGTCGGCCTGAACGCGCTCGACTTCGCTGGCGGGCTGGCAATCCACGTCAACGCGGGCTTCGCCGCCATCGCCGCCGTCCTGGTGTTCGGCAAGCGCAAGGGGTTCGGGTCGGAGCCCATGGAACCCCATGACATAACGATGGTCGTGCTCGGTGCGGCCATCCTCTGGTTTGGCTGGTTCGGCTTCAACGCCGGTAGCGCGGGCGGAGCGACGGCACAGGCTGTGTACGCGTTCGTGAACACGGCCGTCGCGGCGGCGGTTGCGGGCCTAGCCTGGGCACTGGTCTCGTGGCGGTTCAGCGGCAAGCCGAGCGTCGTCGGCGCGGCTTCGGGCGCGGTCGCCGGCCTCGTCGCCATCACGCCTGCCTCCGGCTTCGTCGAGCCGATGGAAGCGATCGCCATCGGCGCCGTCGCGGGCGTCCTCTGCTACGGCGCGGTGCGGCTGCGCGCCCGCCTGCGCTGGTTCGACGACTCGCTCGACGTCGTCGGCGTGCACGGCGTCGGCGGCATGTGGGGCGCCGTCGGCACGGGGCTTTTCGCCAACGCGACGGTGAGCAGCCTCAGCTATGGCGACGGCCTCTTCCAGGGCGAGTGTCACCGCCTCACCGACGCGCTCGTCGGGATCGGCGCGATCTGGCTCTACTCCCTGGTCGTGACGTTCGCGCTCCTCAAGGTTCTCGACCTCGTCGTCGGCATCCGCGTCTCGGAGGAGGAGGAAGAGCTCGGACTGGACGTGACACAGCATGGCGAGCGTGCCTACACCTCGGACGAGAGCGGCGTGCCCCTCACGCCC
>JADLBJ010000051.1 GCA_020847765.1 Dehalococcoidia bacterium
CCGCCGCGAAGAACGACCAGCCGCGTCTCTGTCGAGAGGTTACTGAGGTTGGCAACCGGGCCACCATCCGTAGGCAGCCGGGCGATGCGGTCTTCTCCCGCGTGCTCGACAGGGAAGGTGTAAATGTGGCGTTCATCATTGGAAACGGCCATGAAACCCGGAGCGATGAAACGAATTTCCGGAGCGCCGGAAGGTGGATACCTCAGTCGCCACTTCTCCTCGCCACTGCGGATATGAATAGCGACGATTGGGTACGAATCGGCCTCATATCCGCCGTAGACGTATTTCGTTGAATCGAACGTGAGGGAGGCTCTCGGAGACCCGATGAGCGGCGGCCCCATGCGGCCAAGCACCAGCCCGGCCGCAGGATCGATGACCGCTGTCCTGCCAAACTGGAGCCCAGTGACCAGAAGGCAGGCCGTCGGTGGGCAGGCAACACCCGTGGAGGGTTCACTGGGATCGGTTCCGCGCCGACAGCCCATCGCAGAACCCAGAAGCAAAACGCAGAGGGCAGGGAGGAGACTGCGGGTTGCGTCCCGCAATCTCGCAGTCCACGCTTCCGCTCCAGGCACTCTCAGGAGATGATGCATTCAAGTGCGCCAGGCTGGGAAGAATGCATAATACGAGCTTTGCGTATGGACGCGACCGCAAACGCCCGAGGGTCCGACCGAGTCATCCCCTCGCCCAGGTGAAGACCGACGCAGCGACACGGCGTCAGCTCCATAGGTGAGAAGCTCGGGCGCAGGAGCCGGAAAACGGGGATCAGGAAGCGGCGGTTCGCAACGCAGAGGCCGGCTTCATAGATTCCCCCCCTGCGCTTTGCGCTCGACGCCGCCCCTCTGCCCCTCTGCCCTCCATGCGCCTCCCCATCCCCGGCATCTCCATCGCGACCGGCCTGGCCCTCCTCGTCAGCGCACCGCAATCCCCGCCGCAGGGCGCCCCGCCCTTCGCCCTCGACTCGGCCACCATCGCCGCCTTCCGCTGGCGCAACATCGGCCCCGCCAACATGCAGGGCCGCGTCTCGGACGCCGTCGGCATCCCGTCGCCCTCCAAGACCTTCTTCGTCGCCGCCGCCGCGGGCGGGATCTGGAAGTCCACCAACAACGGCATCACCTGGCGCCCCGTCTTCGACAACCAGCGCGTCGTTGCCATGGGCGTCCTCGCCATCGCCCCCAGCGATACCATGCAGGTCTGGGCAGGGACCGGTGAGCCCAACTCGCGCAACTCCATCTCCCCGGGCGGCGGCGTCTACAAGTCCGCCGACGGCGGCCTCACCTGGCGCCTCATGGGCCTCGAGAAGACCGAGACCGTCGGCCGCATCGCCGTCCACCCCACCAACCCGAACGTCGTCTACGTCGCGGCGTTAGGCGCCATCTGGCGCGCGAACCCGGAGCGCGGCCTGTACAAGACCGAGGACGGCGGCCAGACCTGGCAACTCGTCAAGTTCATCTCCAACAAGGCCGGCTTCGTCGACGTCCAGCTCGACCCGTCCAATCCGGACATCGTCTGGGCCAGCAGCTACGAGCGCGTCCGCGGGCCGTACTTCCTCAACTCCGGCGGACCGGGCTCCGCCCTCTGGAAATCCACCGATGCCGGGAAGACCTGGACCGAGGTGAAGGGCGGCGGCTTCCCCGAGACGATGAAGGGACGCATCTCCATCGCCATCGCCCAGTCGAACCCGCGCGTCATGTACACGATGGTCGAGGCGGACACCGCGAAGGGACAACGCGAGCGGCCGAGCGGTCTGTATCGCTCGGAAGACGGCGGTGCCACCTGGACCCGCACCAACAACTCGAACACCCGGCCGTTCTACTACTCGCAGGTGCGCGTCCACCCGAAGAACCCCGATCGCGTCACCTGGTCGTCCACGCCGGTGCTCGTTTCCAATGACGGCGGCCGGACTCCCATGAACGCCACGGTCGGGCTCCACGTGGATCACCACGCCATGTGGATCGACCCCGTCGATCCCGACCGCATGATCGTCGGCAACGACGGCGGCATCGGCATCTCGTTCGACCAGGGCGGCAACTACACGTTCCCGAACACCTTCGCCCTCGGTCAGCCGTACAACGTCAGCTTCGACTTCGCCGTCCCGTACCGCGTCTGCGGCGGGCTGCAGGACAACGGCACCTGGTGCGGCCCGAGCCGCCGGCGGCAGGGCCCGATCACCAACGCCATGTGGGCGACGCTCAACGGCGGCGATGGCTTCGTCACCCAGCAGGACCCGACCGACCCGAACATCGTCTACGGCGAGTCGCAGGGCGGCAACATCGCCCGCATCAACCTCGCCACGGGCGAGCGCGCGGGGCTCGTCAAGCCGCAGTGGCGACCGCGTTACGACCAGATCGAGGACTCCATCCTCATCGAGCGCGCCGATACCACGAAGCCCGAGACGCCACAGCAGCGCCGCCGCATCGCCGACCTCCGCGCGCGGCAGCGCACCGACTCCATCGGCCTCAACCTGCGCTGGAACTGGAACACGCCGTTCTTCATCTCCTGGCACAACCCGTCCACGCTCTACTTCGGCGCCAACCGCGTGCTGAAGTCCACGAAGCGCGGCGACAACATGTTCCTCATCTCGCCCGAGCTGTCGTACGCGGACACGATGAAGATCCGCGTCTCGACCACCACCACCGGCGGCATCACGACGGACGCCACCGGCGCCGAGACGTACGGCACGATCGTGTCGCTCAATGAGTCGCCGCTGCGGGCCGGGATCCTCTACGCCGGCACCGACGACGGTCGCGTCTGGATGACCCGCAACGACGGCGGCACGTGGGAGGAACTCACCAGCCGCTTCACCGGCGTGCCCGCCGGCACCTACGTCAGCCGCATCGAGCCGTCGTGGAAGGACTCCTCGACGTTCTACGTCTCGTTCGACAACCACCGCAACGGCGACTTCACGCCCTACGTGTTCGCCACCAGCGACAACGGGCGCACCTTCCGGTCCATCGCGGCGAACCTGCCCACCGGCGGCCCGGACTTCGTCCACGTCATTCGCGAGGACCCGGTCAACCCGGACCTCCTCTTCGTCGGCACCGACGTCGGCGCGTACGTCTCGGTCAACCGCGGCCAGTCCTGGCAGCGCTTCATGACCGGGCTGCCCACGGTCCCGGTCCACGACCTGCGCATCCACCCGCGCGATCGCGAGCTGGTCGCCGCCACCCACGGCCGCGGCTTCTGGATCGTCGACATCGCCGCGCTCCAGCAGGTGACGCCGCAGGTCATCGCCGCCGACGCGCACATCTTCACGCCACCCGTGGCCTGGCAGTACGCCGACCTGCCGTACGAGGGACACTCGACCGGGCAGCAGGCCTTTGCCGCCGGGTCCCCACCGTACGGCGCCACGATCACCTATCGCCTTGGCGCTCGTCAGGCAGGCCTGCGCATGGCCGTCCTCGATGCCGCCGGCGACACGCTCACCACCATCAACGCCCCTGGCAACCCGGGCATCAACCGCGTCACCTGGGCGTTCCAGGGCAAACCCGCCCCACGGCCCCCGATGAGCGCCGCCCAGAAGCGCGACTCGTCGATCCAGATGCAGCGCGTGGTCTTCGTCCTCGACTCCCTCCAGACCGCGGGAGCCAA
>JADLBJ010000052.1 GCA_020847765.1 Dehalococcoidia bacterium
CCAGAACTGCAGGTGCGCCCCCACGAAGAGGACGGTGGAGAGCATGAGCACGGGCCAGCCCGCCAGGTCCCCGGTGGTGGCCATGCTCACCACCTGCGCGCAGAAGATGATGAAGAGGAGGGCGAAGCTCGCCGGCCGAAGCACGCGAATGAGCGGCGCCGACTGCACGGAGCCCAGCAGGCCAGATTCGGCGGACGGAAAGAGGAAAGCGTTGAGGGCCGGTGGCTTGTTCACCTGCGGGGCTCCGGGCTGTCTTTTCATCACATACGGTCGCCGCCCCCGCGGCGCACAGCCGCCGCCTGTAAACAGCCTGTAAAAAGAGTGGCGAGGGGCGCTCCCGCTGCCCTGCGCTCACTCCACGCTCCCCACTGCTCCTTCCTCTTCTATACTCCCCTCATTCGCAGACGGGAGGCGGCACGGTGGGCAACCTCATCGACGGCGGCGAGATCGTCGCCCGCATGATCAAGCAGGAAGGCGTCGGCCACGTCTTCACCCTCTCCGGTGGCCACGTGCAGAACATCTACGAGGGCTGCCTCAACAACGGCGTCGAGATCGTCGACACCCGCCACGAGCAGTCGGCCGGGCATGCCGCCGACGGCTATTCGCGCATCGCCTTCAAGCCCGGCGTCTGCGTCGTGACCGCCGGCCCGGGCGTGACGGACGTCGTCACGGCGGTGGCGAACGCCTACCAGGCCTCGAGCCCTATGGTCGTCATCGGCGGGCGCTCGCCCCTGCGCCAGTACGACATGGGTGCGCTCCAGGACATCGAGCTCGGGCGGGTGATGGAGCCGATCACCAAATGGACGCAGACCGTCTACGAAACTCGGCGGCTGCCCTACTACATGGCGATGGCCTTCCGCGAGGCGATGACCGGCCGCTACGGCCCCGTCTTCCTGCAGGTGCCTTCCGACGTCCTCTTCGGCCGGCTGGACGAGGACAGCGTGCAGTGGCCGCGCCAGTACCGCACGACGGGCGAGGTGATGGGCGACCCGGCCCTTATCCGTGAGGCGGCGGCGCTCATCAAGAACGCCGAGCGACCGATGGTGATGGCCGGCTCCGGCGTCTTCTGGCACCGCGCCAGCCGCGAGCTCGGCGAGTTCGCGCGCGCCGCCGACGTGCCCGTCTACACGAACGCCATGGGCCGCGGCACCATGCGCCAGGACGACCCCCACTTCTTCAGCCTCTCGCGCAAGCCGGCCTTCGCCGGCGCCGACGTCATCCTCGTCCTGGGCACGCCCGTCGACTTCCGCCTGAAGTACGGCCGCGCGCCCGCCTGGAACCCGGAGGCGCAGGTCATCCAGGTCGACGTCGACCCGGGCGAGATCGGCAAGAACCGCGACGTCGCCATCGGCGTCGAAGCGAACATCCGCCAGGCGCTCCTCCAGCTGACGGCCGAGATCGGCAAGGCCGACCATGGACCGTGGCTGGGCCACCTGCGCGCCCTCGAAGGCCAGGCCGACGCCCAGCGCGAGCACTACATGGCCTCCGACCAGATGCCCATTCACCCGCTCCGCCTCTGCAAGGAGATCGCGGGCTTCGTCGACGACAACACGATCGTCGTCGGCGACGGCGGCGACATCGTCGCCCAGGCGGCGAGCGTCCTGCCCATCAACCAGCCCGGGCAGTGGATGGACCCGGGCCCCTTCGGCACGCTCGGCGTGGGCACGGGCTTCTGCATGGCGGCGAGCGTGGCCGCGCCCGACAAGCGCGTCCTCATGGTCAACGGCGACGGCACGTTCGGCCTGAACGGCTTCGACTTCGACACCTTCGTGCGCTTCAAGATGCCGGTCGTCAGCGTCGTCGGCAACGACCGCACCTGGCACCAGATCTACGTCGGCCAGAAGGAGATGTACGGCGAAGGGCGCACGCCCGCCACCCGCCTGGGCGACAACGCGCGCTACGACCGGGTCGTCGAAGGGCTCGGCGGGCACGGCGAATTCGTCGAGCACCCGGAGGGCATCCGCGCGGCGATCGAGCGCGCCTTCGCCAGCGGCAAGCCCGCCTGCGTCAACGTCATCATGGACCCGGACCCGCCGGGGGTGCGCGGCGGCTACGAGTTCAAGTAACGGAAGAAGCGCTGCCCGCGAGGAGGTCGCCATGCCACCGATCCTGCTCTCCGACCTGACGGACCACGTCGCCACCTTCACCCTCAACCGCCCGGAGGCGATGAACGCCCTGACGCGCGAGCTCTACGCCGAGCTCGAGCAGGCGGTGCGCCGCGCCCATGCCGACCCCGAGGTGCGCTGCGTCATCGTCACCGGCGCCGGCCGGGCCTTCTGCTCGGGCGACGACGTCAAGCAGATCATGCTCGGCGAACAGCGCGACGCGACGACGGCGCGCCTGCGCGAGGTGCGCCCCCGGCCGACGCCGGCCGCGGCCGCCATCCTCGAATGCGACAAGCCCGTGATCGCCGCCGTCAACGGCCCCGCTGTCGGCTGGGGGATGGACCTCAGCCTCTTCGCCGACATCCGCGTCGCCTCGACGGCGGCGAAGTTCGGCGAGCTCTTCATCAAGCGCGGGCTGGTGGCCGACCTGGGCGGGCTCTGGCGGTTGCCGCAGGTGGTCGGCCCGGCCAAGGCGGCCGAGCTCTGCTTCACGGGCGACGTGATCAGCGCGGAAGAGGCGCTGGCGATCGGGCTCGTCTCCCGCGTCGTCGCACCGGAGGAGCTGCTCCCCACGGCGCGGGAGCTGGCGGCGCGGATCGCGAAGAACCCGCCGATCGCTATGCGGTATATGAAGGAAGGGCTGCGGCGCGCGCGCAACGCGAGCATGGAGGAGATGGGGGCGTACGTCGGCAGCTCGCTCGCCTACCTCTTCACGACGGAGGACCACCGCGAAGGTGCGCTCAGCTTCGTCGAGCGCCGCGAGCCCGTCTTTAAGGGACGCTGACGCGAGAAGAGAGAAAGAGGAGTGAGAGGCGAGAGGTGAGGAGTGAGGTGGGGCAGCCCGCCGCGGCCAATGGTTCGCCGCCAGCCGCGGTATAGGTCCCAGTCTTCCTCGGGGAGCGGCATGGCACTCCTCACTTCTCTCCTTCGCCACGCGCGCGATAGGCGACGGATGCCCGCGCGAGCGCAGCCGTGACCGCCAAGGGCGGAAACTGACGCCATGTCCGCGCCGTTCCGCCGCTCGCCAGAAGACTGGCCCCGCGTCGTCGTTGTGACCGGCGCCTCGGCCGGGGTGGGAAGAGCCACGGCCCGGGCGTTCGCGGCAGGCGGTTCGGACGTCGCTCTGCTGGCCCGGGGGCGGGACGGGCTGGAGGCGGCGCGCGCCGAAGTCGAGGCAGCGGGCGGCCACGCCCTCGTCTGCGCCCTCGACGTCGCCGACGCGGCCGCCGTGGAGGGCGCCGCCGCCGAGACCGAGCGCGTCCTGGGCCCGATCGACTGCTGGGTCAACAACGCCATGCTTTCCGTCTTCTCGCCCGCCCACGAGATGGCGCCCGAGGAGTACCGCCGCGTGACAGAGGTGACCTACCTCGGCTGCGTCAACGGCACGCTCGCCGCCCTCCGGCGCATGCGGGAACGCGACAAAGGCGTCATCGTCCAGGTTGGCTCGGCGCTCGCCTACCGCGGCATCCCCCTGCAGTCGGCCTACTGCGGCGCCAAGCACGCCATCCAGGGCTTCACGGAGTCGGTCCGCTGCGAGCTCTTCCACGACAAGTCGGGCGTGCGCATCCGCATGGTGCAGCTGCCGGCGGTGAACACGCCCCAGTTCGAATGGGTGAAGACGCGCCTGCCCGGGCGGCCGCGGCCGGTGGCGCCAATCTTCCAGCCGGAAGTGGCGGCAAACGCGATCACCTTCGCTGCCACGCACGACCGGCGCGAGGTGCTCACCGGCCGTTCCACGGTCCTCGCTGTCGAGGTGAACAAGCTCGTCCCCGGCCTGCTCGACCGCTACCTGGGGAAGACGGGCTACAAGAGCCAGCAGGACTCGGAGCCGGTGCCGCCGGGCCGGAAGGACAACCTCTGGGAGCCCGTCGCCGGGGACCACGGCGCCCACGGCCGCTTCGACGAAGAGGCACAGGGCTGGAGCCCGCAGCTCTGGGCGAACATGCACCGGCGCGCGCTCGCCCTCGGCGCCGGTACCGCAGCCCTCGCCGGCGGCGTCGCCTGGAAGCTCGCCAGTCGCGGGGACGGCCACCACAGCTGACGCAGAGTCGCTGATTCAGCTCCGGGGGTGGCACTCTCTAGCGGCGCCCTCCGCCCGGGCCCTGCCTCCCTGGGCGAACCCCGATCACGTCATCGCAACCCCGCGACACTCCCTGACGCGAAGCCTTCGCTCCTCACTCCTCACGCCTCACTTCTGACGCCTCGTATGTACTCCGCCATGCGCTGGATGTGGTCCTCCTGGGCGAGGCTGACGTGACGGGTGAGGTCGCCGATGGAGACGAGGCCGGCAAGGCGTTCACCTTCCATGACGAGCAGGTGGCGGCAGCGGCGGCGCGTCATCATCGCCATCGCCTCATCGACCGCCGTCCCGGGCGTGACGTGGTTCAGCTCCGTCGTCATCACCCGCGAGACGGACGTGTGCGCCGGCTCGAGTCCGGCGTCGACGACGCGCACGAGGACGTCGCGCTCCGTGAAGAGACCGACGCGCCGGCCGCCCTCGACGACGAGGAGGCAGCCGACGCCGTGCTCGTTCATCGCGCGCACGGCCTGGCGAACGGTGGTGGCGGGGGCGACGGTGAAGACGTGGTGCCCTTTTTCCTGGAGGACGGCGCTGACGAGGCCGTACATCTGGCACCTCTCTCCTCTGTGATACGAGCCATTCTCCCGCCGCTGTCAAGGGCGAGGGGCGGGGGCGAGGCTCAACCGTCGGCTGGCGGGCGCAACTGGTCCACGGGCAGCCAGCCCGGCGGCTGGTACGGCGAGAAGCGCCCGGCGCCGTCGACGAGATACATGAACGGTCGCGGCTGATGGCGAAACAGACGCTCCATCTCGTCCAGGGTGGCAGCGAGCAGTTTCAGGTACTGCCAGCGCGTTGGGTCGTGCCGCTGGCTCAGGATGAAACAGCCGAGCCCGTGTCGGAAGACGAGCTCGCGCTGGCGAGACCTTCGGCGAATGTTCTTGTCGCGCGAGATGGCAAGCCATTCCCGGCGGGCGACTTCGGGAATCCAAACCTCGTCCGGCGTACTGTGCAAGGAGTCGTCTTCGAGCCAGCGAATCTCGCCCGGTCGCACCGCCTTCAGAGCCTCCGCCACGCTCCGCGGAATTGACCGGTCGAGGAAGATCATGCGGCCCGCTGCAGCTCGAATCGAACCGCAGATTCCACCTGGTCTCTGCTCACACCGAAGTCGTACGCCACCTGGTCGTAGCTGTCCCCGACTTCCACCCGCTCCCGAATCGTCTCGGTGCGTACGCCGGAGCCGCTGATGACGGGCAGGCCAAAGCCGTATTCGGGGTCGATGACGATTGGCTTGTCGCGGCCAAGCGGCCACCAGCGGTAGGCCCGGTCGCCGCGGTAGTCGAGCGTTTCGAGAAACGGGCCGAGCAGGTCGTCCCAGGCGGGCTGCGCTCTGTTGCCGAGAAGCGGGTGCAGGATCCCCTCCCGGTGGATGAAGGCCTGGCGCCCGTCAGCTTTGAACTCAAGCGACGAAAAGGGATGATCGACGCCGAAGCGCTCCCGGGCGGCGACCACGATCTGACGGATTCGTTGCACGGTAAACCCGATTTCGCGCAGGCGTGCAATCGCGAAGATGTCGATGAGGTCGAGAAACGAGACAGCTTCTCTCGATTCGGGTCGGCGCGGGGTGACCGGGGGCAGCGGGATGCGAGCGCCATCCTTCTTCCGATACGAATAGCCTTCGAGCCAGCGTCGCGCGGTGCCACGCGTGGCCCTCGCCAGCCTGTCGGCTTCGGCGTAGGAGTAGAGGGGGGTCGTCAAATGGCGCGATACGCTTGCCATCGCCGTCTTTCGTGCACCTGTCATGCTCATTGCCCCGGTCGCGGCGCGTGGTCATCAGCCTAGGCGCCGGCCGGTGGCAAGGCAAGGCGGTCGCAGCACCGCCCGCCCTCGCGCCCCGGCGCACGCCGCGGCCACGGGCACGCGCGCCTCGCTGCCCCGCTCAGCGCTTCAGCTTGGTGTTGTCCCACGTCACGGTGCGCTCCGGTTCGAAGCGGACCCAGCGCCAGTGCCGGCCGCGGGCCGTCGCTTCGTTCCGCCGCGGCGTCGCGTCCGCGCCGTGGCTGCCGGCGTACTTCGGCCCCCATTGCTGGCGCACCTCCTCGAGGTGCCGGTCCCCGGCCTCGGCGGCAGCGTCTTCGAGCACCACGGCGCGCCCCTGGAACATCGCCCCCTTGAGCTCGGGAAAGCGCTCGTTGGCGTCGACGAGGACGGTGGCCACCGGGTCCCGGCGCAGGTTCGCCACCTTCTGCCCGCGGCAGTAGAAGTAGATCTTGCCGCCGGCCCAGCCGAAGTAAAGGGGCGTGAGGTTGACGCGCGCGCCCGGCCCGCGGGTCGCGACGCGCATGTTCCAGCTGGCGAGCATGAGCGCGTCCAGCTCGGCGGGGGTGAGGGCGAGCTCCTTCGGACTGGGCATCTGGCGGCCTCGAACGGTGGTTGGCGAGATGATACGATGGGCGCTGTCCCGGCGCGGGCGTGGTTCAATGGCAGAACGCGACCTTCCCAAGGTTGAGACGAGGGTTCGATTCCCTTCGCCCGCTCCAACGGCCCCCGCCCCTCGCGGTTGCCCCCACTCAGTCCTCAATCCTCACTTCTCACTCCTCACTCCTCTTTCCCGCTCCTCACTCATTAGCATGTGCGCGTGAAAGTGCTCTGGCTCGGCCACAGCGAGCATGTTCGCGAGACGCTCGCACCGGAGGAACGACTTCCCGCAGTACTCACCCGCGCCATCGCGGCGGGAACCGGGGAGGAGGTCGAGCTCGTCGCGCGCCGCGTCTGGCCGGCGCCGAACATGCCCGACCTCGTCGACGACTGGGTCACGCGCGTCGCGCCCGACGTCGTCGTCTTCAAGGTCACGCCCTTCTGGTACGACTACGAGACCGTCGCTCAGCGGCTGGCAAACCGCTTTGGCTGGCTGGGGCGACGGCTCGGGCGGGCGGGGACGACGCTCACAGACCACCCGCCGCTCGCACGATCGCGGCCGGTGCGCCTGCTGCAACGGGCCGCGCGGGCCGTCGTCGGCCGCGAAGCGCCGTTCCCCGTCGACGTGGTGGTCGAACGCAGCATGGCCACCATCCGAAGGGTGGCCGCGCACGAAGGAGTGCTTCTCGTCGTGACGGGCAGCGACGGCGGCCGCGCCTACGAGCTTGACCCGCAGAGCCGAGCACTCGCGCTCCGGGCGCAGGTCGACGCGGCGCTGCGCCCGTTCTGCGGGAAGCTGCACGTCCGCTACCACGCGCGCGCGCACTTCACCCTTGCCGAGCTGGCGACGATGACGCTCGCCGACCAGACGCATTTCAACGCGCACGGTGCCCGCGTTGTGGGGACGGAGGAAGGCGCGCTCGTCGCCGAAGCCTGGCGCGCCTGGGCCCGAGAGGCGGCCGGCTCCGCCAGACGGGTGTAACCGACTCCCCGCTGTGAACTTTCGGCGACCGCCTGCCGTCTATTCAGAAGACGAAGGCGTGCCGCGAGCGAAAGGGGTGTCCCCCGCTCGCTTCTCACTCCTCACTTCTCACCCCTCCGAGAGGCGCCGTGTCCGAGATGTCGCCGGGGTTCGTTCTCACGCTGCTCGGCGGGGCAACGCTGCTCGTCCTCCTCGTCGTCGCTCTCGCCGGCCGCGAGGGGCCGCGCTAGCGGGCGGTGGCGCGGACTGCGCGCTACCATCCGCCCGTGCCCACCCTGCTCGTCGTCGTCCCGCACCCGGACGACGAGGCGTACGCCTTCGGAGGCACGATCTCCCTGGCCGCGCGGGCGGGCTGGCGCTGCCGCGTCCACTGTGCGAGCGCAGGTGAGCGCGGCCAGCGTTACGACGGCGGCGCGCCGGATCCGGCGAGCGTGGGCGCTGCCCGCCTGGCCGAGCTGGCCGCCTCCTGCGCGATCCTCGGCGCCGAGCCTCCCGTCTGCTGGGGCCTGCCGGACGGTCGCCTGGCCGACGACGCGCGTGGCCCCGCCCTCACGGCCGCCGCCCTCCGCGAGGAGGCGCCCGCCCTGGTGCTCGCGCTCGGGGCCGACGGTGCCTACGGCCACCCCGATCACCTGGCCGTCTTCCGCTGGGTGGTGGGCGCGCACGCTGCCCTCGCGGCGCCGCAGCCGCGGCTGCTCTTCGCCGCCTTCCCCAGGGGCCTCTTCCTGCCGCAGTACCGCCTCTGCGTCAGCATGATGGGCCTGCCGCCCCAACCGCCCGCCTCGGCCATCGGTGCCGCGCCCTGGCGCTACCGTCTCGACATCCGGGCGGTGGCCGCGCAGAAGCTGGCTGCCGTGGGCGCGCACCGTTCGCAATTGCCCGGGGGCGACCCCCACGCTCTCTTTCCGCCCGGCATCCTCGCCGCCCTCATGGCGGAAGAACGCTTCGCGGGAGGAGCGAGGGTGAGGAGTGAGGGATGAGGAATGAGGAATGAGGAATGAGGAATGAGGCTTACTTCCGGTTGAAGCGAGTGCCCGCTGCCTCCCAGCCTTCGCTCAGAACCGCTTCGACGGCGTCGGCCGCCAGGCGGGCCGCTTCCTCGAGCCGCGTGCGCTCGTCCCCGCGCGGGGCGCTGAGGACGTAGTCGGCCACGGCCTCCGGGTCCCAGGTGGGCTCGCCCCCGAGGAGCGGCCGGCCGATGCCGACGCGGACGCGCACGAACTCCGCGCCAAGGGCGGCGACGACGCTCTTGAGGCCGTTGTGCCCGCCGCTGCCCCCGCCGGCGCGCACGCGCAGCGCCCCCGCCGGCAGGTCCAGATCGTCGTAGACCACGACCGTGTGGGCGACGTCGCAGCCGGTCCAGGCTGCGGCCTGGGCGAGGGCGCGGCCGCTCAAGTTGACATAGGTGCGGGGCTTGACGAGCGCCACCCGCTGCCCGCCAAGGTCGCCGACGCCGATCTGCATGGTGCTGCCCTGCGTCTTCGGCTGGCTGCCGGAGCGGCGGGCGAGGTCGTTGACGACCCAGAAGCCGAGGTTGTGGCGCGTGCGGGCGTACTCCTCGCCCGGGTTCCCGAGCCCGGCCACGAGCCAGTCCGCCGCAAAGCGCGGCCCGCCGCCGAGGAGCTTGCGCATCGTCGCACCGGGAACGAGGAGTGAGGCGTGAGTAGTGAGTCCCGGCCCCGCGCCTCCGTTCCGAGGGTACTACGGCGAGGGGCGAGCGTCAGAAGGCGGCTCCTTCCACCCGGTTCCAGGCCAGGGGGCCGGTCCCCGCTCACTGCTCACTCCTCTCTTCTCACTCCTATAATGCGAACATGGCGACGGCGGAGCAGGTGGCAGAGCTCGTGGCGAAGATGGCCGAGGAGCGCGTCGCCCTCGTCGCCGCCGCCCGCGCCCTTTCGCCCGCCGAGGCCCTGCGCGTGCCCGTGGACGCCGAGGGCGAGGAGCAATGGACCGCGCTCGAGCAGCTCGCCCACCTCTGGGAGATGGAGCGCGGCTACGACGCCTGGGTGCGGGCTGCCCTGCGCGCAGAGAACCCCGACCTCGGCGGCGTCGTCTGGCAGCCGGTCCCCATCCCCGTCGAGGAGGCGAACGCCCACACGGTCGCGGAGATGCTGCGCGGGCTCGAGCTGGAGCGCGCCTACACGCGCGGCCTGATCGACGGCCTGGACCTCGCCGCCTTCGACCGCACGGCGACGAGCCCCCTGTTCGGCACGCTCACGGTGCTCCAGTGGCTACGCTCCTTCTACCGGCACGACCGGCAGCACGCTGCCCAGATGCAGGGACGCAGGAGCGACTATCAGCCGGGTTTCAAGGGAAGAGAGCCGAACCAGCGGCGCGCACGCCTCGAAGCGGTCGCCCGCCGCGAGGCCGGCCAGGGGTGAGCCTTCTCAGGCGCTGAGGCGCTCGGCGAGGGCAGGTGCCGGCACGGGCGCCTTGAGCTGGCGCGCCCGCCCCAGCCGCTCCTTCGTCCCGCAGGATTCGCATTGCCGGGCGCGCACGGCCCGCGCCTGCACGTCCACGAAATAGCGCCAGCGGTGATCGCAGACCAACGTCATCTCTTCCATCCGTTCCAGCGTACACCATCGACATTAAAGGAGTGTTACGCAGATCCCTGATCGTGATGCGACAGATCTAAGGGCGATCCCCCCGCCTTGCGGGATGTTGGAGACGACTATAGTATCGCGCTGCCCTGCGGGGTGACCTGTGCCAGGGAGGCTGCCCCATGCTGACGGTTTTCGACGATCTCCAGGTCCACCAGCTCGCCAGCCCCTTCAGCCACGTCGGCACAAGCGACCCGCGCTGGTACGACAAGACCTTCTACGCCGTCTTCAACCCGCACGAGCAGGTCATGCTCACGACGGGCACGGTTGTGCACACCAACGCCGACATCGTCGACGCCTACGTCTGCCTGGTGGTGCGTGGCAGGCAGCACAACATCCGCTGCTCACGGCGCTTGCGGCCGCGCGTCGGCGAGACGGTCGTCGGCCCCATTCGCCAGGAAGTGGTCGAAGGGCTGCGCACGATTCGCCTCGTGTGCGACGAGAACGAGCATGGCGTCAGCTTCGACATCCGCTGGCAAGGGACGGTGCCGGCGCACGAGGAGAGCGTCCACTTCAGCCGCCAGAACGGGCGCGTCATGCAGGAGTACATGCGCTACGACCAGGTCGGTCGCTGCTCTGGCACGATCCGCGTCGGCGGCGAGACCTTCACGCTCACGCCGGAACGCTGGTGGGGCGCCCGCGACCATTCCTGGGGGATCCGCCCGGGGATGGCGCCCGTGCCGCCGGGCGAGACGCCGCCGCCGCCCTCCGCGCGCGAGCGCGTGCCCTCCTTCTTCACCTGGAACTGCCTCCAGCTCGAGGACCACACCGTCTTCTTCCTCGCCTCGGAGAACGCCGACGGCAGGACGCTCAGCTGCGACGGTGCCGTCGTCTACCCCCTGGGCGACGAACGGCCGAGCGTCCGCCTCGTCGGCCTGGAGCACAACATGGAGTTCCTCCCCGGATCGGTGCGCCTCGCCGCCGCCGAGCTCACGCTTATCGACGAGCACGGCGCGCGCCGCCAGTACCGCAGCAAGGGCACCGGCCTCGTCCTCAGCTGCCAGGGCCAGGGGGACTTCAGCGGCTGGGCCGATGGCCAGGGCTGGGGATTCTACCGCGGCGACTACCACGAGGAGTACGAAGTCTGGGACTTCAGCGACCCGACGACGGTGCGGAACCTGACCGACAACGGCTTCACGCCCCAGCGCTGGTACCTGGAGAATATCACCGAATTGAGCGACGGCACGAGCCGCGGCTACGGCCTCCAGGAAGTCGGCGTCTTCGGCCCCTACCCGCGCTACGGCTTCGCCGCCCGACCGTGAGGAGGAATGAGAAGACAGGGTGAGCACCGGCGCGTCTTTACCGAAGTATAGGGTGCGATAGGAACGGCCTGCCTACCATCGCGCCATGACCGGCATTGACCCGATGACCAGGGGCGGCGTCTCCATGCGCGAGCGGCTGCGCACCGACTACGCGTGGACCCCGCGCCAGCGCCAGGTGCTCGACCTCCTGCGCGCGGGGCGTTCGAACGCCGAGATCGCAGGCGCACTCGGCGTCTCCCTGCAGGGCGCCAAGTGGCACGTCACGGAGATCCTCAGCAAGCTCCAGGCGGACTCGCGCGAAGAGGCAGCGGACTACTGGCGGCGGTACCACGGGCTTGCCCCGCGCTTCGGCCGGGTCTTCCGCGGCGGGCTCGCGCTCGGCCTGGCGAAGTGGGCCGCGGTCGCGGGTGGGCTGGCGGTCGCCGGCGTGGCGGCGGTCGTCGTCGTGCTCGTCCTCAGCCAGCTGGGCGACGAGGGGGCGCCGGCGGGCAGCCCGGACGCCACGCCCACGCCGTCCCCCTCCGCCTCGGCCTCGCCCTCTCCCTCAGCCTCGGCCACGGCGACGACCCCCACTCCGGTTGCCAGCGGGGCACCCATCCCGGGGCTCGCCACGCCGCCGGCCGTCCTGGCGCTGGCGGCGCCGCAGCTCCTGCCCGCGGGCTGGACGCTCTTCGGCTGGCAGGCGCAGTGCTACCAGTGCGGCGCCTCCTACGCCGACTTCCGCCGCTACACGAGCGACGGCCGCACGCTGACAAGCGACTTCCTCTTCTCCTTCACGCAGCCGCCGGGCAGCGGCCCCGACACGGGCAGCGGCGTCTACACGGTCGCCTTCGGTAGCTGCGGCCGGCGCGTCGCGGCCGGGCTCTGCACGCGCGGCTACTGCGGCGGCGAAGGTGAGCCGAGCGCCGACGCGACCGCCGAGCTCTTCGTGTCCGGGGACGGCGGCCGCACCTGGCGCAGCCTGGGCCCGCTCGCCCGCAACTCCTTCGTCGTGGGCTTCCTCGGCGACGAGGTTGTCATCCAGCAGTTCGTGAGCCAGACGCCCACCGGCTGGAAGGCGGCCTTCGTCACGACCGGCGGCCAGTCGCTCGCACCTGCCGACTTCCCGGCGAACTGGGTGGTGCTGGAAGAGGGGCGCGACCCCGTCTGGGTGCGCTACGGCCCCGACAGCCACCTCCGCTCGACCTACCGCGACCGCGGCGGGACGGTCTCGCCGCCGCTCGCCGAAACGGACGCTTTCCTGCTCGGCCTGGCGGGCGCGGACGGCTACGTCTGGGAGCTGCACACGCGCGACGCCGGTGGTCAGCCGACGACGGTGCTCGCCACCGCCGACCGCTCCGGGGCGGTGCGCCGCGCCCTGCGCTGGGACGGACACTGGTGGAGCCTGCGCGGCCTGACGGGCGGGCGCTACGTGGCCGGCTACGGCGACGACCCCTCGCTCGGGCCCGCACCGGCGCCCTTCGTCGTCGATCTGCAGACTGGCGTCCTGACGCCGCTCACCGGCCTCCCCCGCAGCCAGGCCGAGACCTACACCTACCCTCTGGCGCTGACCCCGGTACCGTGACGGGTGGGGCGGCCGAGCCACTCCTGCCCCGGGATCGCAAGGAGATCGAAACCCCGTTCGATCCCCCAGTAGCGCGGAGGCGACGCGCCGCGGATACACTCCAGTACCCGCCGAACGGAGGACACCATGATGGCGAAGAACACCGTTGTGCTCTGGTACGACAAAGAGGCAGAGGCCGCCGCCCGCTTCTATACGAAGACCTTCCCGGAGAGCGCCATGGGCCGCGTGGTGAGGGCGCCGGGCGACTACCCCAGCGGCCAGGAGGGCGACGTCCTGACCGTGGAGTTCACCGTCGCCGGCATCCCCTGCATGGGGTTGAACGGCGGCCCCGAATTCACACCCAGCGAAGCGTTCTCCTTCCAGATCGCCACCGAGGACCAGGAAGAGACCGACCGCTACTGGAACGCGATCGTCGGCAACGGTGGCCAGGAAAGCGCGTGCGGCTGGTGCAAGGACAGATGGGGCGTCTCCTGGCAGATCACCCCGCGGGCCCTGACCGACGCGCTCTCGGCGGGCGGCGAGGAGGCGCGGCGCGCCTTCGACGCGATGATGGAGATGCAGAAGATAGACGTCGCCACGATCGAGGCCGCGCGGCGCGGCTGACGCGGGCTTGTCGCCGGGAGGCGGTCGGCTTTGCTGAGCCTACGGCTGTCCCGGCGGCCCCGACGGGTGCAGGCCCAGGGCGAGCGCCGCGGTGGGCCCCGACGTCGGCCGCGATTCGTGGTAGTGGACGACCTTCCATTCGCCGGCGCTTCGGCGCAGCAGCCAGCTCACCCTGTAGGTGAAGTACGGCGTGCGCTCTTCGTCGGGCTCTGGCTCGTGCGGGCGAAGGCCGCGCGCATGCAGGTTCGAATAGACGAGCACCAGGTCCTCCCCCAGCACCTGGACGCGGCGGTCCTCTGGCTGGAGGGGCGTCTTCCAGTCCCAGCGCGTGCCCGTCGCCAGCCGGTCTTCGAGCTGCCAGAGCCGGTACGTCTCGATGGCGTCCCAGGAGCGCGCCGGCGAGGCGATCTCGAGCGCCAGGTAGACATGGTTGGGGTAGTCGCGGTCCCACCAGGAATAGGCGAAGTCGACGTCCAGGGCCTCCCAGCCGATGACAAACGCTTCGAGCATGCGCACGGCCGCCGTCTCGGGGTCGCCGCTGTGGGGAAGCGTCCGGGCTTCGGCGGCGCGCGCGCGGGCCGTGAGCGTGTCGTCCGACGGGGGAAGCTCGGGCGGCCGGACGGGATGGCCACCGCCCACCCGGCGCGGTCGCGGCATGTCCGGCTGGGCGGATTCGTGGTAGTGCACCACCTTCCAGCCCTCTCCGCGCGGCACCAGGAAGAACGACGCGCGATAGGCGCCGCGGCTCGTCGCGCCGTCGTGGCCGACCGTGTGGCGGACGAGGTCGACGTACGCCCACAGGCAGTCGCCGACGACGTCGTGCTCGATATTTGCCCAGCGCAGCTCGCGGAACTCCCTGACGCTGCTCTCCTGGACGGCGCGCAGGTAGGCGGCCGGGTCGTCGACGGGGCGATCTCGCTCCATCGGCTGATAGAGGAACCCGGGAGCGGCAAGATCGAAGTCCGCGAAGGCACGGGCCGCGTCGAACGTGTACCAGCCGTCCAGAAAGCCGTCGACGATCGCGGCGACTTTGCTGCGCATTCCGTTGGCGGCGGTGGGCATGTGCGTCTCCTTCGCCCTGTGACGCTCCTGGCCGGCGCTCAATCGGGCCACCAGTCGGCGACGAATGGCCCGGGCAGGAGGGCCTGGGCGCGTACTGACTCGTGGTAGTGGAAAGCCTTCCAGGCGCCGTCCACGCGGTGCGCGAGCCACGTTTCCCGGTAGGGGTGTCCCGCCAGCCTGGTCTGCGGCTCCTCCGGGCGGAAGACGGTGTAGTCGCGCAGACAGTGGGCCCAGAGGAAGTCCCCCGACATCCCGGCGGAGACGTCGTCGTCCGAGAGCGGGCGCCAGCGGAAGCGCGTCCCCGAGGCGAGACCGTTCTGGCGCAGGCGCACGGCGTACTGCTGCATCCCCTGCCAGGTGCGGAGGGCGTGCGGTCCCTCGAAGGCCATGTAGAGGAGGCGGTCGTGGCTCGCGTCCCAGGGCGACCAGACGGTGGCGAGGTCGAGCGCAGCCCAGCCGGCGGTGAACGTCTCGGCGATCTCCCGGGCGATGGCCTTCGCCTGCGGGTCGCCCGCGGGGCCCGCCTCGGCCGGCTCGGCGCTCTCGGGGAGCCCGCTGCGCTGCTGGGTCGAATGGTGCACGCAGACGAGCTTCCAGCCGTCGTCGCGGCGCCTGGCGACGAAGGTGACGCGGACCGGGGCGGCGCGCGGCTCCTGCTCCCCGGGGACGAGCGCCCGGAAGTAGCAGACGGCCCACGCCGAGAGCATGTCGCCGTGGGTCTCGCAGGCCAGGTCGGTGAGGGCGAAATCTACGACCTGCAGGGCCTTTTGCCGGGCCGCCGCGACATAGCGGTGCAACGCTTCGGCATCCTGTAGAGGGCGCGCGGTCGCCATCGGCTGGAAGCAGAAGTCGGCCGCGAAGTCGCAGAGGCGTGCGAGCGCTTCGGCGTCGAGGGCGCGCCAGCCCGCGAGCCACGCCTCGACCACCGGCAGCAGGGCCCGAATGCCCACGGAATCGCCCATCGTGCCCTCCTGCGCCGGTGGGCGGGACGGCTTGGCTCCCAGCCGGCGCTGCGGGACATATACACCACCGGCTCCGGCTTTGCACGGGGCCCGGGCGAAGCGCTTATCATCCGCGCTGCCCGGGTCCGCTCCGCGAATCCGGCATGTGACAGGGGCGCACGTGCGCACGCTCCCGCAAGACAGCGTCCCGGAGAGGAAGGGCTGCCCATGGCTATGACCGACGAGGAGATCGACCGCCTGCTGCTGAAGGACGGCGTCTGCACCCTGACGCTCAACGGGAAGGACGGCTACCCGGTGCCCGTGCCGCTCGGCTTCGCCTACGAGGGCGGCAGGATCTACGTGATGGCGACGCCGTACCGCAAGAAGCTCGTCGCCCGGGACCCGCGCGTCACGGTCAACGTCTTCGCGGACACGCTCGGCGACGCGCGCTGGGTCTCCATCCGCGGACGGGCGGCCGTGACGCGGGAGAAGGCGCGCGAACGCGTGCGCGAGCTGCACGTCCACTCGGGGCTCAGCCTGGCCGAGACGGACCGCTGGATGGAGCTGATCCGGGACCCGGCGCCCGAGCTCCTGGAGATCACGCCGGAGTACAGCCGGTCGTGGAAGATGACGGCCCCCGACTTCGTCCGCCGCGCGCCCGTTTCGACCTGGTTCTCGTAGCGGCTCCGGCTTTCCGTGGGCCCTGACGGGGGCCCGGCTGGCTCAGGGCGCGAAGGCCAGCACTCTTCCCGCTCGCCTCGCGCAGTCCTTCCCCGCGAGGTAGCCGAAGGTCAGGGCGTTGCTGACGGGCCCCCAGTGCACCCCGTACCCCATGTTCAGCGCAGCCTGGTCGAGCCCGCAGGCATAGAGGCCGGGAATCGGCTGCTCGAACGTGTTGATCACCTGACCGCTCGTCGTCGTCACCAGCCCGCCGGTGTTACCGCAGCTGCCCAGGGTGAGGACGATGCCGTAGTAGGGCGGCGTGTCGAGGGGGCCGAGGCTTGGGTTGGGCAGCCCCCGGCCAACGTCGCCGAACCAGCGGTCGGCCTGGCGCTCGCCCCTGTGGTAGTCCGGGTCCCTGCCCTCGCGGGCGAAACGGTTGAAGCGCTCCACGGTCCCCTCGAGCGCCGCGGGCACGATGTCCAGCGCCTGCGCCAGCTCCGCGATCGTGTCGCCCGCCTTCACCCACTCGGGGAAGGCGCCGCTCTTGCCGACCTGCGGCAGCGTCGCCGTCAGGTACCTCGCCCGGTACGCCTGGTCGAAGACGAAGACGGGCGGGACGTTGAGGAAGTCGCGCCGGCTGCCGTCGGGGACGAAGTCGTATATCAGCGAGGCGCGGAGGATGTCAGTCCATTCGGCCTCGTTGCAGTAGCGCCGCCCGAAGCGGTTGACGAATATGCCGCCCGGCTGCGTGGGGCCCATCACCATCTTGTGGAACGGCTGCCCTTCGCGGTGCGTCTCGCCGGGGATCTGCAGGCAGGGCAGGTACATCTGGGCGTCCATCATGGCGGTCGCCGCGCCGACGGCGGTCGCCATTCGCAGGCCGTCGCCCTCGACGGTGGGGGGCGTGAAGCCCTGCGGCACCGGGCCATGCGCGTGGCGCTCGAGCGTCTTCCGGTCCCAGGTGAAGCCGCCCGTGTTCAGCACGACGCCATGGCGGGCGCGGACGCTGATCGTCCTGCCCCCCTGCTCCGCCCGCAGACCGACCACCGCGCCGTCCTCGGTCACCAGCTCCCGGGCGCGGGTCTCGAAGAGGATCGGGACGTCGCGGCTGCGCAGGGCCTTCGCCAGCGGCCCGATGAGCGCCATGCCGGACCCGCCCCAGGTGCCGGCTGGGAGGTGGCGGGGCAGGTAGGGGGACATGCGGATGCGGGCCGCGAACTCGCCGAGCTCTTCTTCGCCCCGGAAGGGGCGCGGCTCCAGGAAGCGGCCGTCCACGCGCGCGCCCGGCACGTCGGTCACGTAGTCCGGCCGCGCGATGAGCGTGCAGCGCGCCCCGGCACGCTCCTCCAGGAAGCGCAGCATCTCCGGGGCGGCCTCGAAGTAGGCGCGCGCGAGCTCCTCGTCGTGGCGGTTGAGCGAGGTGGCGCGGACGGTCTGGAGGGCGTCCTCGACCGAGTCGTCGATCCCGAGGTCGCGGGCATAGTGGTTGCAGGGGATCCACATCTGCGCCCCGGAGTAGATCTCGCCGCCACCGAGCACGTCCGCGCGTTCGAGGAGGGCGGCGCGGAGGCCCACCTCGTGCGCCACCACGCAGGCGAGCATGGCGCCGCTCCCCGAGCCAACGCCAACGACGTCGAACTCCATGTCCCAGGTACGTGCCGAATCCGACATGTCTCACCCCCTCGGAGTCCTGCCCGGGCGGCCCGGGGCAGCGCGGCCGGAGCGCATTCCCGCCCCGTCCACGCGCACCGTCCGCGAAGACGCGCACATCCTACCGGAGGAGGCAAGAGACTGGGCGCCGCCGGTGCCGCGGGGATGAAATCCGCAGCCGCGGGATTGCCCCCGGACGCCACTCGTTGCTGTAGGATGCAGCGCCGTAGGAACCAGGCCCGGTGACGACGATCGCCAGCGGGCCCGGCGCTCGGCCGAAGGAGGACAGTGATGGCGACGAGGAGAGCGCGGCCCGGCCGCTGGCCCCGGACGCAGGACGCCCGCGCGAGGTGGGACGATGCCTGAATGGAGGATGGTCCCCGAGGACGTCGCCGCGTATTTCCAGCGGCGGCTCGGGGCCCCCGGCCTGCGCGTCACGGGCCTCACCCGCTTCCCGCGCGGGGTCTCGCGCGAGACCTGGTTCGTCGACGCCGAGGACGGCGCGGCCGCCGCGCCGGCGAAGCAGACCTACGTCATCCGCCGCGACCTGGCCGGGCGGAGCATCTGCACGGCGCCCCTCCGCTTCGAGTACGAGCTCTTCCACCGGCTGCACGGCACGGCCGTCCCGGTGGCCCGCGCCCTCTGGTACGAAGACGACCCGGAGTGGTCGCTCGACGGGCGGGACCTCTACGTGCGCGAGTTCGTCGACGGCACGTGGAACGTGCCCCACTTCACCGACCCCGACCCGCAGTATGACGACCTGCGCGTCGCGGCCTGCAAGGAGCACGCCCGCAAGCTGGCGGCTATCCACCTCCTCGACTGGCGGACCCTGGGCTTCGGCGAGCTGACGGACGTGCCGCCCGACGCCTCCGCCTGCGCGCTGACCGCCATCGACCGGCTGGAGCGCAAGCTCGCGGAGGTGCAGATAGAGCCCCTCCCCGTCGTCGCCGAGGCTCTCGGCTGGCTGCGCGACCACGCCCCCCGCAGCGCCCCCCGCGTCTCCCTGCTGAAGGGCAACAACGGCCTGGGCGAGGAGATCTGGGAGGACGGCCGCATCGTCGCCATGAGCGACTGGGAGCTCGCCTCGATCGGCGACCCGGCCTACGACTTCGCCTGGTGCCAGGCCTTCTCCGCCGTCGACATCAAGGGGAAGTGGAACCTGCAGTCCTTCCTCGACTACTACGAGGAGGTGAGCGGCATCCATGTCGAACCGGCAAGCATCGCCTACTACAAGCTCATCCAGGCGCTCGAAGGGGCGGTCTTTACGCACAACGCCGCCATCCCCGTCGTCAACAACGAGAACCTGCTGGCCCGACTCTGCTGGGTCTCGACGGAAGTGCAGCACACCATGACGTCCGGCCTCGCCCGCGGCGTCGGCATTCTCTAGGAGGAGGCAAGCGTGAGACCGCGAGCCGACGAGATCGTGCGCAGCGTCGCCTGGACGTTCGACCGCCACATCGTTCCCGACCTCACCGACCCGTTTGCGAAGAGCCTCGCCTTGAGCCTCGGCTACCTCCTGCGGAACGTCGAGCAGCGCCTGCGCGAGGAGGGCCCCGCCCTCTGGGCCGACAACCGCGAGATCCGCGAGACCCTGGGCAGCGTCCGCGCGCTCATAAAGACGACGCCGGGCGCGGCCGAGCGCGAGCCCTTCGCGGCGCTCGTCGCCGAGATCGACGCCGTGCTGGCCCGGCAGTTCCGCGGCCCCGACGACTACCCGACCCTGGAGTCGATCACGGACGAGGCGACGGCTCTGCGCTGGCCCCTGGCGCACGCCATCGGGGCCCTGCGCGGCGACCCCGCCCCCTTCGAGCCGGCGGACTACGAGCGCGTGCGCGGCGAGATCCGCGCGTACCTCAAGCGGCAGCTCGAACGCGAGTCCCGCCACGTCATGGTCCGCTCCGTGGCCGGGCTCGACTCGCTCTCAGGCAGGGTGTAGACCCGGGCCGCGTGGCAGCGGCGAAGGAGGCCCTCATGCGCGTGGGAATCTACTACGGGATGGACCTGGGCGCCGGCCCCGGCCCCGACGAGGGGATGTACCTGGAGATCGCCGAGCAGGTGCGCGCCGCCGACCGGGCGGGCGTCGACACGGCCTGGATTGGCGAGACGCACGCACGCGAAGGCGGCTGCCCCTCGCCCCAGGTCGTCCTCCCTGCCCTGGGCGGTGTCACCCAGGCGATAAGACTGGGTGCCCTGAAGGTGCTGCCGCTCGACCGCCAGCCGATGCGCATCGCCGAGGACTTCGCCCAGATCGACGTCCAGCTGAACGGCCGCCTCAACTTCGGCGTCTGGGAGGGCAGCGACGCGGAGGCCTTCAGCGCCTATGGCCAGGACTTCAACCAGCGGCGGGAGCGCTTCGAAGAAGTGCTCGACTTCATCCTGGTCGCCTGGACGAACGACGCCATCGCCTACGTCGGCGAGCACGTGACCTTCCCCGGCAACGCCGTGAAGCCGATGGACGGCAGCCGCTGGGAGAGGGCGCCCTTCACCCCGCCCTACCGGCCGCAGTGGGAATGGGGCGACTGGGTGCCGCCCCACCTGGCCGTGACCCCGAAGCCGGTGCAGACGCCGCGCCCACCAGTCTACGTCTACGGCTGGAGCGACGCGGCCATCGACTTCGCCGCCCGTTGCGGCCACTCGTTCCTCTTCTCCCCGCTGGAAAGCGGTGCCCGCCTGCGCCAGAAGATCGGACGGTACACCCGCCAGCTCGTGGCCGCCGGCCGCAGCCCCAGCGAGGTGGACGTCGCCGTCATCCGCGACGTGTGGGTGCATGAGGACCCAGCGACGGCCCGCGCGCAGGTCGCCCCCGTGATCGAGGGCGCCTTCCGCCAGGCGCACGGCGACGGCTCGCTGGCCGAGGCCGAGGGACGGCGCTTCGCGGCGGCGGAGATCGCCTACGACAGCCTGGCGGACGACCGGTTCATGGTCGGCGACGCCCAGACGGTCGTCGACGCCCTGAAGGCGCTGCAGGCCGACACGGGCGCGAACCACGTCGTCTGCCGGATGCCGTTCCCCGGCGTGACCCACGCCGAGGCGCTGGATTTCATAGGCACGTTCGAACGGCACGTCCACCCGATGCTGCTCGCCTGAGCCGAGTGCCGGGGCAGCAAGGGAAAGGAGGCAATCGCCATGGGCAGCGTCGAGTTCTACCGGGGGTCCGTGAAGATCCGCAAGGACAGGTACCCGCCCATCCTTTCGCCCGTGATCACCTACGTGAACAGCACGACGGCGAGCAAGGCGACGGACGGCCTGGGCGTCGCCTTCTTCGCGGGCACGGCCGAGCAGCACGGCAACTACGACGGCTGGAGCCCCTTCAGCCTGGGCGCGCTGGCGGGCCTGGCCTTTTCTACCAGGCACCTGCGCTTCCAGTCGACGGCGCTGCCGCTGCCCCAGCACGACCCCCTGCGCGTGGCGGAGGATCTGGCGACGCTCGACGTCATCTCCGGCGGCCGGGCCGAGGGCGGCTTCGGCTACGGGTACTGCCCGCGCCACTTCGTCGTGACGGGCACGGAGAGGCGGGGGCGTGCCGGGCGTCTCATGGAGGGCATGGAGGTCGTGCGCCTCGCCCTCTCCCAGGACGAGTTCTCCTTCCACGGCAAGCATTACCACTACGACCATGTGCGCGTGCGGCCGCGGCCGATTCAGAAGCCATACCCGCCCCTCTGGCTGCTCGGTGGGACCTCGCCGCTCGGAGCGCGACGCGCGGGCCTCGCCGGCTTCCCCTTCTTCTCCTACGGGATGACGCTCACCGAGATAGAGCAGGCGCGCGAGGTGTACTACCAGGCCGCCGCCGAGGCGGGCGTCGACGAGAGCCAGCTGCGCCTCGGCGCCGAGCTCGGCGTCTGGGTCGGGCGCACGCACGAGGAGGCCAGGAGCTACCTGGACGCCTTCCTCAACAGCCACGAATGGGAGACCTTCTCCTCCTACGGCTGGCTGCTGGACGACCGCGCGCGCGGCAGCGGGCCCAGCTTCGGCGGCGGCGACTTCGTTCCCGGCCAGAAGCTGACGGGCCCGGCGCAGCAGTGGGTGGACGACCAGCTGCTCTGCACGCCCGCGGAAGCGGTCGCCTACATGCAGAAGCTCGTCGACCTGGGCGTCACGCGCATGTTCCCACCCGCGGGCAACCCCGAGCTCGTCATGAAGGAAGTGCTGCCCCATTTCGTGCCCGAGCTGCGGACCACGCCCTGAGAGAAGGACGCCGGCGCCGACCGGCAACCACCATGACAAGGAGTGCAGGATGGACGCATCGGACGAGTTGAGAGCCCTGGAGGAGATCCGCCAGATCAAGTACGCCTTCTGCCGCGGCGTCGACGCCCACGCCTGGGACGACGTCGCCAACCTCTGGGCCGAAGACGGCAGCGCCGACTACGGCCCGCGCTTCGGCACCCTGGCCGGGCGGGAAGCGATCCGCGCCTTCTACAGGAAGCTGCTCGAAGGCTCCGCCAGCACGACCCTGCATACCGCTGCCAACCCGACGATCGCACTCGAGGGCGAGACGGCGCGCGGCGAATGGGCGATGGTGACGGCCGTCATCCGCCCCGGCGAGCCGCCGCAGTGGAACCTCGGCCGTTACTTCGAGAGCTACCGGCGGGTCGAGGGCAAGTGGAAGCTCCAGTCGATGCGGAGCGAGATGTTCTAGCGGGCGCGGCCGCTAGTAGGGCCGCTTGCCGGCGAGGGGCGCAATCCACTGGTTCTCGCGGTCGAGCTGCCGCCGCACCTGCGCGCGGACGGCGCTGTCGGCCTTCTCGAAAACGTCCGGCGGGAACAGGGAGCGGCTCTCCGCCAGCACCTGAATGACCCGGACGACCGTGCGCTTCAGGTCCTCGTTCTCCTCGGTGAGCGAGTCGACCGTGGGGTAGGCGCCAGCGGGGCGGTACTGCCTGCCGGCCTTCTCCCCCAGCTCGCCGAGGACGGCCGTCAGCTGCGGCGAGCGCGCCGCCTCAGGCACAGCCGCGAGCTGCTCGCGGAGTGCGTGGAAGAGGCCGCGCATGTCCTCGTTGTCCTCGCTCAGGAGCTGGCCTTCGCTGGTGAGCCGCGCCTGGAGGTGCTCTAGCAGGAGCGCGATGCTGCGGCCCGCGCTCTGCCCGAGCCGCGAGGTGAGGTCCGGCACGACGTAGGTGTCGAAGCTCCACTTGATGCCGGCGACGATCTGCGTCGAGCTTGGTCGCATGATCTCTCCCTCCTATACGCCGGCCGCGGCGGCGAGCTGCGCCAGGAACTGGTGGCTCATGAACGTCAGCCCCGCGACCTGCACGCGCAGGTCCTTCCCGGCGATGAACATCCGTGCGCCGGCCTGGAGGCAGACGAACGCCTTGAAGGGCACGAACAGGCGGTAATACCGCAGGCTGTCGCGGTCCACGCGGATGCCGCTGACCTGTTCGTAGTGGGCGAGGATCTGCTCGAAGTCCCAGAGCTGGCCGAGGCCCTGCTGGGCGGCCCATCCCCAGTCCTCCGTCGGGTCCCCGAGGTGGGTGAGCTCCCAGTCGCTCATGGCGGCGATCTTCGTGCCCTGCCAGATCTCCTCGGTCATGCCGTTGTTGCCCTTGACGAGGGTCACGCGCGGCGCGCTCGTCGGGCAGTGCTCCTTCAGCCAGGCGAGGACCTGGGCCATCGCCGGGTAGGGCTCCGGCTGGATGCGGTAGAAGATCTCC
This sequence comes from Dehalococcoidia bacterium, assembly GCA_020847765.1. GTDB lineage: Bacteria > Chloroflexota > Dehalococcoidia > Tepidiformales > Tepidiformaceae > JADLBJ01. Next base: position 23,516 of record JADLBJ010000052.1, read on the forward strand.
TCCCAGAGCTCCAGGTCGAGGCGAGCGCTCTGCGCCGCGTCCGCCGGGATGCGCCATTCGGGGTAGAGGTCCTTCATCTCCGCGAAGCCGTGCTTGCGCCAGTCGAGCGTGTGCACTTTCGCCATCTGCTCGGCGTGCTCCTTGGCCATGGCGACGTGCATGTCGCGGTAGGCGGGATCGCCGAGGTGGGGGATGTCGACCGCGCCCTCCACCTTCTCGCGGACGTAGAACTCGCGGCCGTCCATCAGCCACTCGCGGTCGCGCTCGTACCAGAGTACGCGGGCGACGCGGATGTCCGTGCCCTGGAGCCGCCGGTAGACCTCGTATTCGTACGAGAGCGGGAGCGGGACGATGCTGCCGCCCGGCGTGTCCATGCGGAAGGTGAAGCCACGGCTGGCCGCCCGCCCCTCTTCTTCGAACGCCGTGTCGACGAGCCAGGTCTCGCGCGAGATGCCGGGGAAGACGCGCGTGAGGCTCGTCACGGCGAGGTTGCGTGCCTCCGGCAGGCGGTAGCCCAGATACTTTGCGACGGCGGCTCCGTCCACGCAGGCCCCCCTTTCCGTGCTCGGACGAGGGTCCGGGCACCGGCGGGGGGATAATAGGCGAAAAGGCCGGACCCCGGAAGGGCACCGCCGTTGAAACGCCTCCACGCCCCGGGGTAGAGTGTGGCCGCTTTCCCGACGGGCGGCCGTTCCCGCCGCGAGCACCACCGACGCTCGCAGCCGCCGGAGCCAGGAGTGGAGAAACGCCATGATCACGCCATACGACGAATTCCCCGTCCACCAGTCCTCGCGGCCGTTTAGCGAGATACCCGCCACGGACTACGCCTGGGACGACGGCTACTTCTTCGGCGTCTACAACGCCAGCGAGGACGCCTTCTTCTACTCCGGCATGCGCGTGAGCCCGAACACGGACATGATCGGCGGCTACGCCGGCCTCAACGTCGCCGGCCGGCAGTTCACCACGCGGCTGAAGCGGCCCTGGCGGCAGAAGTTCGACACGAGCATTGGGCCGCTGGCCTACCGCTTCGTGGAGCCGCTGAAGGTTGTCCGCCTCGCGCTCGGCCCCAACGACTCAGAGCTGACGTTCGACCTGGAGTGGGTCGGGCTGAGCGACGTGTATGTCGAGCCCCACCACGAGGCGTGGTCGCGCGGGCGGCGCACGACGGACCAGACGCGCTACAACCAGAGCGGCACGGCGCGCGGCTGGATCCAGCTGCGCGGCCGCCGCTTCGACCTCCGCGAGGGCGAATGGTGGGCCAGCCGCGACCATTCCTGGGGGCTCTACTCCCAGCGCGCGCCGCTCATGCCGGAATCGCGATGGCTGCCGCCGCCCGAGGCCCCGGCCGTGCGCCAGGCGTTGCGCTGGGCCTGCTGGTGGGGATCGCCCGGCCATTCCGGCTTCTTCAGCGTGCACGAATCCGAGGACGGCGAGCAGGTGCAGATGAACGACGTCTTTGGCACGCCGCTGGAAGGCGGGATCGACTTCCAGGGTGCCGCGCCCCAGCGCCGGCTGGTCGCGGCTCGGCACGAGCTCGAGTTCGTCGAAGGCACACGCCGCCTGAAGCGCGGCACGTGGCACCTGACCGACGACCAGGGCGGGCAGTGGACGCAGGTCTACGAGACCGGTGCCTGCGCCTGGAACCCCGTCACCATCGGCTATGGCGCGGGCAGCTGGAAGGACGGCGGCGGCATTGGCACCTACCACGCCAGCGGCCAGCTCCACCAGGAGTGGGACGAATTCGACTTCACCAGGCAGCCCTACGACCACACGCTCTACAACGGCGTCCAGCTGAAGAACGCGCACAGCCCGGAATACCTGGCGGCCGTCACGACGACGGCTCCGGACGGCACGGTGACGCGGGGCTCGGCCCACGTGGAGCTGTTCCTGCACGGGCGTTTCAAGCCCTACGGGTTCGAGTAGCGCCGGATGCTCCGTCTCGTGCCGCGCTTGCCGGCCCCCATATCGGCCGGCGGGGAGGAGCTCTCACTCCTCACTCCTCGCTCCTTGCCTCAGCGCACGCGGCGAGGCGGGACCGTCTCCAGGTAGGCGCAGATCGCCTCGGCGGCGCGGCGGCCGTCCGCCAGGGCGGTGACCACGAGGTCCGCCCCGTTGACGTTGTCGCCCCCGGCGAAGACGCCCGGCCGACTCGTCCGCCCGTAGTCGTCGATCTGGACGAGCGCCTTGCGGTCCGTCTTCAGGCCGGCCGTCGTCTGCGGCACGATCGGGTCGGCGCCGTAGCCGATGGCGATGGCGACCGTGTCGGCGGGGACGACGTACTCGCTGCCCTTGATCGGCCGCGGCGCGCGCCGCCCGGAGGCGTCGGGCTCGCCCAGCTCCATCTTCTGCAGCTCCACCGCGGTTACGTTCCCTTGGTCGTCCCCGATGATGCGGGTGGGGAGGGTGAGCATGGCGAACTCGACGCCCTCCTCGCGCGCGTTCTTCCGCTCCTCGCCGCGGCCGAGCATCTCCGCCTCCGTCCGCCGGTAGACGCACGTCACCTTCTCGGCGCCAAGGCGGATGGCCGTGCGCACGCAGTCCATCGAGGTGTCGCCGCCGCCGATGACGACGACGTTGTGCGGCTGGGCCAGCGGCGCGCGCAGGTGCTCGGGGAGCTGCTCGGGGCGGAGGTTGCCGCGCACCAGGAAGTCCGTCGCCGAATGGACGCCGTGCAGCTGCTCGCCTTCGATCTGCATCTCGTTGCCGACGCCCGCGCCCGTCCCCACGAAGACGGCGTCGAACTCACCCGTGAGGAGGTCGTCGATCGTGACGTCGCGGCCGACGTAGGTGTTGCAGACGAACTTGACGCCGAGCGCCTCGAGGTGGGCCAGGTACTCGTCGACGATCGACTTGCGCATCTTGAAGTTGGGGATGCCGTAGACGAGCACGCCGCCTGGCTCCGGCCAGTATTCGAAGACCGTGCAGGCGTGGCCCTGGAGCGCGACCTGCTCGGCGACGGCGAGCCCGGCCGGCCCGGCGCCGACGACGGCGACGTTCCGCCCGCTCGGCTCGGGCATGTAGCGCGGCAGCGGGTAGCCGCCGAGGTCGCGCCGCTGGGCGTCGGTGCAGAAGGCCTCGAGCTTGCCGATCGTGACGGGCGGCTCGCTGCGGCCGTCCGGGCGAATGGCAAAGCCGACGACGCAGGCGCCCTCGCAGAGCTTCTCCTGGGGGCAGAGCCGGCCGCACATCTCCGGCAGGTTGCTTGTCTCGCGGAACTTGTTCGCCGCCTCCTGAAAGTCACCCAGCTCGAGCAGGGCGAAGGCACCGGGGATGTCGTTATGGACGGGGCACGCCTCCTGGCACGGTGCCGAGGGGCACTGGATGCAACGCGAGGCCTCGATCCGGGCGGCGTTCAGGTCGAAGCCGAGGTATGTCTCCTCGAAGTTCCGCTTCCGTGCCTCGGGGTCCTGTTTCGGCACCGGCTGAACGCTGACGGCGAGACGACGCTGAACCTGGTTGGTCATAAAACAGGGGCGCCGCTGCCAGCGCCCGACCTCCGGAGCACGCGCGTTGCGCGGGTTCTGAAACGAATCCTTACCGCCCCATCGCGCGCTGTCAACGAGGGGTGAGGAGTGAGGAGTGAGGAGTAAGGCCACCTCCCCGCCGTCGGGCGCGGCGAGGGGCGGTCCCTCACTCACCCCTCTCTTCTCACTTCTCGCTTCTCGCCAGGCCGACGCGCGTGCCGCGCATGACGGGGCAGGGCTGCCACTGCGTCGCCCAGTAGCGCAGGTGGCCGTAGCCGCCGGCCAGGTGCAGCCATTTGACCATCCCCGGCTCGGTGTCGTTCGGGTTCGACCAGCCGGGGAACTGGTAGGGATCGAAGCCGTTGTACATCACGACCTGGCCCGGCTGCGGCGAGGGCGAGACGAGCGCCGCCACGCGGAACTCGCCCTGGTCGTTGAAGACGCGCACCACGTCGTTGTCGGCAATGCCCAGGCGGGTGGCGTCCCCGCTGTTGACAACGAGGTGGGGCGTCCCGCGGTGCGTCTCCAGCATCATCCGCGCCGCCGTGTTGTCTGAATGGACGCTCCAGCGGTTGTGGCCGCTCGTCAGCTGGAAGGGGTAGTCGCCGCCGCTGGCGGGGGGCTCCTTGTGGCAGGGCAGCTGCTCGCCCGCCTCGATGAACCATTCGTGGTCGACGTACAGCTGGGCGCGGCGCGTGAGCGTCGGGTAGGGAGCACCTTTCTCCACGTGGTCGCGGTAGGGGGCGTAGGTCTCATTGGGCTGCGGCTCCGTCGCCTGGGCGAGCGAGCGCGGGCTGATGCCGAGCCCCTGCCAGCGCATGATCCCGCGCTCGCGGATAGAGGCCAGGCTCGCGTCTTCGGGCAGCACGCCGGTGAGTGCGCTGTCGCGCATCATCTCGTCGGCGATCACCTCCTCGTCGACGAAGACGCCGTTGCGCGTGAAGGCGGCGTGGGCGCTGGCCGGGTCGCGGCGCACGCCACGCGCGTCGGTGTAGGGCGCGAGGCCGCGGGCGCGGGCGCGTTCCTCCAGCTTCTCGGCCAGGCGGCGGAAGGCCTCCCATTCGTGCACCGCCTCGCCCGGCGGCTCCGCCGCTTTGTCGGAGAAGGTCAGGTTCATCGTGTGCGTCGTCGAAAAGCAGAAGCCGATCTTCTCGTACTGCCCCGCGCAGGGCAGGACGTAGTCGGAGTAGAGCGCCGTCGTGCTCATGCGCACGTCCAGGGTCACGACGAGCGAGAGCTTCGGCCAGACGTGTTCCAGGAGCTGGTTGGCGCCGCGTGTCCGCCGCAGGACGTTCCCGCCGCACTCGATGATGACGCGCGTCGGCTGGTCGGCACGGGGGTAGTCCACGCCCGCCCACCAGCCGCGCGCCATCGCCTCCTGGAAGTACTCGTCGAAGGGGCGCTTCATGGAGGGGTCGTGCCATTCGCTCCGGTTCCACACTTCGCGGAAGCCGGCGTGGTGGTACCACCAGAGGATGGGCGGCACCATCACGGCGCCCGCCCGCTTGGCCCCGTCAATGCCCGCGATGAGGGGCGTGAGCGAAGGGTCGGCGACGGCCGCCGCCTGGTAGGCCGCGTCGCGCGCTTCCAGCAGGCCGACGACCTCCTCCGGCCCACGCCGCGACTTGAAGCCGAAGGTCGTCGCGCCGTCGAAAAGGCCGGAGAGCCACACGCGCACGCCCGTGCCCTTGCGCCCCCAGTTGCCCGTCAGCGCCATGAGGAGGAGCTGCGAGCGCTCGATGAGGTCGCCGTGGTAGTACTTGCCCGCGCCGCCGAGGGCGCCGAGGATGCTCGTCCGGCGGCGGGCGATCATTCGTGCCAGGTTGCGCACGGCGTCGGCGTGGAGGCCGCAGATGGCCGCTGCCCGCTCCGGCGTGTAGTCGGCCAGGCGTTCGCGCATGAGGGTGAACACGGTCGTCACATGGCGCTCGCCCGCATGCGTCTGCACAGTGAAGTCCCCTTCGAGCACTGGCCGGGCCTCGCCCCAGAAGAGGGTGCCGCGGGGCGCAGGCAGGGGCCGGCCGCTGGCCTCGTCCCAGGCGTAGAACTGCTCCTCGCTGCCGCCCTCGACCATGTCCGATTCGCGCAGGTAGCGGCTCGTCGCCCGGTCGACGAGCAGGGGGAGGTCTGTCTGCTCGCGCACGAAGGCCTCGTTCACGAGCCCCTCTTCGACGACGACGTGGGCCATGCCCAGGGCGAGAGCCGCGTCGCTGCCGACGCGTACGGGCAGGTACTGGTCGGCGTGGACGGCCGAGGGCGAGAAGTCGGGCGCGATCGTCACCACCTCGCAGCCGTGGTAGCGCGCCTCGTTGACGAAGTGGACATAGGGGATGCGTGTGTAGTTCGGGTTGCCAAACCAGATGATGAACACCTCGGCGTGGAACCAGTCGTCCACGCTGCTGACGGGGCCGAGGTCGCCGTAGGTGAGGTAGTAGCCGGGGGCGAAGTCGTTCATCTCGGCGTTCACGTCCGTCGTGAGGCCGCCGAAGGCCCCCAGGAAGCGGCTGCGGGCCGTGCCCGTGACCGGCGCGGTGTTGCAGCCGGAGGGGGCGACGACCGACTCCGGCCCGACCTCGGCGACGGCGTCGAGGATGCCGTCGGCGATGGCCGTCGCCGCTTCGTCCCAGCTGACGCGCTGCCAGCGGCCTTCGCCGCGCTTGCCGACGCGCTTCAGCGGGTAGCGCAACCGCTCTTCGCCTTCGAGCATGCGCGACCAGGCGGCGCCCTTCTGGCAGCCCATCGGGTTCATGTCGGGCACGCCCTCTTCGACGACGGGGAAGACGCCGGCGGGCTCTTCGCGCACCACCCGGCCGTCCTGCACGTAGGCGCGCATGGGGCAGTTGCTCGGGTAGCAGTCGACGCAGTGGGAGACCCAGGCGACGCGGTCCCAGGCCCAGGCGTCGCGGTAGCGCTGGGCGGAGTCGGCCGAAGTGGTGACGGTCATCGGGCGCTGGCCTTTCGGAGGTGGCGCGGGGGCGGGCACCGCCATCTTGCGGAGCGCAAAGGCCGACATCCCATGATCCGGGTCATGCGATGGTTCTGCAAGGAAAACGGCCGGGAAAGACCATTCGATTGACATATACAACTAGTTCGGGACGCACTACCCTCCCGACGTCGCAGCAGGGGTGTCACGCGCGGCATGCCAGTGCCGGCAAACGCAAGCAGGGGCCGACAGCAGCGAGATCGGCCCCTATCTCGACCAGGGAGGATCCAACCGTGTCCAGACGACTCCGTGCTCTGGCTGGCGCGTTCGGTGCGTCGGCCACGCTGCTCCTGGCCCTTTTCGGCGGTGCGAGCGTAGCCAGCGCCACGCCGCTCGGCCAGGCCTGCAGCAGCTCCATCATCGACCAGTCGAACGCTGGCAACTTCACCGTCCTCTCGAGCGGCTCCGGCCACCTGGACGGCAACATGAACGACAACCTCTCCAACCCGCGCCATGGCAGCGTCAACTGGAGCCTGACCGAGGTCGTGACGAACAACACGCCAACCTCGGTCGGCCCCGCCAGCATGCGCGGCACGCTGAACCTCACCATCCGCTGGGACGACCGCTCCCTCGGCGTGACCAAGTTCACGTCGGACTGCATCGACCTCGCGGCGGCCATGCCCGGCTTCGTCGATGGGCACTTCCATGGCTTTGCGACGAACTTCCCCGGTAACCTGGGAAGCTACGACACCCCGGTCTTCCTCGACTTCGACCTGTACACGACGACCCATCCGGCGCAGATCCTCGAGGGGGCGATTGTGCCGGTCAGCGGGGCCGGCGTCTGCGATCCGAACTGGGCTGACAAGCTCTCCTTCGGGCCGGACACAAGCACAGTCGGCAGCCACACGCTCACGAACAGCCAGACGAAGAACTGGGTGGACGACGAGCTCGACTGCTTCGCCGGCCTCTGACCGGCGCCTGCACCAGGCCGGCGGGGGCCACGGCGCTCCCGTCGGCGCCCCTGGCAGCCCGATGGCATGACCCGGCTGTCGGGGGACGCGGCTGCGGCGGCGCAGGCCGCTCTCCTCACTCCTCGCTCAGACCGTTAGGATGACGGTAATGATCGGGCGGTGGCTTTCGACGACCTTCACGGCACTGGCCGACCCGCACTACCGCGTCCTCTGGCTCGGCACCACCCTGTCGTTCCTCGCCTTCGCCATGTCCAGCGTGGCCCAGGCCGTCGTCGCCTTCGACATCACGGGCCACAATGGCGACGTTGGCACGGTCGCCTTCGGCATGGGCCTGGCCAGCCTCCTCTCGGCGCCCTTCGGCGGCGTCGTCGCCGACCGCGTCTCCAAGCGGCGGCTGCTGCTCTTCGGCCAGAGCCTGATCGCCCTCGACTTCATCGCCGTCGGCCTGACGATCGTCACCGGCCAGATCACGATTGGCATCCTCTTCGCCTCCACCTTCGTGATGGGCACGGTTTTCTCCTTCATCGCGCCCGCGCGCCAGGCCTGGATCGGCGAGATCCTCGACGCGCCGCGGCTGGCGAACGGCATCGCGCTGCAGCAGGTGGCGATGACGTCGACGCGCATCTTCGGGCCGTTCCTGGCGGGGGCGCTGATAGCGTTGCCGTTGACCGGCTCGGGCGGCACGTACCTCTTCATGGGCGGCCTGATAGCGCTCGTCGTCGCCACGCTCGCCCAGCTGCCGCCGACCCACGGCCGCCCGCGCGGAACCGGGCCCTCTGCCTTCGCGGACTTCCGCGAGGGCGTGCGGCACGTCGCCGAGCGGCGCACGCTCACCCTCCTGGCACTGTCCTTCGCCGGCGTCGTCATGGCCGGCTTCTCCTACCAGGTCGTCCTCCCCGGGCTGCTCGAAAACGACCTGGGCCACGACTCGAGCGACATCGCCTGGCTGCTGGGCGTGGCGGGCTTCGCCGGGCTCTTCACCACCGTCGGCGTGGCCGGCCTGGCGGGCTCGCGCTACGCCTTCCGCCTGATGCTCGCGGGCGGGATCACGCTCGGCGGCTCCCTCGTCCTCCTCTCGCTGGCAGGCGGCTTCGAAGCGGCGCTCGCCGTCATGCTCCTCCTCGGCGCCGGGTCGAGCTGCTACCAGATGCTGAACAACGCTCTCGTGATGCAGGCCTCCGACCCGGCCTATTACGGCCGCGTGATGTCGCTGACGATGCTCGCCTGGGGGGCGAACGGCCTCGTCGGCTACCCCATCGGCCGCCTGGCCGACGCAGCGGGCGAGCGGGAGACGCTGCTCGTCATGGGCCTCTGCGTCCTCGGCGTGATGGCGGCCACCCTCGCCGCCCACGCCGTCATCCGTCGCACCCAGCGGCCCGCCCTCGCCGTCAGCCTGGCGAGCAGCGGAAAATGAGGGAGGAGGAGTGAGGATTGAGGAATGAGCGGGGATGGGCCCCGAGCGAGGGGCCGGGTGCGGAGGGGGACTTCGGACAGGTGAGCGGGAAGGAGGTCGTATGGGAAGAGAAGAGATCGCGGCGTTGATCGCCATCCTCACGGCGCAGCAGGCGCCCGGCGGGCCCGTCGTGGGCGCCTGGAAGATCGCCTTCGACAAGAAGCGCGGCGCCTTCGTCTTCGACAAGTGCGAGAACGAGGGGTACTGCGAGGAGCGCCCCGCCGTCGTCGCCCTCGACGGCACGGTCCTGGACCCCGGCGGCCCGCTTTTCTGAGCGAGGAGCGAGCAACAGGCGTCATTTCGAACGCGTTCCCGGCGTCGTTCTCTTCGGGCCTGTGCCCCAGGCGCGCTGGCGCCCCCCCCCCGCTCCTCGCCACCAGCCGTCCACCTGTTCGCCACGATCCTGTTCCACGGCGCTGTCTGTGTCTCTCACGCGTGGGCCTTCGGTGCCGATAGTCAAGAGAGAACATGCTTATTCGCACGGAACCCCTGCCGGAGCGCCGCACGCTCCTCCGCCTGCTGCTGGCGGAGAGGTCGGTGGCGGACGCCGCCGCCGTGACGGAGCTGCTCGCCGCCCAGCCCGAGTTCCGCCTCCAGCACGCGGGCGACGTCCCCACCGCCATCCGCCTTCTCGACGGCCACGGCATGGAGGCCGCCCTCGTCAGCCAGGAGCTCTGGGAAGAGGAGGGGGCCGAGCTCGCCCGCTTCCTGCGCGAACAGCGGCCCGACGTCGCTGTCGTCCTCCTTACGAGCGGCGAGCGCGAGCGGGAGGCGCTTCCCGCCCTCAAGCTGGGGGCCAACGACTTCGCCAGCAAGCGCCACCTCGACGGCGAGCAGCTCGCCGCGCGCGTGCTCGCTGCCGTGGCCGAAAGCCGTGCCCTCCGCCGGCGCGAGACGATGGTCCGCTGGCTCGAACGCGAAGCCCGCACCGACCACCTCACCGGGCTCTTCAACCGACGCGCCTTCGACGAGCGCCTGCGCGAGGTCTGCGCCGCCGGGCGCAGCACGCGTGCGCCCGTCACCCTCGTCCTCATGGACGTGACGGGCACGCGCGCGGTCAACGAAGCGCACGGGCACGAGGTGGGGGACGCCATGATCCGGCGGGCCGCGACCGGCGTCGCCCGCTGTGTGCGGACATCCGACTTCGCCGCCCGCGTGGGCGGTGACGACTTCGGACTCATCCTGGCGGGCTCCGATCTGGAAGGCGGGCGGCGGCTGGCGCGCCGCGTCGCCCAGGAGATAGAACGGCTGAACGCTGAGGAGTGGGGCGACGAGATCCCCGTCTCGGTCGTGTTCGGCGTGGCCAGCGGGCAGGGTTGCGAGGCGGCCGAGCTTCTGGCCGCGGGCGAAGCGCAACTCGGCCGCCATCGAGGCCGCCGCGCGCCGGCCCAACCACGAGCGCGCTGGGAGGAAAACGGTGGACCGTCAGTCGCCTGAGCGGCTGTCTAGCTCGCGGGCGCGCTTCTGGCGCGTCCTGCCCCTGCCCTTGCTGCTGGCGGCAGGCGGCGTCGCAGTGCAGCGCGTCTTCCCCGAGGACCCGTCGGCGGGCGGCACCCTCCTCGTCCTCTGCGGGCTGATCGGCGTCGCGCTCCTCGTCGCTGACCGCCGTACGGGGCGACCGGTCCCGCCGGTGGCCGTCGCTCCCGCGCGTCCGCCGGTCATCGTCGTCGACGAGGAGTCGGGGCTCGGGAACCGCGTGCAGCTCGAGGAGATCCTGATCCACGAGATGTCGCGCAGCCACCGCCACGGCCGGCCGAGCACGCTCGCCGTCTTCGAGATCTCCCTCGCCGGCTTCCACCCGACGGCCCCGGGCGACCTGCCGCCTTCGCCCGTGCGCCACGTCGCCCAGCTGCTTATCGACGGTGTGCGCGAGTCGGACTACGTCCTCCGCCTCGACGGGACGCGGTTTGCCGTGCTCTTCACGGAGAGCGAGGCGAAGGCGGTCGACGGCGTCATCGAGCGACTGCGCACGGGCCTGGCCCTGAAGGCCTACGCGCGCAACGCCGACAGCTCGGGCGTGTTCGTACGCGGCTGGGCTGGTCGCGCCGAATGGCAGCCCAGCTACGGCGACCCGTCCCAGTACCTGGCGGCCGCGCTCGCCCATCTGGAACAGACGCGCGTGGGCTATGAGGCGGCGCAGAGCTACTTTCGCGGCCGCCAGCCAGCCTGAGGCTACTCCGGCGGCGGCGCGTCCCAGGGAAGGGCCGCCCGCCCGGGCTGCAGGAGCACCTTCGCCACGCCGTCGGCGAGCACGGCGATCAGGTCGTACCCCCCGTAGAGCGCCGGGTCCATGCCCCTGAGCGTCCAGGAGACCTTCTCCTCGCTGGCGTAGGTCGTGGCCGCGAGGATGAGGAGGGCGCGCGCGTCGGCCGGCTCGCGCAGGATGGGGTTGGCGGCGCGCAGGAGCTTGCGCAGGCTGCGGCGCAGGGCCGCGCTCTGCTCGTCGCTCTCCGCCCGGGGCGAGCCGAAAACGCAGGAGCCGCCTTCGTCCAGCGGCGAGATCGTCCAGGCGTCCTCCGCCTCGACGACCTGCGTCTCGTCGGCCAACGGCTGGCCCGCGGCGAGCACGATCCGCTCAGCGAGGGCGTCGCGCTCTGCCTGGTCGGCCGGCAGCCGGTTGAGCGCCTGGCTGTTCAACCAGAAGCTCCCCGGCACGCGATTGGTGAACTGGGCCCAGTGCGCGCTCAGACCGCCCGTGATGGTCACGATCGAGCCGGCGATGTCCGTCCGCCGCAGGTAGAGGGGCACCCGTCGCCGCAGCTCGCGCCGGCCGTCCTCCACCGTCACCGCGCCGTCGAGGGCGGCGAGGAAGGCGTCGCGGTCGGCGTCGCTCGCGGGCAGGGGAGCGCCGCGCGGCACCCAGACGGCGAGCGAATGGCCGGCTGCGTCGAGCCGCTCTTCGAGCGCCGCCCGCTCGGCTTCGAAGTCGAGCATGGCCTCGCCGGCAATCGTGTTCGCCAGGACGGTGCGTAGCTGCCAGCGGCGGCCGACGGTGATCGTTCCCGTGAGCACGCCCGCCTCGGCCTCGGCGAATTCGTCCGGCGTCGCACTGCGGGCGAAATGGGGCCCGAACCAGCTGAGGAAGAAGCGAACGGCGGCCCGCGCGTCGTCGGCCGGGTAGGTGGCGGCCACGACTACTCGGCCTGCTCCTCTTCCGTCTCGACGCGGATGCGCGGCGGCGTCACCGTCGCCACGACGATCGCGAGGTCGTTCAGGATCTCCACGCCCGCGGGCGGCTTCACGTCGGCCACCGTGAGGCTGACGTCGAAGCGGGCGAGCATGCCCACGTCGACGACGATGGCGTCGGGGATGGCGAGCGGCAGGCTGCGAATGGTGACCGCTTCCAGGCTCTGGATGAGCGTGCCCGCGAGGTCGCGCACCGCCGGGGCGACGCCTTCGAGGTGGAGCGGCACGTGCGCCTGGATCGGGCGGTTCAGGTCGACCTGGTAGAAATCGACGTGGATCGGCTCGCCGACGCCGCCGGCGCGGGTGAGGCCGCGGAGGACGACGTGGCGGACGGCGTTCTCGCCGTCGATCGCGAGCTCGAACATGCTGCGCACGCCGTGCGCCTTGATCGTGCGGGCGAAGGTGCGGGCGTCCAGCTCGACGGCGACGGAGGAGATACCTTTGCCATACACGTTGCCGGGGAGGACGCCCTGGCGGCGAAGCCGGCGGACCTGCTTGCCGAGGACGGTGCGCGGTGCGGCCGCGAGGGAGACGCGTTCAGCCATGGTGACAGATGACCTCCGGCCACGCGCGGATACGTGGCCAAGTTCCATTCAGCGTAGCCGCCCCCCCGCCACGGTCAACCGGCGGACAGCCCGGACAGGCGGAGGGCCGTCCATCGGGACGGCCCTTTCCGGCTCCGCGGCGGGCGGACGTCAGGCTGGCTTAAGGGCGTTCACACGGGCGCGCACGGGCGCCTTGTCGGTGTACCACTCGGCGTTCAGGCCCTTGAACTCCGCCTGGTCGGCGGGGACGTCGTCCTCGGCGAAGATCGCCGTCACGGGGCAGGCCGGCTCGCAGGCGCCGCAGTCGATGCACTCGTCGGGGTTGATGTAGAGCATGCGGTCTTCGCCTTCGTCGAAGTGGATGCAATCCACCGGGCACACTTCCACACAGGCCTGGTCCTGCACGTCAATGCAGGGCGTCGTGATGACGTACGTCATGCTGCTCCCCTTCTGGTCCGTTCAGCGTTTCGCGGTCGGAATCGGCAGGCCGATCCTACTCTGCGAGTCGGGCATGGGAAAGCGCGCCCGGGCCTTCAGCGGGCGGCCGTGGGCGCCCCCGAACGCAGGTCGACGGCGTAGTAGCGGCCCGCCTTCAGCTCGGCGATCAGCTCCCGCTCGTCGTGGATCTCCTTCTCGAAGTAGGTCGCGCACTTGCCGACGTCGCTGATCGCGTGCGAGTCGGTGCCCGCTGTGCCGGGCAGGTCCATCATCGTGCGCAGGCGGCGGGAGAACTCGTTCTCCTTGTCGCTGCCGCGGCCGTTCAGCTCTTCGAGCGCCTGGACGTACTCGTAGGCCGGGTTGCGGCTCGCCTTCTCCAGCGCCGACTCGTACTCCTCGTCGTTCCGGCTGAACCAGGGCATCTGGCGGCGGTAGGGGTGGGCGGCGACGAGCGCGCCCTCCGCCTTCTCGCAGTAGCTCGCCAGCTCCCGCGAGCGGTGCATGCCGAAGACGTAACGGTCGATGCCGAAGGCGAGGATGTGGCCGTCGTCCGTGCTTATCTCTACGCCGGCGAGGACGAGGAAGCTGTGCCGCGCGCGCAGCTCTTCGATCGACTTGTAGTCCCACACGGTGTCGTGCTCGGTGAAGACGATCGCGTCCAGGCCCGCCGCCTTCGCCCGCGTGACCAGGTCGTCCGGGTTCAAGACGCTGTCGTGCGAACGGGGCCAGGTGTGGGCGTGCAGGTCGATCAGCATACGGCCGTGCGCCCACTATACCGACGGCCTGCCGCGAAGGCCATCGCGGCGAGCAGCGGCCGGCGCCCCCGCACCGTCGGTTGCCAGGCGGACGGAAGAGCGCCGCCCGCCTAGACTGCGCCCATGCGACGGGTGACGAGCGCGAAGCCCCTCCCGGCAAGACGTGCGGTTGTAGGCCTCGCGCTCCTGGCGCTGGTCGTGTTCGCCGCCCCCGAGGGAGTGCCGGCTTCCGCCCAGGCGCCGAGCCCAGCCGCGACCGACGCCTTCCCCGGGCCCCTCGTCACCGCCCCCGACGACCTCACCCTCAGCAACATGGGCGCAACCACGGAGGCGGGTGAGCCGCTCCCTCCGAACGCCGGCGCCACCGTGTGGCTCTCCTTCGTTGCCACCCACCGCGCCGCAGCCGGGACCGTCGTCAGCGCCGACTTCCCCGTCTTCGTCGCTGCCTATGAGGGCGATCAGCTGGCGTCGCTCCACGAAGTCGCCTTCGGCAACCGCAGTGCCGTCGGCCTCTTCGCGCTCGTCTTCACCACCACGCCGGGGAACACCTACCACCTGCAGATCGGCTCCGAAGGCCTCGCCGCCGCCCGCGGGACGGTGACCCTGCGCCTCCTGCCCGAAGGCGACCCGCCGCCGAACGACGCCTTCCCCGGCACGCGGATCACGGCCCTTCCCTTCGAAGACCGCGCGTCGACCACGTTCGCCACGCTTGCCCCCGGCGAGCCGGCCCTCTTCGGCGCTACCGTCTGGTACGCCTATACGGCGACGGCGGCCGCGCGCCTGCTCGCCGACACGGTGGGCTCGGACTTCGCCACCCGCGTCGCCGTCTACGACGAAGCGACGCGCACGCTGCCAGGCGGCCGGCCCGTCGTCTCGCATGGCCGCTGCGACGGCGTCGACAGCGTCGTCCTGGACGTCGGTGCCGGCGAGACCGTCTGGTTCCAGGTGGGTGGCGAAGGCTTCCCGGGCGAGCGCGGCCTCCTCCGCTTCACGGTGAAGCCGCGGCCCGCCGCGCAGGCGGTCAACCCGCGCTGCGCCCTGGCGCCGGTTGGCGACCTCGCGGCCACGGCCACCTTCGGCGCCGAGACGCCGGACCGCCCCTTCCGCGCGCCCGGCGAGCGCGAGGCGCAGGTGGTCGTGACCTGGGGCTACGAGGCCGCCTTCACTGGCTCGTTTCATCTGCGCCGCCAGCTCTGGAACGCGTTCAGCGACGTGGTGCCGCCGGCCGTCGACGTCGCGCTGCTGCCGGCCTCGGCCGACGGGCGACACCGCTTCAGCGAAACAGTCCGCCTCGCGCCGGGGAGCCGGGCCTGCTACGACGTGCGCGCCGTCCAGGGCGAGCTCTCCGGGCCGGTGGCGCGGGCGTGCACCGAGCGGGCGCCGGCCGCCCCCGTCGCCCCCGGTCCTCCCGACGCCGGTTCCGGGCGCGCGATCCGAGGAGCCGGTGGTGAGCGGGCGCTCGCGGCGGGCGCGGTCCTCCTCGCGGCCAGCCTCCTGATCGCGTCTTCGGCCAGGGTCGCGCGCGGCCGGCCGCGCTGACGCCCCTCGACCCACCGCGGCCGTCCACCTCTACGTCGTCGACGACGAGCCCGATCCCGAACGGCGCAGGGAGCTTTCGCGCCGGCTGTCGGCGACAGATGACCTCGCCAGCTGACCCGACCCGGCCTCACTCCTTGTCGCGGCCAGCCGCTAAGATGCGCCGGCCTGAGAGTGTGGCCAGCTCCACAGCCACGAAAGGAGGCACACCTATGCCGGGACCGCGCAGTCGCCCGGTAACGGTGCGCGTGAGCGGCGATTGGGCCTGCTTCACGCGCCCCGAGATGAAAGTCGAACGCGTCACCTACCAGTACCCGACGCCCTCCGCCGCCCGCGGCATCCTCGAGGCGATCTTCTGGCACCCCCAGTTCCGCTGGGTCGTCACCCACGTCGCCGTCCTCCGGCCCGTCCGCTATCAGGGCCTCACCCGCAACGAAGTGCAGAAGAAGATCCCCACCAACAACGTTGCCGGCTGGATGCGCGACCCGGCTTCCTTCCGGCCCTTCTACGCCAACACGCGCGGTCGCGAAGAGGGCGAGAACGCCACCCAGCGCTCCACCCTCGCCCTTCGCAACGTCGCCTACAACGTCACCGCCTACCTCGTCGTCGACGGCGAGGGCCTGCGCCCCGAGGACACGCCCGAGAAGTACGTCCAGATCTTCGAACGCCGCGTTGCCGCCGGGCAGTGCTTCCATCGGCCCTACCTCGGCTGCCGCGAGTTCGCCGCCGACTTCGGACCCGTCGACCGCACCGAGCCGACGGTTCCCGACACGGCCGACCTCGGCCTCATGCTCTACGACGTGGTCTTCGCGGCCCCGGGGCGGAAGGCTGCCAACCAGGCCGTCTTCTTCCCGGCGCGCATCGAGAACGGCGTCATCGTCACCGACCCGGACGTCGTCCTGGCCGACGAGGACCAGCGCAGGCAGGTGCTCTCGTGCTGATTCAGAAGCTCGTCCAGTACGCCGCACAGACGCCCGACCTCGCCGACGCCGACCCCTACTTCGAAAAGAAGCCCGTCCGCTGGCTCGTCGTCATCACCCCCATGGGCGGCTTCGACCACCTCCTGCGCCTCGGCGACGAGAGGCGCGGGCGCGAGGAGCACGTCCCCAGGAAGGTGGGCGCGAACGCCGGCGGCGTCGCCACCTTCGCCACCGACAATCCACGCTTCGTCCTCGGCTACGCCGAAGGCGAGGACGCCCGGGGCAAGGCGGCCAGCGACTTGACCGCCTTCGCCGCCCTCACCGCCGCGGCCGCCCGCGCCCACCCGGAGGTCGCCGACTTCCAGGCCGCGGCTGCCTTCTACGCCGACGCGGAGGCCGTCGTCGCCGCCCGCCAGGCCGCCGCCGAGGCGAAGGTGAAGGACGGCGACCGCCTCGCTCTCGCCCTGAGCAGCGCGAACTACGTGCCCCTCTTCGCCACGCCGGCCGGCCGGAGCTTCTGGCGCGAGCACCGCCAGGCCGAGGACGCCGCGCGCAGGCAGGAGGACGTCGCCCTCTGCCTCTCCTGCGGGGGCGCGCTGCCCCCCGTCCCCACGGGCGGGAAGCTCATGGGCGTGCCCGACGGCCAGCCCTCGGGCACTTCGCTCGTCTCCTTCGACAAGGACTCGTTCACCTCCTACGGCTGGGAGCAGAACAAGAACGCGGCGATGTGCGTCGACTGCAGTCGCGCCTTCACCGGCGCCCTCAACCACCTGCTCGACCGCGGGAACGGCCGGCGCATCACGGAGGGCGGCGCGGCGTTCACGTTCTGGAGCGACGTGGGCGGCGGCGGCGACGATCTCGTTCAGTGTCTCAACGACCCGGAAGCGGAGCACGCCAAAGTGGTCCTCACCGCGGCGCGCACCAGCGTGCTGCCGAATCAGGCCCCGGACGCCCGCCTCTACGCCCTCGGCCTGCGCGGCAACGGCGGTCGCGCCGTGGTCGTCGACTGGTTTGAGCAGAAGCTGGCCGAGGCCTACGCGAACCTGGCTGCCTGGTTCGACGACCTGAAGGTGAACCTCCTCTTCGACGAGGTGGAGAAGGGCGTCACCTGGGCCCACGCCGGCGACCACTCGCGTGACCAGCGTCTCTGGGCGCTCTGCCTGGCCACCGTGCGCGAGGCGAAGGAAGTCTCGCCGCGCACGCCGGCGGCCCTGGTGCGCGCCGCCCTGCGCGGCGACCCGCTCCCCCTCGCGATTGCCGAAGCCTGCATCCGGCGGCTGCCGCTGGACGGCTTCGGCGATTTCTTCGCCCCGGCGCGCGTCGGCCTCATCCGCTGCACGCTCAACCGCCGCAACCCGGAAGGAAGGCAACTCATGCCCGGATTGGACCCCGACAACGACGACCAGGCCTACCTCTGTGGCCGCCTCTTCGCCACCCTCGAAGCCGTGCAGTACGCCGGCGTGGGGGACGTCGGCGCCAGCGTCGTCGACCGCTTCTACGGCAAGGCGTCGACGGCGCCCGCGCTCGTCTTCGGCCAGCTGCTGACGCTTGCCCAGAGCCACCTGGGCGCCATCCCCAACGACGGCCAGCGCGTGAACCTCGACAGAGAGCTCTCCGGCATCGTCGCCCAGCTCGGCGTCAGCTTCCCGCGCACCCTCACGCTCGAGGAGCAGGGCCGCTTCGCCATCGGCTACTACCACCAGAAGGCCTATCGCTACGCCGAGATAAAGCGCCGCCGCGACGAACGCGCCGCCGCCGCCGCCAGCAATGGGAACCAGGAGGACCACGACAATGGCTAACCCCCGCCGGGAAGAGCTCGCCGCCCGCGCGCTCCAGAACCGCTACGACTTCGTCCTGCTCTTCGACGTCACCGACGGCAACCCCAACGGCGACCCCGACGCCGGCAACATGCCCCGCGTCGACCCCGAGACCATGCGCGGCTTCGTCACCGACGTCGCCCTCAAGCGCAAGGTGCGCGACTACGTCGAAGCCCTGAAGAAGGGCCCGGACGGCGCCTGGGAGGAGGGCTACCGCATCTACGTCCAACACCAGGGCCGGGGCGGCACCTTCCTCAACGCCCTCCACGACGAGGCGCACGACAACCTCACCCCGCCCACGCCGAAAGAGAAGCGCAAGTCCCCCGAAGCCGACGTGCGCGAGGCTGCCCGCATGTGGATGTGCCAGCACTTCTTCGACGTCCGCGGCTTCGGCGCCGTCATGTCCACCGGCTCCAACGCGGGCCAGGTGCGTGGCCCCCTCCAGCTCACCTTCGCCCGCTCGATCGACCCGATCGCCCCCGCCGAGGTGACCATCACCCGCGTCGCCAAGACGACGGAGGAGCGCCAGGGCAAAGAGGGCACCACCGAGATGGGCCGCAAGAACATGATCCCCTACGGCCTGTATCGCGCCCATGGCTTCGTCTCGCCCTCCTTCGCCGCCATGACAGGCTTCTCCGAAGGGGATCTCGACCTCTTCTGGCAGGCGCTCCTGCGCATGTTCGAAGACGACCGCTCCGCCTCGCGCGGCTTCATGGCCACGCGCGACCTGGCCGTCTTCCGCCACCAGTCGCCCCTGGGCAACGCCTCCGCGGCCGCCCTCTTCGACCGCGTCCACGTCACGCTCAAGGAGGGGCGCACGGTGCCCCGCTCCTTCGGCGACTACGAGGTCGTCGTCGACAACCAGGCGCTGCCCCCCGGCGTCACCCTCTTCCGCCCGCAGCCGCGGTACGACTGAGGCGGCCGTGTCCGGCTTTGCCGGCAGCAGCGCGGCCGGGGACGGGGAGGAGCGGCTCCTCGTCCCCCTCTCCGCGCTCAACCACTTCCTCTTCTGCGAGCGGCGCTGCGCCCTCATCCACAGCGAGAACGTCTTCGTCACGAACGCGTTCGTCGCCCAGGGCAACCGCGTGCACGAACGCGTGGACGTGGGCGGCTACGCCAACCGCCGCGGCTGCCGCACCGTCCGTGCCCTCCCTCTCTTCAACGACCGACTCGGGCTCACCGGTCGCGCGGACCTCGTCGAATTCTGGCCGCGGCCCGGCGGCGGCGAAGAGCCCCGGCCCGTCGACTACAAGCGCGGTCGGCGCGCCGCCTGGGACAACGACCGCGTCCAGCTCTGCGCCCAGGCGTTCTGCCTGGAGGAGATGTTCGCCACCACCGTCCGCTCGGGCAGCGTCTACCACGCCCTCAGCCGCCGTCGCACCCGCGTCGACTTCACCGCCGACCTCCGGCGCCTGACCGTCGACACGATCGCGGCCGTGCGCCGCCTCCTCGCCTCCGGGGCCGTGCCGGCACCGGTCTATCGTCCGCGCTGCCACGGCTGCTCCTTCGAAGACAGCTGCCTCCCCGCGCAAAGCCCCCACGCCGACCGACTCAGCCGCTACCTGCGCGACCTCTTCCAGCCGAAGGCCGCCCCGTGAGCGGCCACGTTCGCGGCAACACCCTGTTCGCGACGTCCGAGGGGGCGTTGCTGCGGACGCGCAACTTCAGCCTGCAGCTCGTCGTCGACGGGCGCGTCGCCGTCCAGGTGCCCCTCCATCATCTCCACAGCGTTGCCGTCTTCGGCAACGCGACAGTTACCTCGGCCGCGCTCGCCCGCTGCGCCGAAGCGGGAATCTCCGTCACCTTCCTCGACGCCGGCGGCCGCCTTCGCGCGCGCGTCGACGCCCCGCAGGGGGGCAACGTCCTTCTTCGCCGCGAGCAGTACCGCCTGGCCGACGACGAGAAGCGCGCGCTCGCCGCCGCCCGCTCGTTCGCCGTCGGCAAGCTGAACAACCAGCGCAACCTCCTCCTCCACGCCGCCCGGGACGCCGCCGAAGGGAGCCGCACGCGCGCTTTCCTCCGCCAGACAGCCGAGCTCGTTCGCGCCCGCATCCTTGGGGCGGCCGCTGCCGAGACGGCCGACGAGCTGCGCGGTCAGGAAGGGATCGGCACGCGTGTCTACTTCAACGCCTTCACCCACCTCGTCCACGCGGCCGCCTTCCAGATGCAGGCGCGCACCCGGCGGCCGCCACGCGATCCCCTCAACGCCATGCTCTCCTTCACCTACGCCCTGCTCACCAACGACTGCGTCGCTGCACTGACCACGTCCGGGCTCGACCCCGCCGTCGGCTTCTTCCACCGCGACCGTCCCGGGCGTCCGGGCCTCGCCCTCGACCTGATGGAGGAGTTCCGCCCCGTCCTGGCCGACCGCACGGTGCTCGCCCTCGTCAACCGCCACCAGATCGACGACGCCGACTTCGAGCACACCGAGGGCGGCGGGGTGCTCCTGTCGGCCGGCGGGAGGCGGATTCTCATCGAGGGGTACCACGGCCGCCGTCTCGAGGAAGCCACGCACCCCCTGCTCGGCGAACGGGCGACGCTGGGCGAATTCCCCTTCCTCCAAGCGCGCCTGCTCGCCCGCCACGTCCGTGGCGAGCTCCCCACCTACCCGCCGGTGGTGCTCCGCTGATGTTCGTCATCGTCGCCTACGACGTCAGCACCGAGACCGAGGCGGGCAAGCGCCGGCTCCGTCGCGTCGCGAAAGTCTGCGAACGGTATGGGCAGCGCGTGCAAAAGTCTGTCTTCGAATGCAACCTCGGGTCCGTCCAGCTCGTGCGCCTGCGCGGGCAGCTCCTGGACGAGATCGACGCGCGGCACGACAGCCTGCGGCTCTACTTCCTCGGCGAAGACGACAGGAAGCGGACCGAGCAGTACGGTCGGGGGCACCTGTGGGACTTCGAAGGTCCGCTCATCGTGTAGCGCGAAAGGGGAGTGGCAGCGGCGCCCGCAGAGACTTCGCGCGGCAGGAAGGAGGAGTCGGCGAAGCTGAGGGGGAGGCGGAGGAAGGCAGTGGCGGTACGGACGTTAACAACCGGGGTGTTTGCGAAGCGCGCAAACCCTGTCATACTTCAGCATCTCCGGCCCCTCAAGGCCGGAGCGGATTGAAACTCGACGTAGCGCACCGCCCGCCGCGTGATCGGGGCATCTCCGGCCCCTCAAGGCCGGAGCGGATTGAAACACGGTCCCCGCCTGCCGCGCACGCGCGAACATCTTGCATCTCCGGCCCCTCAAGGCCGGAGCGGATTGAAACTTCGGTGGGTTTGCATCCGCCAGCAGCTTTTCCAGCATC
>JADLBJ010000053.1 GCA_020847765.1 Dehalococcoidia bacterium
CCGAAGAGCCCGCACGGCGTCGACGTCGCCCCCAACGGTCAGTACCTCTCCGTCGGCGGCAAGCTCGACCCACACGTGACCATCTACTCCATTGACAAGATAAAGGCGGCCATCAAGGCCAGCGACTTCGAGAAGAAGGACCAGTTCGGCGTCCCGATCCTCAAGTTCGACTCCGTCGTCGCCGGCCGCGTCGAAGTGGGCCTGGGGCCGCTGCACACGCAGTACGACGCCCAGGGGCACGGCTCCATCAGCCTCTTCCTCGACAGCGCCGTCGCCAAGTTCACGCTGGGCGAGCCCTACTTCAAGGGTGACCAGGCCTTCAAGCTCGTCGACAAGCTGCCCGTCAACTACAACATCGGCCACCTCGTGACGATGGAAGGGGACACGGTCAGCCCCGCCGGCAAGTACCTCGTCGCGCTCAACAAGTGGTCGATCGACCGCTTCCCCGTCGTCGGCACGCTCAAACCTCAGAACTTCCAGCTCTGCGACCTCACCGGCGAGAAGATGAACATCCTCTCCGACATGCCCATCGGCATCGGCGAGCCGCACTACGTCCAGGCCATCCGCGCCGACCGCATCAAGGCGTGGGAGGTCTATCCCGTCGGCACCAACCCGGCGACGATGGAAAAGGACCCCAACGCTGTGGCCGACGGCGCCGAGCGCGTCGAGAAGAAGGGCAACACGGTGGAGGTCTGGGGCACCGTTCGTCGCAGCCAGTTCAAGCCGGACATCGTCCGCGTCAACAAGGGTGACAAAGTCGTCTGGCACCTGACCAACATCGAGGTCACCCCCGACGCCACCCACGGGTTTTCGATCCCGCGCTACAACGTGAACGTGAGCCTCGACCCCGGCGAAGCCGTGACCGTCGAGTTCACGGCCGACTCGCAGGGAACCTTCGCGTTCTACTGCACCGAGTTCTGCTCGGCACTCCACCTGGAGATGCAGGGCTGGCTGGTCGTGGCAGAGTCGCCGCCGGCCGGCGGGGGCGGCTCCACCAGCGAACGAGCCGCCCCCGCCGACGCCGCGGCGGGGCAACCCGACGCTGGCAACGACGGGAGGGAGGGTGACAGCAATGGTGACAAGGCGCCGGTTCCTTGTCCTGATGGCCGGGGGAGCGGCCACCGCCGGCCTCGCCGCGGGCGGCTACCTGCTCTTCCCCGGCGACAAAGCAACAGGAGCGGAGCCCACCATCAACTACGGCGCCGAGCCCTGCCAGCAGTGCGGCATGCTCATCTCCGATGAGCGCTTCGCCGCCGCCTGGCGCGGGCCCGGCGGCGACGAGCAGCACTTCGACGACGTCGGCTGCCTCGTCTCCCACTACCGCGCACACGATCCCGGCGCCAACGCGCGCCTCTTCGTACGCGACTTCGGCGGGGAACGCTGGCTCGACGGACGGACGGCCGTATTCGTTTCCGCGCCCGGCGTCAAGAGCCCGATGTCCTATAACGTGGCCGCCTTCGCCTCCGCAGAGGCAGCCCGCACCACGCTCGGAACGCGCACCGCGGGGACGATCCAGGACTGGGTCGTCCTGCTCCGCGATCTCCAGGGGAGGGGGTAACCGTGGCCGTGCAGGCAACAACACAGGGCGAGGCGCCAGCGACGACCAGGGCAGCGTGGCTGCACTTCCGGCCGGACCTCTGGTCGCTCTGCGCGGCCATCGCAATCACCCTGCTCGTCGTCGCGTTCTTCCTCCCCCTCTGGCACATGACGCTGATCGCGCCCCAGTACCCGCAAGACCTACAGCTCACCGCCTACGGCACGACCATGAAGGGCGACCTGCAGGAGATAAACACCCTCAACCACTACGCCGGCGTCAAGCAGATCGTCCCCGGCGACGTCCTCGAGCTGAAGGCATTCCCGTTCTTGCTCTTCGGCTTCGTCGCCGCCATCGCCGTCGCCGCCGTGCTCGCCCTGCGCCGGCTGCGCTGGGCTGTGGTGGCCGTCGCCTGGGCGTTCCCCATCGGCTTCCTCATCGACCTCCAAGACTGGCTCTGGAAGTACGGCCACGACCTGAACGAGGAGGCGCCCCTCTATCCCGGCCCCTTCACGCCGAAGGTGCTCGGCCGCACCAAGGTAGTCAACTTCCACAGCGAGACGATGGTCAGCACCGGCTTCTGGCTGATGGTCGCCGCAGCGATCATGATCACCTTCGGCCCCTGGCTCATCCGCTTCCTCCGCGACAGCTGGAAGAACACGGGCACGCAAAAGGCCGCCGTCGGTGCCGCCGTGATGGTCCTGACCCTCGGCGCGACTGTGCTCCTTGCGGAGCCCACCCCCGCCCACGCCCAGGCCCCAGCGGCCGACCTCAACGCCCTCGTCGCAGCCGCCGCGCCCGGCTCCACTTTGCGCGTCCCCGCCGGCACCTACGCCGGCCCCGTCACCGTCGACAAGCCCCTCACCCTCGAAGGGGTTGGCTGGCCGGTGATCGACGGCGGGCGCCGTGGCGACGTCGTGCGCATCACCGCGGACGGGGTCACCCTCCGCGGATTTCTCATCCAGAGCTCCGCCCGCGACGTCTCCGACGAGCCCACCGGCATCAGGCTGCTCGGCGACCACGCGATCGTCGAAGGGAACCGCCTCCGCGACGTCCTCTACGGAATCACCCTGCACGAAAGCAACGGCCACGTCGTTCGGAACAACGACATCGAGAGCGTCCGCGAGTTCGAGACCGAACGTCGGGGCCACGCGCTCTACCTCTACTACACGACGGACAACGTGCTGAGCGGCAACCACATCTCGTTCGCCAAAGACGGGCTCTACGTCAACTTCTCCGAGCGGAACCTGATGGAGCAAAATGTCATCACCGACTCCCGCTACGGCGTCCATTTCATGTACGCCGACAACGGCCGCATTCTGAACAACGTCTTTACCCGCAACCTGACCGGCGGCTCGGTGATGTACTCCAAAGGGCTCTACTTCGAAGGGAATGAGTTCTCCTACAACCGCTCTTCCGCCTCCGGATACGGCATCTCCTTCAAGGACGTCGACGCCGTCGAACTTGTGGGCAACAGTCTCCACCATAACCAGATCGCACTGACCATGGAAGGGGCGCCCATCACCCCGACCTCCTATCTGCGCCTCCGTCACAACCTGATCGGCTACAACGGCCTGGCACTCTACCTCTCGACCACTGTCGCGGCGGACTTCACGGAGAACACCTTCACCGGCAACCTCCGCGAAGTTGAGTCTCGCAGCGGCAGCCTCGAACACCACAACACCTGGGCCGTCGACGGCCGCGGAAACTACTGGGACCAGTACAGCGGCTACGACGCCAACGGCGACGGCGCCGGCGACATCGCATACCGTTACCGCTCCGCCTACGGCGATCTCATGCAGCGCGAGACAGCGCTGAGAGCCTACCTCTACACCCCCGCCCAGGCCGCCGTCGACCTGGCCGCGCGCTTCTTCCCCGTCTACCAGAACGCGCCCTCGATCGTCGACCCCCATCCGCTCATGCGGCCGACGATGAAGCTCCCCTCCGGCAGCCTGGACGCCGGGCGCCCCCAGACGACAGCCATCCTCGCCCTCCTGCTGCTGGCACCGCTGGCGACCTTCGTCGCCGCCCGTGAGCGCATCCGCGGGAGGTGCTAGCGATGCTCGTCCACGCCCAGGACGTCCGCAAGCGGTATGGCAAGGTGACGGTGCTCGACGGTGCCAACCTGGCCATCGAGGCGGGACGCGTCACCGCCGTCATCGGCGCCAACGGCGCCGGCAAGTCAACGCTCATCAAGTGCGTCGTCGGGCTCGTCGCCTTCGACGGCAAAGTCACCATCGACGGCGTCAACGTCGCCAGGCGCGGCAAGGAAGCACGCCGCCGAATCGGCTACGTGCCCCAGACGCCCGCGTTCCATGGCGACCTGAGCGTGCGCGAGACTGCGCTCTTCTACGCGCGGCTCAAGCAGGCGCCACGGGCGGCGGCGACCGCGCTCGTCGAAGCGGCCGGGCTCGAGGAACACGCCGCCAAGCCCGTCGGCGCCCTCTCCGGCGGCATGCGCCAGCGGCTGGCCCTCGGCGTCGCCCTCCTCGGCGAACCCTCCGTGCTCATCCTCGACGAGCCCGCCGCCGGCCTCGACACCCATGCTCGCCTCGAGCTGCGCCGCCTCGTCGCCGCCCAGCGCGAGGCGGGCCTCGCCATCCTGCTCTCCACCCACTGTCTTGAGGACGTGCCCTACGTCGCCGACGACGCTCTCGTCCTCGACCAGGGCAAAACGGTCTACGCCGGCCCGGCTGCCGGCCTGGCGAGCACCGGCCTCGACGGCAGCCGGCTCTTCCTGCGGCTCAACGGCCACAGCCCCGAGGCGCTCGACCTGCTCCGCGGCAACCCCCTCGCCCACGACGTCCAGCATTCGGGCGAGTGGGTCGTCGTGAACTGCGCGGCACGGAACAAGGCCCAGGTCGTCGAGGCGCTCGTCGCCGCAGGCGTGAGCATCCTCGACTTCCGCGTCGAAGAAGCGCCCGTCGACGCCGCCGTCGAGCGGCTGCAGTCCCTCCAGCGAGGCCTTTCATGAACGGCGTCACCACCATCGCCACCAAGGAGCTGCGCGACGCACTCCGCAGCCGCTGGCTCTTCGCTTTCGCGGTCACCTTCGCCGCCGTGGCGCTCCTCCTCTCACGCGTGCAGGCCGACGCCGGGGACGTCAGCGCGCAGGGCTTCAACCGGACGACGGCAGGCCTCATCAACCTCTGCCTGCTGCTCGTGCCCATGCTCTCGCTCATCCTCGGGGCGAGCGCCATCGCGGGCGAACGCGAGCGTGGCACGATGGCGACGCTGCTCGCCCAGCCGATCTCGCCCGCCGAGCTCCTGGTCGGCAAGTACGTCGGCCTCACAGTCGCCGTCTGGGGCGCGATCGCGATGGGCTTCGGGAGCGCCGGCCTCCTCGTCGCCCTCTTCGCGCCGCTCACCGACGTCGAGCACTACCTCCTCTTCGTCGTCCTCTCTGCCGCCCTGGCAAGCGCGACCCTGAGCATTGGCATGCTCGTCTCGGTGCTCGCCGACTCGCGCGTCAAGGCGCTGGGCGGTGCCATGCTGCTCTGGTTCGTACTCGTCCTCCTCTACGACCTCGGCGCCATCGGGCTGGCACTCGCCCTCAGCTCTTCCGGCCGCACGCTCCTCGCCGTCTCCCTGGCGAACCCCGTGGAGTCCGTCCGCCTGCTGGCGGTCATGAGCCTCGAGCGCGACCTCGACGTCCTCGGCCCGCTCGGCGCCTACCTCACTGAGCGGGTCGGCACGGGCACGAGCACGCTGCTCCTCGTCGGCGGTGTCGTCATCTGGACGGTCGCCCCGCTGGCGGTCGCCGTCCGCCGCTTCGGGCGCCAGGACGCCTGACAAAGCGGCCGATACCGAACCCCGGGCGTCTTGCCGGAGGCCTTGCGAGACGCCTTCCCGCTCGGCACGATAAAGGTATGCAAGAGGAGATCTACCGAGCCATCGCCGGCGCTATCGAACAGGGTCAGCCGGTCGTCCTGGCCACCGTCGCCCGCACACGCGGGTCCACGCCCCGCAAGACGGGCGCGAAGATGGTCGTTCGCCAGGACGGCACCTTCTTCGGGACCATCGGCGGCGGCTGCGGCGAAGCCGAAGTCTGGCAGGAAGCGATGGCCACCTTCGCCGACGGCCGTCCCCGCGTCGTCACCGTTGATCTCACCCAGCCAACCGACGGCGAGGACCAGATCTGCGGCGGCCTGATGGACGTCTTCGTCGAACGCCTGGGGTAGGCTTCCAGCCGCGCAAGCACCGACCCGACCGGCTACTTCCGTCCGACGGCTGCCTCTCGCGCCTGCAGCCAGACCGCGACCCCGTGCAGCGTGCCCGCCGGGTCATGGGCAGTGAACGAGTGACCCGCTCCCTTTATCACCCGCAACTCGGCGTTAGGCAGGCCCTCGAAAAGCCGGTAGCCGTGGGCGACGGGGATGAGCCGATCCTCCGCCCCGTGCAAGACGAGGGCGGGCGTGCGGATCTCGCCCAGGCGGTCGGCGCTCCGCCAGCCATTCAGCTCCTCCCCCTCGATGGCCGGCACCGCCGCCGTGGGCATGGCTTTGAACGCCATCGCCGTCAGGGAAACGACCTCCGGGTGGGCGGCGAGGTAGGCGGCCGGGAAGGAGAGAGGCAGCACCACGCGCGCGCACTCCTCCGGAGCGGTCGCCATCAGGCTCATGCCCCGCTGGAGCTCGCGAATCGTCTCGCGCTGCGCCTCGGTCGGCCCCGGCTCGCCGCAGCTCGTGCAACCGAGGACCAGCGACCTCACCCGCTCCGGCGCCCGCAGCGCGACCTCCTGGGCGATCATGCCGCCCATCGAGATACCGAACACGTGCGCTGACTGCCAGCCGAGCGCGTCCATCACGGCCAGGGCGTCGCCCGCCGCCGTCGGGATGAACTCCGAGATGCGGCCGACCGGCGCCCCCCGCGACCCGCCCGTCCCCCGGTTGTCGAAGTAGGCGACCTGGAAGCCTGACAGGTACGGCAGCATGAGCGCCCAGGCCGAGCCGGGCAGGCCGTAGCCCATGACGAGGAGGAGCGGCGGCCCCTGGCCGGCCGCCTCGTAGGCAATGGTCGCGCCGCTCGCTTCGGTCACCGGCATGCGAGCCCCCTCGCCTCGGCCCGCCCCGGACCGGAAAGGTCCTGCCGCCCGGCTAAACCTGGCGGAGGGAGAGCGTCTGCTGCAGGTCCAGGTGGATCCCCGGGCCCATCGTCGTGGTCAGCGTCGCCGAGCGGATGTACTGCCCCTTCGCTTCCTTCGGCCTCGCCGCGTTCACCGCTTCGATGAAGGCCGCCATATTCTCCCGCAGCTTGTCGTCGTCGAAGCTCACCTTGCCGAGCGGCACATGGATGTTCGCCAGGCGATCCAGTCGGAACTCCACCCGGCCCTGCTTCGCGTCCTGGACCGTGCGCGCCACGTCCTCACCGGCGACCACGGTGCCGGAGCGCGGGTTCGGCATCAGCCCGCGGGGGCCGAGAATGCGGCCCAGGCGGCCCACCTTGCCCATCATCTCGCGGGTGGCGATGGCGACGTCGAAATCGGTCCAACCCCCCTCGATCTGCTTTATCAGGTCGTCGCTCCCCACAAAGTCGGCCCCGGCTGCGCGCGCCATCGAGGCGGGCTCACCCTCCGTGAAGACCAGCACGCGCTGCACCTTTCCCAGACCGTGCGGGAGGACGGTGCTGCCCCGGATCTGCTGTTCGGCGTGGCGCGGGTCCAGACCCGTCTTGATGTGGAGCTCGACCGTCTCGTCGAAGGCGGCTGGGTGCACTTCCTTCGCGAGGGCGATCGCCTCAACCGGCGGGTACAGCCGGCGCTTGTCGATCTGGCTGGCGGCCTCGCGGTACTTCTTCCCGTGCTTCGGCATAGCTAGACGACCTCGATGCCCATGCTGCGCGCCGTGCCCTCGATGATCCTCATCGCCTCGTCGACGCTGTTGGCGTTGAGGTCCGGCATCTTCGTCTCGGCGATGCGGCGGACGTCGGCCGCGCGAACCTTGCCCACCTTGTCCAGGCGGTTCTTGCCGCTGCCCTTCTCGACACCGGCGGCCTTGCGCAGGAGGTCGGCCGCCGGCGGCGTCTTCAGGACGAACGTGAAGGAGCGGTCTTCGAAGATGGTGAGCTGCGCGGGGATGATCTGCCCCGCCTGGTTCGCCGTGCGCGCGTTGTACTCCTTGCAGAACTCCATGATGTTGACGCCGTGCTGGCCGAGCGCCGGGCCGACGGGCGGCGCCGGGTTGGCCTTGCCGGCGGGCAGCTGCAGTGTCACCACTGCCCGGACTTTCTTTGCCACGATGGAACTCCTGTGTGTGCAAACGGCGGGCGCTACGGCCTCGCCTCCACGAGTTGCGCGCAGGGCGCGCACGATCATTCAGTATCGGCCCGCGAACGCAGCCGATCAATCGCGACAAGCCCCGCCACCCTACGGTTCGTAGCGGACAATCACCAGACAGCTGTTCTGACCGCCGAAGCCGAAGCTGTTCTTCAGCGCCACCCGCACGTCCGCCCGGCGGGCGACGTTCGGCACGTAGTCCAGGTCGCAGGCCGGGTCCGGGTTCTCCTGGTTAATGGTCGGGTGGATGCTGCCCGTCTCCACGGTCTTCACGGTGGCGACCGTCTCCATCCCACCGCTCGCCCCGAGACCATGGCCGATCATGCTCTTCGTCGCACTGATC
Source organism: Dehalococcoidia bacterium (assembly GCA_020847765.1). Lineage (GTDB taxonomy): Bacteria > Chloroflexota > Dehalococcoidia > Tepidiformales > Tepidiformaceae > JADLBJ01. The sequence goes on from JADLBJ010000053.1 coordinate 8,152, forward strand.
GCCAGGCGGTAGGCCCCCTCGCCGAAGACCTGCTTGAGCGCGTTCGTCTCCGCGGCGTCGCCCAGCGGCGTGCTCGTCGCGTGGGCGTTCACGTAGTCGATGGCGTCGGGCCCCACGCCCGCGTCGCGCAGCGCTGCGGCCATGGCGCGGGCCGCGCCTTCCCCGTCCTCCGGGGGCGCGACGACGTGGAAGGCGTCGTTGGTGCAGCCGAAGCCCGCAAGCTCGGCATACACGCGTGCGCCGCGTGCCCGGGCGTGCGCTTCACTTTCGAGGACGAGGACGCCCGCCCCCTCGCACGGGACGAAACCGTCGCGGCCCGCGTCGAACGGGCGGCTCGCCTTCTCCGGTTCGTCGTTCCGCTCACTCAGGGCGCGCATGACGCAGAAGCCGGCGAGGCCCAGCTCGGTGATGGCTGCCTCGGCGCCGCCGCAGAGGACAATCTCCGCGCGGCCGGCACGGATGAGCATGCCCGCCTCGCCGATGGCCTGCGTGCCGGCCGCGCAGGCCGTCACGATCGTCCCGTTGTAGCCCCGCAGGCCATGCTGGAGCGCGACCTGGGCGGCGGCCATATTCCCCAGCGTCTTCGCCATATAGAGCGGATCGACCTTCATGCCGCCCCGCTCGAAGAGGGTACGGGCGCCGTCCTGAATGTCCGGGTAGCCACCGCCGCCGTTGCCGAGGAGCACGCCCACACGGTCGCGGTCCTCGCGCTCCAGGTCGAGCCCGGCGTCCTCGAGCGCCTGCGCCGCGCCGGCGACGGCGAACTGAGCGAAGCGCGCCATGCGGCGGGCGGCCTTGCGGTCCAGGAACTGTTGCGGGTCCCAGTCGGTCACCTCGCCAGCGATGCGACACGGGAACGTCGTCGCGTCCGCGAGCGTCATCGGGCCTACCCCGGAATGGCCTGCCAAGAGCTCACGCCAGAAGGCGTCGACGCCGACGCCCAGCGGCGTGATCGCCCCCAAACCCGTGATCACCACGCGCGTCCGACCCCGCAGCGTACTGTTCATGCGCCCTCAAGGGTACCGTACGGGGGGCTAGAGGCGAGGCGATCGGCCGCTCGAGGCCGGGCCTCAGAAGCCGTTCGTACCGTCCGTAAAACGGAGTGCGTCGACCAGGACGCCGCCGGCCGACATCTCCCAATGGAGGTGCGCACCCGTCGAGAGCCCGGTCGAGCCGACGTAGCCGACCACCTCGCCGGGCGCCACGTCCTGTCCCTCCGCGACCGCAAAGGCGCTCAGGTGGGCATACCCCGAGAACAGCCCCCCGCCGTGGTCGACGATCACCATGTTGCCGCGTAGCTGGAGCTGGCGGGCAAGGACGACGCGACCGCCGCTCGTGGCCTTCACCGGCGTCCCTTCGGCGGCGCCGATGTCGGTCCCCGTGTGGTGGCCCGAGGCCGGGCCGCCGTTGTAGGCGCGCTGCTCGCCGAACCGCGTCGTGATCGAACCCTCCACCGGCAACAGCCAGGGAATGCTCCAGAGCTTCCGCGGCGTCACCTGGCTGTACGCCCGGTGGAGGATCTCCAGCTCGTCGGCCGCCACCCGCGGGTCGAGCAGGTTCGTCTGGTCTGGCGGCACGGCCACTGCGTCGACCGTCCACACCGTCTTCAGGACCGTCACCTCCCCGGAAAGGCTGCCCTTCGAGCCGTTCAGAAGCGTGAAGTCCACCCGCAGCGGCTGCACCCCGGGCGCGTCGTCGGCGTCGACACCCACAAAGGCATACATGCTCTGCGACCCCTTCGTGAGCGGGTAGGCGCGACCGACGAAGCTGATCGACCCGGCCGATACCTGCCCGATCACCGAGACCAGGACCGCACCCGCCTGGTACACCTCCGTCGCCGAAAGCATCAGCTCCGGCGGCGGCACCGGCGTGTTGGTCGGCGTCGGTTCGCCAGCGGCTGCCACGGCGCTCGAAGCCAGAGAGACAGGCGTCGTCAGGCGGACGATCGCATGGCCGCCTTCGGAGCCGCCGCCGCACGACCCGAGCGCGAGAAGTCCCCCGAGGAGCAGGCCGGCGGCCAGGATGCGCATGGCCCTAGCGTGACTGACCCCCCGGGTAGCGTCGACCGCGACGCAACCGCGTGCTCTCAGCCGCCCGCGACCTTCACCCTGTGCCCCAGCGCGCCGAGCGCCTCCACGAGACGGTCGCGCTGGTCGCCCTGGAAGACGAGGACGCGCGCCTCCCGAGAACCTCCGGTGCCGAGCGTCTGCTTCAGGCGCCGGAGGAGAAGGTCGAGGTCGGCCTCGCCGCCTGGCAGGCCCGCCACCGTCGTCGCCGTCTTGCCCCCCCGGCCACGCCGGTCGCGCTGCACGCGGACCACCCCGTCGTTCGGCGGTGCGGAGGCAGCGGCCCTGCTCACCGCCGGCGGCGCGGCCTTCCGGAGGTCTCGTCCTGCGCCGGCGGTGCCGTCGGTCGAATAGACGAGACGGGAATCGGGCCGCGGCGCGGTCATTCGCCGCCGGGCAGCCGCTGGCCGACGCGCGCGCCAAGCGTGCGCAGGAGGTGGCGATACTCGGCCACTGTCGTCGCCGGCAGCCGATTCTCGCGCAGCTGGCGCGCGACGTCCGGGCGGCGCGGGCTGTAGCCGCGCCTTTCCAGAATCGCGATCTCCCGGCCGGCGATCGCAAAATACTCCTCCAGCCCCCGCGTCGTGTGCGACAGCCGCGAGACGGCCTGGGCGCGGTCCGATTCCACCGCTGCCACGCCACCCCCGCCGAGCATGCTGAGGAACTCCTCGAACTGCTCGTCGCTCAACTGCGTCGCGGCCGTCGCCAGCCGGTCGCGGAAGCGCTGTGCCCGGCCGGCCACATCCACCGCACCGGGCACGACGCGCACCGAGCCCTGCAGCCCCGCCTCGTAGCCGAGCGCGCGCTCCGAGAAGTCACGGATCCGTTCGATGGCGTGGTCGAGACGCGCCACGTGCGAGACGTAAGCGTCATAGGGAGAGGCGAGCTTCCAAACGAGACCTGCTATAGCCATGGTTCATCCTCCCTGGCCGGGTTCGTTTCCCCCTCGCAGGAGATCCTCGACGTCGCGCAGGATGTCGGCCGCCGAAGGCAGATCCGCCGGGCCCCCGTCGGCCAGGTCGTCGTCGCTCTCGCCGTAGTGCTCCTCCAGCGTGCGCACATAAGCACCGATCTGGTCGTCCCCCCGCGACGCCTCCTCCACACGTGCGAGGAAACGCTCGCCCTCTTCTTCGAGATCCCCCAGCGGCGGCGGCAGGCCGATAACGGGCTCCAGCGCGCGCAGCAGCGCCATCGTCGCCGGCGGGTTCTCCTCCACGTTGAGGTAGTGGGGGATGCTCGCCGCCAGGCTCATGAGCGCCGTCCCCTTTCGGCGCAGAGCGTCGTGCACCACGCCGAGGATGCCCGTTGGCCCCTGGTAGACGGAGCGGCCCAGCCCAAAGCGCTCCGCCAGGACCGGATCCGCCGCCGACCCCGAGACCGGGATGGGGCGCGTGTGCGGGGTCGCCGCCGGCCGCGCGACGAGCGTGCAGACGATCGACGGCTGGAGGTCCGCGAGGATGTCCGCCAGACGCGTCGCAAACGTGCGCCAGCGCAGGTTCGGCTCGGCTCCGTGCACGACGACGATGTCGTGTGCGGCCTCCGGCAACGTCGCCGCGTGCGCCTCGTTCTTGGGCCAGTCGAGCTGCCGCAGGCCCTCTTCGTCGAGACGCACCGTCGGCCGCGTGTCCGTGAAGACGTAGTACTCCTCCGGGTCGACGCTCAGGAACGCCCGGGCCGCATAGGCGTCGATCAGCCGCCGGGCGACGTCCACCGTAACCGTCCCGGTGTCGCTCCAGCCGGTAAACGCAAGGACGACGACGGGCGAACGGAGTTCCGGCATGTGGGAGACGGAGAAGCCATCCACCCGGCTAGTGTAGCGCTATCGAGCCTGTGCGCTTCGCCGCCGGGGCGCCGGAAGACGGTGCTCAGGGGTACCGGAGCGAGGCGGGACGGTGATACATGGGGGCGCCCGTGCCGCCCCGCCGCAGCAGGATCACCTCGGCCATCACGCTGATCGCAATCTCCTCGGGCGTCTCCGCGCCGATGTCCAGCCCAATCGGCGTGCGCACGCGCGCCAGCTCCGCCGCCTCGAAGCCTTCGTCGCGCAGGTGCTCCAGCACGGTCGCCGTACGCCGGTGGGAGCCGATCATGCCGAGATAGGCCGCCCCCCGCCCCAGGCAGCGGCGGAGGGAGACCTCGTCCTGCTTGTGCCCGCGCGTGACCATCACGACATGCGTGTTCGCACCTATCGGGTAGCGGTCGAGCGCCGCCTCGAAGTCGTCGCAGATCACCTCGTCGGCCTCCGGGATGCGCTCGGCGCTCGCAAACTCTTCTCGGTCGTCGAGGACGGCCACGTGGAAACCCAGGAAGTCGGCCAGGCGGGCGAGAGCGCGGCCGACGTGGCCAGCACCGACGATCAGGAAGACGGGCTTGTGCTCGACGACCTCCAGATAGATGGACGTCGCCCCCGCCACCGCCCGCGAGGAGAGCGCCACCGGCAGGTCCGAACCCGCGGCCGGTGCCGACCCGGGCTCGACCTCCTCCGTCTCGGCCAAAGCGGCGTCCGTCACGTAGACGGTCTCGGCGGTGTGGCGGGCGAACGCGCTCGGCGCATAGGCAGCCACAGCGGCGTCGAGCAGCGCGTCGCCGAGGGAGCCCGTGCGCTCGCCCGAGGGCTCGACGAGCAGCCGCGCGCCGGGCTGGAGGAGACGGGGCCCGGGTTCCAGCAACGAGGCGAGGAGAACGGGGTCCGCCCCTTCGGCCGCCAGGAGGAGGCGTTTGGTCAGCTCCAGCATAGCGCCAGTGTAACGCGGCCCGACCACCGGCGGCCCCTGCCTTCGGGGAGAATCGCGAAACCCGCTAAGAGGGCGCTCTGCTACGATCCGGGCATTCCAAACCGGCGCCTCATCCCGCCGCCGGAGGCCACAATGTCGACCCTGCAACGCACCGACCCGGAGATGGCGGCAATCATCGCCGACGAGCGCACGCGCCAGGTGGAAACGCTGGAGCTGATCGCCAGCGAGAACTACGCCAGCGCCGCCGTCCTCGAAGCGACAGGCTCCGTCTTCACCAACAAGTACGCCGAAGGGTACCCGGGCAAGCGCTACTACGCCGGCAACCAGCACAGCGACCGCGTCGAATCCCTCGCCATCGAGCGCGCACAGCGGCTCTTCGGCGCCGAGCACGTCAACGTCCAGCCCACCTCCGGCGCCGAAGCCAACATGGCGGCCTACTTCGCCACCATCCAGCCCGGCGACACCGTCATGGGCCTGAGCCTCGACCAGGGCGGGCACCTCACCCACGGCTCCCCCGTCAACTTCAGCGGGCGGCTCTATCGCTTCATCCCCTACACCGTCGACCGCGAGTCCGAGACACTCGACATGGCGGCCATCCGGGCGCTGGCGCGCGAGTCCCGCCCCAAGCTCATCGTCGCCGGCTACACCGCCTACCCGCGACGCATCGACTTCGCCGCCTTCGCCGACATCGCCCGCCAGAATGGCGCACTGCTCATGGCCGACATGTCCCACATCGCGGGGCTCGTCGCCGGCGGGCAGCACGCCTCGCCCGTCCCCGTCTCCGACCTCGTCACAACGACCACGCACAAGACCCTGCGCGGACCGCGCGGTGGCATGATCCTCTGCAAGGCCGAGCTGGCCGAGGCGGTGGACAAGGCCGTCTTCCCGGGGACGCAGGGCGGCCCCCACCTGCACTCGATCGCCGGCAAGGCCGTCGCTTTCGGTGAGGCCCTCGAGCCCGCCTTCGTCGACTATGCCCGCCAGATCGTCGAGAACGCCGCCGCTCTGGCGGAGGCCCTCATGGAAGGCGGGCTCCGCCTTGTCTCCGGCGGGACCGACAACCACCTCATCCTCGCCGACTGCAACTCCGTCGGCATCAGCGGTCTGAAAGCACAGAATGCCCTCCAGGGCGCCGGCGTCATCACCAACAAGAACACCATCCCCTACGACACGCGCTCGCCGTTCGTCGGCAGCGGCCTGCGCCTGGGCACGCCGGCACTGACCTCCCGCGGCATGGGCCCGGCCGAAATGCGCCGCGTCGCCTCCTGGATCGTGCGCGTCCTCAAGGACCCCGACGGCGAGGGCGTGCGCGAGAGCGTGCGCGAGGAAGTCGCCGCTTTCGCCCGCTCCTTCCCCGTACCCGGCATCACCGACGTCGCAATCGCGATGAGCTGAGCACCATCCGCCAGCTCCGAGCCGGCTCACCTCTTCGCTGGGAAGGCGAGGGGCCGCGGCTCCCACCGGCGGCCACTCGCAGAAACACGCTTCGCCGCCTACTTGACGGTGATCGTCCCCGTCATCTGGTCCGGATGGACGTCACAGCGGAACTTGACCGTGCCGGGCGATGCGGGCGCCTGCCATTCCAGCGTGCCCGTCTTGCCGGCGATGACGAGCTCGGGGTCCGAAACGACGGAGTTGGCGCCCTCGAAGTTGCCGGTCGCGTCAGCGACGCGCATGTTGTGCGGCACCTTGCCGCTGTTCTTCAGGGCGAAGGTCACCTTCTGCCCGGCTGGGACGGTAAGGTCCTTCGGCACGAAGGCGTTGTCGACCATGTCGACGGTGATCGTGCCCGGTGCTGCCGCCTGCCCGGTCGCGCTCGGCGACGGCGTGGCGGAGGCAGTGGTGCTTGCGGGCGCCGTCGCCGTGGCCGTCGGGGTCCCCATCTCATGCGAGGCCGCACCGGGGCCGGCGGCGCGGGCGTCGAACGTGTTGAAGTCGTCCGGCCCCTCAACCGTCAGCGTGCCGACCGCCCCCTTGCTCAGACGCGCGACAGAGTGATCGACGAGCTTGTAGTCGCCAGGTACGTCCACCTTGAACTCGACCACGGTGGCGCCGCCGGGCGGCACCAGCACCGTCTGCACGTCGCGCAGCGTCGATGACGTCAGGCTGCCGTACTGGTACACCTTGTCGAAGATCTCGCCGATGACGTGGAAGCTCGAGATGAGGTTCGGACCGCCGTTGGCGACGTAGAGGCGCACCGTCTGGCCGGTCGTGGCCTTGAGTGCGCCGGCGCCGGTGAGCGCCTTGGTATTGCCGTTGAAGACGACGTAGGTGGGCTCTTCGAGGAAGAGCTTGTTGACGTCCAGGTCCTGCTGGCCCTTCGTGCCGGTGTCGCCGATCGTGTAGAACTCGCCCTGGGCCACGTAGTACTCATGGTCCACGGCGTCCGGACCGTTCACCGGATCGACCAGGATCGCCCCCCACAGTCCATTCGCGATGTGGTCGGCCACGATCCCCGCCGCGCAGTGGTACACGTAAAGGCCCGGCGCCTTCGCTTTGAACGTGAACGACTTCTCCTCGCCGGGAGCGACGGTCGTGGCGCCGGCGCCTCCGCCCGGGCCGTTGACGGCGTGCAGGTCGATGTTGTGCGTCATCACGCTGTTCGTGCTGTTCTTGAGGTGGACCTCGACCTCGTCGCCTTCGCGCACGCGAATCATGGGCCCCGGAAGCAGGCCGTTGAAGGTCCACGCTTGATACGTGACCCCCGGGGCGACCTCGAACTGCTTCTCGACCGCTTCGAGGTGGACGACGACGTGGGCGCGCCCGCGCGTGATGCGCTCGGGGACGCTGGGCGCAGCCGTCAGCTGCGCTTCGACGGTGGGCATCGTCTCGTCGCAACTCGCGGCGCCGAAAAGAACGAAGGCGCCGACGAGGGCGACAGGAATGCCTGCCCGCTTGACCAGAGAGCGAACCACCATTGCTGCCTTCTCCGGGTGCGTGGCTATTGTCCCGCGAGCCACCGCGGGCGGGGCGCCACGTCACCTATCGCGTAGCGATGATCCAATTAGGAATCACCAATAATCATGGCCTGCCGGAACGAATCTCGGTAGCCTGTCAACGCAAAAGCGAGGCGGAATGCAGGACTTCAATAGCCTTATCGAGGCGGCCGCTGGCAGGAAGGCTAAAGGCCCTCGGCCCGGCCCGTAATTTCGTTCGCCGAAACGCGGAAAAGCACCGCGTCCGCCAGCGACGTGCGGTGGCCGTGGCCCGCCGTAACGCTCATCGGGTTGCCTTCGAAGGCGCGGAGCAGGAGCAGCCGGGAAAGCTGCTTCTCCTCCTCGCTTTCGACCTCCTGAAAGCGGCCGCGCACCAGCACGCTCCGCCAGTGGGCTGCGTCCTCCACCTCGTCCACCTGGAAGGCGACGTGGGGCCAGAGGCGCATCAGTCGGATCTTGTGCCCGGGTGCCGCGTGCGCGTGAATCTCGCCACCCAGAAACGCATAGCTGATGGGGACGATGTAGGCGCCTTCGACGTCGCGCATGGCGAGGCGGCCAATCCGATGACGGCGCAGGATCTCCTGGCACTCGCCCACAGAGAGCTCGCGCAACATCGCCCCCTGCCCGGGCCGCTGGCAGCCGGCCCGCCTGGAGCGTGCCCTGCCGCCCATTCCAGAACATCGGCCAGATGGACCGCACCCCGGGGACGGACGGTCCGAAGTCCATGCTCAGTCGATTGAGCGCGGCCCCTCCCGTTTGGCCTTCGGCTGCGGAGCCGCGAAGGAGCGGCGGAGCCAGGCCATCGCCTCGGGCGTGCCTTCCCAGGCGCGGTCCATCATCGCCGCGAACTCCACCGCCTCCGCCTCGCTCCCCGCCTCGAACGCCCATTGCGGCTCAATCGACGGCTGCGCCAGCCCGGCGAGGAACTGCCCGAGATGCGGATTCGCCGCGCGCGCCGTGCTCAGCCGTTCGCGCGCCCTCGGCGAATCACCCTCGCGCTGAAACGCAGCCAGCGCCCGCAGGTACGCCATCGCCGCCGAACCGTCGCCCTCGTAGGCCACGTCCACTACGTCGAAGCCCGCTGCGTCGTGCTGTTCCAGCAGAAGCGTGCCGAGGGGGTAGCGCGCACCCTGGTTGTCGTTCGGGTTCAGGCGAAGCAGCTCCCGAAAATGGACCGCCGCCGCCTCCTCCGCACCCGCCAGCCAGTTCATGTGGGCTACCCCCTCGAGCGCGCGCATGAACGGTCGCGTCTCCGGAATCCCCCAGAAGTGCCCGGCGTCCTCATCAAAGCGCTGCTGCCCGAGCGACGCGTAACCGGCCATCACCCCCAGCGTGAAGAGCGGCAGCGCCACCTCCACGTCGTTTCCCGCCGACTGGCCCAGGTAGACGTAGGCGTCCGCGCAGTCGGGGTCGAGACGCAGGGCCCCCAGGGCCGCCTCGCAGCCGCGCCGCTCGTCCCCCTCTTCCCAGGCCTCGTCCACCAGGTCCTGGGCCACCGCGCGCGCCTCCCTCTCGCCCGTCGTCGGCGCCTGGGGCAGGGCCTCGACGATCAGGGCGTTGACGCGGGCACGCACCTCCTCCGGACCGAGGTTGGCGCCGCCGTAAAACAGGCTCATCACACCCGTGATGAAGCGCCCGAGGGGAGTGTCGAAATCGAACTCGTCCTGCTCAGGACCGGTCACAGCGTCTCCGGGGGCGCAAGCAGCCCCCGTTGATGCTACCTTCTCGCCGCCCGACCTGCGCAACGGTCGACCGCGTCCCCTAGATTACGATCGTCCCCACGATCCCCGGCGCCGCCTCCGGATAGCGCAGATCCAACGCCTCGAGCCGCCGGATCAGCGCCCGCGCGACGACGACGTCCCGGTACCACTTATGGTCCGCCGGCACCACATGCCAGGGCGCCGTCTCAGTGCTGCATTCGTTGACCATGTCCTCGTAGGCCGCGCCGTAGTCGTCCCACAGCTTCCGCTCGTCGAGATCCCCCTCGCGGAACTTCCAGCGCTTCTTCGGGTTGTCCACTCGTTCCTGCAGCCGCTGGCGCTGCTCCTCCTTCGAGACGTGCAGGAAGAACTTGACCACCACCGTCCCTTCGGCCGCCAGCAGGGCCTCGAAGCGGTTGATCGCGCCATAGCGCCCCTTCCAGACCGACTTCGGCACCAGACCGTGGACACGCTCGACAAGCACGCTTTCATAGTAGGAGCGGTTGAAGATCGCGATCCGTCCACGCGCCGGCGCCTGGAGGTGATAGCGCCAGAGGAAGTCATGGGCGGCCTCTTCCGGCGTGGGCACCCCGAAGTTCGCCACCATGCAGCCAAGCGGCCCCACCTCGCGAAAGACGCTCCGGATCGTGCCGTCCTTCCCCGCAGCGTCCATCCCCTGGAGCACGACGAGCACCGCAGAGCGCCGGTCCGCATAGAGCAGCTCCTGCAGCTCGTCCAGCCGGAGGCGCAGCTCCGGCAGCAATGCCTCGCCCTCGTCCTCCGAGAGCCCGGGCGTCGCCTCCGGCGCGTGGTGCTCGAGCCGAAACTGCTTCCCCGGCTCAGCCACATGCAGGTGGTCGCTCATCCGCGCTCCTCGCCACAGCCGCCTTCGCCCGGCATCGCTGCTCCTCCGCGTCGCGCCTGGAGGCCGCGACCGCTACATTGTGGCGGCATTCTATCCTTCCCCGGCGAAAAGGAGAGTCGTCCGATGCCCAGCCGCCGCGCGCAGATCGCCCTCACCGAATCCGAGCAGCGGGACCTCCTCGAGGAGAGCTGGACGCTCCAGGTCGCCTCCAACGGACCAAAAGGCTTCCCCCACCTCGTCGCCATGTGGTACGTCGTCGTCGACGGCGACGTCCACTTCACCACCTTCGCCAAGAGCCAGAAGATCCTGAACCTGAGGCGCGACCCGAAACTGACCGTCATGCTCGAAGCCGGCAAGCTCTACGCCGAGCTCCGCGGCCTCGTCATCGAAGGCGAGGCCGAGATCATCGCCGACACCCCGGCGACCGCGCGCATCATGGCGATGGTCGCCAAGAAGTACCAGGGCATGCCCGTGCCCACCGAAACCCCAGAGGCCGCGCTCGCCGCTGCCGCCAAGCGCGTCGGCGTCCGCGTCCGCCCGATCGACGTCTACAGCTGGGACCACCGCAAGCTCGGCGGGCGCTACTGACGCCCCCGCCCGAACGTGCGGCGAAGCCCACCGACAACGGACGAAGGACGATGGCACGCGCGATCGGGGCCGGGCTGGCATTCGCCGCGATCGCCGCGGCCGCGCTGTTCGTGCTGCCGCCTCTCCTGCTGCTCTTGCTCTTCGTGCTCGGGCCCGCGCTGGCCGCGCTCGCCTTCTCCACCCCCCGTGCCTCGCGTGAGCGCTTCACTGCCAACGGCAGCGTCGCCGCCACCATGGCCGGCCTCACCAGCGCCGTCTGGATAGCCCTCCGCGCCGACGACGAGACTAGCACCCTGGCTGTGGCCATCGGCGCCGTGCTCAGCTTCTTCCTGCTCATGACCGCCGCCGGCGTCGCCGTGCACTTCCTCGCACGGCTGCTGGCGACCGAGGCAACCATCGCCGCCCGCGACGCCGAACACCGCCACGAGACGGGTGAATAGCGCCCCGTTCGCCCCAGCCCCCATACTGGCGCGACATGAGCGCGGCCGTCAGCGTCGTCATCCCCACAAAGGGTGACCGGGCGAGCCTGCGCCCGTCCCTCGACGCCGTGCTCGGTCAGCACCCGCCGCCGTCCGAGGTCCTCGTCGTCGTCCAGGCGGCAGAGGCGCCCGCGCTCCCCCGGGATGGAGGCGTCCGCGTCGTCCTCACCCCCGGCCGGCACGGTAAGTCCGCCGCCCTCAACGACGGCCTCCGCCTGGCCACCAGCGCCGCGCTCGCCTTCACCGACGACGACGTCGTCGTGCGCCCCGGATGGCTGGCGCAGGGTCTGCGGCGACTGGAAGCCGACACCACTTTGGGCCTCCTCTTCGGCCGGGTCCTCGAGGCACCCCACGACCGGAGGCACGCCGTGGTGCCCGCGTTCGCGGCCAGGCAGGCCACCCGCCGCACTGGCTTCGCCGCACGCGCGCGCCTCAACGGCATTGGCGGGAACGTCTTCGCCCGCCGCACGCTCTTCACCGCCATCGGTCCCTTCGACGAAGAGCTGGGAGCGGGCACCCGCTTCCCGGCTGCCGAAGATCTGGACATCGCCCAGCGGGCAGCGCGCGCCGGCTTCGCGATCGGCTACGAGCCGCGCGCCGTCGCCGTCCACCACGGCGCCCGCACCTTTGCCGAGGGCGCGTCCGTCCGCCTCTGGCGCAGCTACTCGCGCGGCCTCGGCGCGCTCGTCGCCAAGGACCTCCGCCTGCGCGACCCCGCCGTGCTGGTGCACGTGGCCCGCGAAGTCAGCTGGGATGCCGAGTCGCTGCTGCTGCGACTGCTCGGGCGCTCGCCCGAGCCCTGGGCGGCGCGCACTCCGGCGCTCCTCCGCGGTTTCTGGGAAGCACTGCGCGTTCCCTTGGACAGTCGCGGGGCATTTTGGCCGTCAGACAACCGGCCGCGCTGAACGGTGGGAGACACCCCGGCAGGGCGTCGATCCGGGCGCGAGGGTCCCATTAGCACTCATTGACAGGGAGTGCTAACATGCTCCCTGCAAAACCAACCCATCCTCAGAGAGGTACCTTCCGCATGGCCAAGCAGCTGCTCTTCGATGAAGAGGCACGGCATTCGCTGAAGCGGGGCATCGACGCCCTGGCCGACGCCGTCAAGATCACCCTCGGGCCGAAGGGCCGCAACGTCGTGCTGGACAAGAAGTTCGGCGCCCCCACGATTACCAACGACGGCGTCACCATCGCCAAGGACATCGAGCTCGAGGACCCCTTCGAGAACATCGGTGCCCAGCTCGCCAAGGAGATAGCCTCCAAGACCAACGACATCGCCGGCGACGGCACCACCACCGCCACCGTCCTCGGCCAGGCCATCGTGCAGGAAGGCCTCAAGAACGTCGCCGCCGGCGCCAACCCCATGGCCCTCAAGCGCGGCCTCGAAGCGGGCTCAAGCGCGCTCGTCGAAGCGATCAAGAAGAACAGCATCAAGGTCACCGAGCGCACCCAGATGGCGCAGGTCGCCACCATCTCCGCCAATAACGACCAGTCCGTCGGCAACCTCATCGGCGAGTGCATGGAGAAGGTCGGCAAGGACGGCGTCATCACCGTCGAAGAGTCCAAGGGCATCCAGACCGAGGTCGAGTACGTCGACGGCATGGCCTTCGACCGCGGCTACATCAGCCCCTACTTCGTGACTAACCCGGACCGCATGGAGACCGTGATCGAGGAGCCCTACATCCTCATCACCGACAAGAAGCTCTCCAGCGTCCAGGAGCTCCTCCCGCTGCTGGAGAAGATCCTCCAAGTCAGCAAGAACCTCATCCTTATCGTTGGCGATTGCGAAGGCGAAGCCCTCGCCACCCTCGCCGTCAACAAGCTCCGCGGCACCATCAACGTCCTCGCCGTCAAGGCCCCCGGCTTCGGCGACCGCCAGAAGGACACCCTCGGCGACATCGCCGTCCTCACCGGCGGTCTTGTCATCTCCGAGGAGATCGGCCGCACCCTCGAGAGCGTGGACGTCGCCGACCTCGGCCGCGCCCGCCGCGTCGTCTCGACCAAGGAAGAGACGACGATCATCGAAGGCAAGGGCAACAAGAAGGACGTCGACGCCCGCAAAGCCCAGGTGCGCGCCATCCTC
>JADLBJ010000054.1 GCA_020847765.1 Dehalococcoidia bacterium
GACGCCACCATCCTCGACGATCGCTACAACTCGAGCCCCGCCTCGCTCGCGGGCGACCTCCGCCTCCTGGGCAGCCTCAGCGGCCGCCGACTGGCACTCCTTGGCAAGATGGCCGAGCTGGGCGACCGCGAAGAAGAGGAACACCGCCGCGCTGGACGCCTCGCGGCTGCGAGCTGCGACCTGCTGGCGAGCTTCGGCGAGGCTTGCCGCCCGCTCGTCGAGGCCGCCCGTGAGTCGGGGCTCGCCGGGGCCCGCTGGTTCGAGACGCGCGAGGAGGCCGCCGCCTGGCTGGCCCCACAGCTGCGCGCGGGGGACACCCTCCTCGTCAAGGGTTCGCGCAGCGAGGCGCTCGAAACGGTCCTTCCGCTGCTGGAGGGGGCGCCGTGATCCACGCCCTCGTCTCCGGCTGCGTCTCCTTCGCCATCGCCGTCGCCCTCGGCTGGCCGATTGTCCGCTACCTGCGCGCGCAGAAGGCCGGTAAGAGCATCAGCGAATACCAGCCCGCCTCCCACCAGAAGAAAGCCGGCACGCCGACCTTCGGCGGCTTTATCATCTGGCTCCCGACCTTCCTCGTCACCGCGGTTGCGGTGAACTGGATCGACCACCGCTCGATTCTCCTACCCCTCGCGATGATCGGGATCACGGGGGCGGCCGGCTTCGTCGACGACCTGGGCTCGCTCCAGCACCGGCGACAGCGCGGCCTTTCCTGGCGCTTCAAGATCGCCTTCGTCACGCTCCTCGCCGTCGGCGCCGCCTGGATTCTCTACGACCACGTGGACGTGCAGTCGATCAACGTGCCCTGGTCGGGCAAGTATGAACTTGGCGCCTGGTACCTGCCCATCGCCGTCCTCACGATTGTGGCCACGACAAGCGCCGTCGCCGTCACTGACGGCCTGGACGCCCTGGCCGGCGGCACCACTCTGGTCGCTTTCGTCGCCTACGGCATCATCGCCTTCATCCAGGGGCAGCAGTTCGTCGCCACCTTCGCCTTCATCATCGCCGGCGCGAACCTCGGTTTTCTCTGGTACAACGCCCACCCGGCGATGGTGATCATGGGCGACACGGGGGCCCTCGCGCTCGGTTCCAGCCTGGCAGTCGTAGCACTCATGACCGGCCACTGGCTCATTCTGCCCGTCATCGGCGTCGTCTTCGTCGCCGAAGCGCTGAGCAACGTCGTCCAGATCGGCTATTTCAAGCTCACTCGTGGTCGCCGTGTCTTCCGCCGTGCGCCGCTCCATCACCACTTCGAGGAGCTCGGCTGGGCGGAGACTCAGGTGGTGACGCGCTTCTGGCTCGTCGGCATCGTCGGCGCGATGCTCGGCGTCGCCCTTGCTCTGGCCGTGCCCGCGGGCGGTGTCTCGTGAGGCCCGAAGCACCGGACGTACGCGGCCAGCGCGCCCTTGTCTACTCCCTCGGCATGGAAGGCCGCGACCTCGCTGCCTGGCTCCTCGCCGCCGGCGCCGAGGTCGTCATGTCCGACACCCGCAGTGAGCGCCAGCTGGCCGCTACCGGCGCGGCTGCGCCGCCGGGCGTGACCCGCACCGTCGTCGGTCAGCCCTTGCTCGACCCGGCCGGGTTTGACCTGGTCGCCGTCTCGCAGTCCGTGCTCCGCTCCGACCGGGCCGTGCGCCGCGCCCGCGAGCTCGGCATCCCGCTGCTCTCGCAGATGCAGCTGTTCCTCCAGCTCTGCCCGGGCCGCGTAGTGGGCATCACCGGCTCGAGCGGCAAGTCGACAACCACGGCTCTCGTCGGCGAGATGGCGCGCGTCGCAGGGATTGACCACGTCGTGGGCGGCAACATCGGCGCGGCCCTGCTCGGCCGGCTCACCGAGATCGGCCCGGCGACCACGGTCATCCTGGAGATCAGCCACACGCAGCTCCAGTACACCGACCGATCGCCCGCCATCGCGGCCATCACGAACGTTACGCCGAACCACCTGGACCAGTTCACCTGGGACGAATACGTGGGCCTCAAGCGCGCCATCCTCCTCCGTCAGCGGCTGGAGGACGTCGCCGTCCTGAATGTCGCCGACGCCACAAGCCGGACCCTCGTCCCTGACGTGCGAGGGCGGCTCCTGCGCGCGTCTCTGGAGTGCGCACCCGCGGGCGACGGCGCGTGGCTTTCGGGCAACGCGGTTCGGCTGCGCCTCCACGGCCATGAACGCGAGGTGGTCGACAGGGCGGACATCCACCTCCGTGGCCGCCACAACCTCGCAAACGTCGTCATGGCCTGCGCCGTGGCGGGGGCAGCCGGGATCGGCGACGCGGCGATGGCCAGGGGCGTTCGTGGCTTCCGTGGTGTGCCCCATCGCCTGGAAGTAGTGGGCAGCGCCGTCGGCGCCACATGGATCAACGACAGCATCGCCACCAGCCCTGAGCGCACCGTCGCCGGCCTCAACGCCTTCGCCGAGCCGGTCGTCCTCCTGCTCGGCGGACGAGAGAAGAACCTGCCGCTCGAAGGGCTGCGCGAGGCCGTCCGCCAACGCTGCCGCGCCGTCGTTTGCTTCGGCGAGGCGGCAGAGCTCTTTCGTACGGCGATCGGTGGCGCCGTCGGCGTCACGCGCACGGTCGGCAGCCTCACCGACGCCGTCGCCACAGCGGCGACGCTCGTCCAGCCCGGCGACGTCGTCCTCATGGCTCCCGCGGGCACGAGCTTCGACGCCTACCCGCACTTCGAAGCACGCGGTGAGGCGTTCCGCACCCTGGTGCGCGCCCTCCCTGGCTTCCGCGAGGAGGTGGCGTCAGAGCCGCCGCACGCACGGGCGCTTGGACCCCGAGCCGGCCGGACTACGCATTGCTGGCGTTGACGGCCGTCCTCACCATGACGGGGCTGGTCGCCGTCTACAGCGCGAGCTTCGTCATCGGCCTGGCGCGCTTCGGCGACCCTCACTATTACGTCGTGCGCCAAACGATCTGGGCCGTGCTCGGCTGCGTCCTCATGGTGGCGGCGATGCGCACCGACTACCACCTCTACCGCCGCTGGGCCGTTCCGATCATGCTCGTCACCATCGCCGCCCTTGCCGCCGTGCTCGTCGTCGGCGTCGAAGGCAACGGCGCGCGGCGCTGGCTCGGCGTCGGCGAGTTCACCATCCAGCCGTCCGAGTTCGCCAAGCTCACCGTCATCCTCTACCTGGCCGCCTGGCTGTCGAGCAAGGGCGAGGCGATCCGCACGCTCGAGGGTGGCCTCGTCCCGTTCGTCGTGATCATCAGCGTCGTCGGGGCGTTCATCATGCTCGAACCGAGCCTTGGCACGACCGTCATCATCCTCCTCATCACGGTCACCATGTTCTGGGTGGCCGGCGCCTCCGTCGCGCAGATGGTCGCGCTCGCCTCGGCCGGCTTCCTCGCCGTCGCCCTCCTCGCCACCGTCGCCGGCTATCGCATGGACCGCCTCACCGGCTTCTTCAACGCCGAAGCAGACCCTCTGGGACACGGCTTCCAGACGCTGCAGGCCCTCGTCGCCCTGGGAAATGGCGGCGTCAGCGGCCTGGGGCTGGGCGCCAGCCGTGGCAAGTTCTTCTACATCGCCGAAAGCCACACCGACGGCGTCTTCGCTATCATCGGCGAAGAGCTCGGGTTCCTCGCCACGGCAGCCGTCCTCCTCCTCTTCGTCACCCTGATGATCCGCGGCTATCAAATCGCGCGGCGCAGCCAGGACGACTTCGGCACGCTCATCGCCACCGGCGTCACCACCTGGATCGCCGTCCAGGCGATGCTCAACATCGGCGGCATCACCCGCATGATCCCGCTGACGGGGGTCCCCCTCCCCTTCCTCAGCTTCGGGGGCAACGCGCTGGCCGCCGTCATGCTCGGCATGGGCGTGCTCATTAGCGTTTCGCGCTTTTCCCGGCCCGGCGGCGGCCAGCCCGAGCCCGGCGAGCGGCGGGTCGTCCGGAGGCGGTCCGAATGAAGCTGGCGCTGACCGCAGGCGGCACGGGGGGCCACATCCTTCCCGCCATGGCTGTCCTTGAGGCGCTCCAGGCCCGCCCAGGGGCCGTCACCGAGGTGCGCTTCTTCGGGCCTGACGACCGCGGCGAACGCGCCCGGGTCGAAGTCCACGGCATCCGCTTCACGTCGGTCCCCGCTGCCGCTGTCCGCGGGCGCGGCCCCCTGCGCCTCAGCCGCAGCCTCCTCCGCCTCGCCTGGGGGCTGGCCGTAGCGCTGCCGAAGGTCGCTCTCTTCCGGCCCGACGTCGTCTTCAGCACCGGCGGCTATGGCAGCTTCCCCGTCAGCCTCGCGGCGCGCCTGCTCTTCCGGCCGCTCGTCGTTTACCTGCCTGACGTTCGCCCTGGCTGGGCCGTCCGCGCCGAGCAGCGGCTGGCAACGCGGCTGGCGACAACCACGGAGGCCGCGCTGGCCTTCCTCCCCCGCGCGAAGACGCAGGTCACCGGCTATCCCGTTCGCGGCAGCTTCCTCGAACACACGCGCGAGACGGCGCGCGCCGCGCTCGCTCTGACTCCGGACGAGCGCGTAGTCCTGATCGCCGGCGCCAGCCAGGGTGCGCGCGCGCTCAACGCCGCCGTTTTCCGGGGGCTGCGCAGCCTCGTCGAGGTGGCAACCGTCTTCCACGTCACCGGGGCAGAGCAGTACGACGACGCCGCCGGCTTTCGCTCCGAAATCGGCGAGAACCTCGCCGGCCGCTACCGGCCCGCTCCCTTCCGCGACGACCTGCCTGTGATCATGCGCGCCGCCGACCTGGCGGTCCTCCGCGCTGGCGCGAGCACCCTGGGCGAGCTCCCGGCGGCCGAACTGCCCGCAATCCTCGTGCCGGGCACCTACGCCGGCGGCCACCAGCGCGACAATGCCCGCTGGCTCGAAGAAGGCGGCGCAGCCGTCGTCCTCGAAGAGGAGGACCTCGGCCAGCTTGCCGACCGCGTCCTCGACCTGCTGGACGACGAGCAGCGCCTCGCTGCCATGCGCGAGGCAGCGGCGGGTCTCGCGCGACCCCATGCCGCCGACGCCATCGCCGACCTCATCCTCGCGGCGGCCCGACGATGAGCGCCATCACCGGCCCCGTCCACCTCGTCGGCATCGGCGGCATGCACATGTCGGCCATCGCCCAGCTCCTCCTCGAAAGGGGCGTGAGCGTCAGTGGCAGCGACCTGCGCCCCTCTGAGTTCACCGCGAGGCTGGAGGCGCGCGGCGCCCGCGTCTACCAGGGACACGCGGCGGAACAGGTCCATGGCGCCCGCCTGGTCGTGACCACGGCGGCGGCCGCCGCGGACAACCCGGAGCTGGTCGAGGCTCGGCGGCTCGGGATCCCCGTCCTCCTCCGGGCGGAGATGGTCGCCCGCCTGATCGCCGACAAGCGCGTCGTCGCCGTCGCCGGTGCCCACGGCAAGACCACCACCTCCAGCCTGATCGCCTTCATCCTCAGCGAGGCCGGGCGCCAGCCGATGTACCTGCTCGGCGGCGAAAGTCTCGACCTGGGCGGCCACGCAGCCTGGGGCGCCGGCGACCTCTGCGTCGTCGAGGCCGACGAGTACAAACGCGCCTTCCTCGAATACGAGCCCAGCGTCGCCGTCGTCACCAACGTCGAGCCCGACCACCTGGACTACTACGGCACACCCGAGGCTTACCACGCCGCCTTCACTGCCTTCGCCCGCCGGGTTCGCGCGGGTGGCCTGCTGCTCGCCTGCACCGACGACCCCGGGGCAGCGGCGCTCGCCAGCCAGCACCTGCCCGGCGCGCGCGTCGAGACGTACGGGCTCGAGGGCGAGCGCGACTGGCTCGCCCATGACATCCGTTTCGCGCCAGCGGGGGCCAGCTTCCGCGTTGAGCACGTCGGCGAGGACGTCGGCGATCTCCACGTCAACCTGCCCGCCGGTCACCTGGTCGCGAACGCCCTCGCCGCCGCCGCCGCCTGCCTGCACGTCGGCGTTCCCTTCGCCGAGGTCGCGGCGGCCGTCGCGCGCTTCCGCGGTGCCCGCCGCCGTTTCGAGACGGTCGGGGAGTCGGGCGGCGTCTTCGTCATGGACGACTACGCCCACCACCCCAGCGAGGTGCGCACGACGATCGCGGCCGCCCGCCGCCGCTTCCCCGGCCAGCGCCTGATCGCCGTCTACCAGCCGCACACGTACAGCCGCATCGCCTACCTGTGGGACGAGTGGACGCGCTGCTGGGAGGGCCTCGACGCCCTCGTCGTGCTCGAAACCTATGCTGCCCGCGAAACACCCCTCCCCGGCCGTGGCGCGCGCGACCTCGCCGCCGCCGTGATCACGCCCCCGGCCACCTATGCGGCCGACTTCGCCGACGCCGCTCGCCAGGCCGTTGCCCTCGCGCGGCCTGGCGACGTCGTCTTCACAATCGGCGCGGGCGACGTCGTCGAGGTGGGCCCTCGCCTCCTGGAGCTGCTGCGATGAGCGCGCTCGAACGGTTGGCCGCCTCGCTCCAGGGCCTGGGCGACCTCCGCCGCGCCGAGGCCATGGCACGCCACACGACTTTCGGCGTCGGCGGCCCGGCCGACCTCTTCCTCACTGTCCGCAGCGCCGACGCCCTTGCCGCCGCGACCCGCGCCGCACGACAGGCCGACGTGACCGTCTTCGTCCTCGGCAGCGGGAGCAACATCCTCGTCGCAGACGCCGGCATGCGCGGGCTCGTCCTCGACAACCGCGCCCGGGCGGAGAGCACGGATGCGCCGAAGACCACGTGGCGCGTGGAGAGCGGCACCAGCTTCGCCGCTTTCGCCAGGCGGGTCTGCCGACAAGGGCTCGAAGGCCTCGCCTGGGCAGTCGGCATACCCGGCACGCTCGGCGGCGCCGTCGTCTACAACGCCGGCGCCTACGGTGGCTGCCTCGCCGACGTCCTCCGCCGCGTCCGCCTGGCCGACGACGACCGCGACGAGTGGGTCCCGGCAGCCGACCTCGGCCTCGTCTACCGCGGGAGCGTCTTCACCCGGGGGCAGTTCGCGGGCAAGACCGTGCTCGAAACTGAACTCGCCCTCACGCCCGGGAACGCCGCCGAGCTGCTCGCCCGCGTCGCCGCCTTCGACACGCGCCGGATCGCCGCCCAGCCGCGCGGCCGCAACGCCGGCTCGATGTTCAAGAACCCGCCCGACCACCCGGCCTGGCGACTGATCGAGGCCGTTGGCCTGCGCGGCGCAACCCACGGCGAAGCCGCCATCAGCGAGAAGCACTGCAACTTCTTTGTCAACCTGGGCAACGCGTGCGCCGCAGACGTCGCCTGGCTCGTCGCCGAGGCTGAGCGCCGCGTCCAGGAGCAGTTCGGCGTACGCCTCGAACGCGAAGTCGCCTTCGTGGGTGAGTGGTCGTGAAGCGCCAGCGCGTGGCGGTGATCTTCGGCGGGCGCTCGGGTGAGCATGAGGTTTCGGTCGTGAGTGCGCGCAGCGTCATGGCCGCGCTCGACCCCGAACGCTGGGAGTCCGTGCCCTTTGGCGTCACTCGCGGCGGTGCCTGGCTCACCCCCGAGGAGACAGCGAGGCTCCTCAATGCCGGCGGCCCGAGCTTTCCCGGCCACGGCACCCTGCTCACGAGCCCCGCCGCGCTCGCTGCGCTGGGCCGCTGCGACGCCGCCTTCCCGCTCGTTCACGGCACCTACGGCGAAGACGGCACGATGCAGGGCTTCCTGGAGCTCGCGGGCCTGCCCTACGCCGGCGCCGGCGTGGCTGCTAGCGCAATCGGCATGGACAAGGCCCTCATGAAGGCACTCTTCCGCGAGGCCGGGATCCGCGTCCCCCGCTACGCCGTCCTTCGCTCCTGGGAGACGGGCGAGGGCGATGACCGTGCTAATCGTTATGTCGAGGAGATCCTTGGTTACCCCTGCTTCGTCAAGCCCGCCAACGGCGGCTCCAGCGTCGGCATCACCCGCGTGGACTCCCGGGAGGACCTCGCTGGCGCCTTCGCCGCCGCCTTCGCGTACGACGACAAGGCCGTCGTCGAGGAGGCGATCGCGGGCCAGGAGATCGAATGCTCGGTCCTCGGCAACGAGTACCTGGAGGCGAGCGTGCCCGGTGAGGTCGTCCCCGACCGCGCGTTCTACGACTACGACAGCAAGTACTCCGCCACCTCGCGCACGCAGTTGCACATCCCCGCCCGGCTCGCCCCGGCCGCCGCCGAGGAAGTGCGCGCACTGGCGGTGCGGATGTTCCAGGTGATGGGCGGCGAAGGCTATGCGCGCGTCGACTTCTTAGTACGAGACGGCCATGAGGTCGTCGCCAATGAAGTGAACACGATACCTGGGTTCACCAGCATCAGCATGTACCCGAAGCTCTGGGAGGCGAGCGGTCTGCCGTATCGCGACCTCCTCACCCGCATCCTCGAGCTCGCCTTCGCGCGGCACGAGCGGAGGGCAGCACGATGATCGTGCGCAGAGGCCGCCCGCCCCGGCGCGAATCGCCGCGCGCTATCGTCAAGCGCTCACGCACCACTGTCGGCGAGCACGCCAGGCGGGCGATCATTCGCCGCCCGCTTGGCGTGCAGCCCCCACGCGGGGGAGGGCCGCGGTGGCCGCGTCTCCCGATCCCGCACTTCGGCCGGGGGCGGCTCGTCCTCCTCGGGGTGCTGGCGGGCGTCGGGCTGCTGGTCGCGAGCGGCGTCTGGCTGTGGCAGTCGCCGATCTTCAAGGTGCAGCACATCCGCGTCGACGGGAACGAGCGCATCCTCGCCGACACGATCGTCGAGCGCACCAACCTCCTCGGGCAGAGCATGTTCGAAGCCGACCTGGCGGCCGCCCAGAAGGCCCTCTTCGCCCTTCCGCTGGTGGCCGCTGTGCAGATTGAGCGCCAGTGGCCGAGCACCATCCGCATCCATGTCGAAGAGCGGAAGGCGTGGGGCACCTGGGAGCAGGGGGGCGTGCGCTACACGATCGACCGCGACGGCGTCGTCCTCGGCACTGTGCCGCCTCCGGCGGGCTCTCCCGTCATCCGCAGCTCCGAGCTCGGCAGCCGCCAGCAGGGCGACCGGGTGGATTACCAGGCCGTCGAGGCAGCGGCCGAGATCTATGAGCAGCTGCCGCGGCAGCTCGGCACGATCGTCAAGGAAGTCGCCTTCCTGGCGGGCAAGGGCGTCCAGGTGACCACCGCCGACGGCCAGTCGGCCCTCTTCGGCGACTCCAGCGCCATCCCCTACAAGTTGGCAGTCTGGGCGGCGATGGCCCAGCAGGCGCAGGCCCGACACATCAGCTACACCACCGTCGACCTCCGGTTTGGCAACCGGCCGGTCCTGCAGTAGGAGGGAAGCCATGCGCAAACGCAGCACGGTTGCGGCGATCGACGTGGGATCTACCAAGGTGGCCGTCATCGTCGGTGGGGTGACCGAGCATGGCGACACCCGCATCCTCGGCGTCGGCGTTGCCCCGGCGGCGGGCCTCTCGCGCGGCGTGATCGACAACATCCAGTCGGCCCGCGAGTCCGTCGACGTCGCGGTGGAAAAGGCGGAGCAAGCCTGCGGCATGCGCATCCTCAGCGCCGTCGTCGGCGTCTCCGGCGGCCATATCGCTTCGCAGAACAACCGCGGGATCATCGCGATCCCCGACCGCAGCCGGCCGATCTCGGCCGACGACCGCTCTCGTGTGCTCGAGAGTGCCGGGCAGATCAGCATCCCGACAAACCGCCAGGTCTTACATGTCATCCCGCGTGGCTACTGGGTCGAGGGCACCGACCCGGTGAGCGACCCGGTGGGCATGTACGGCGGTCGCCTCGACGCCGAGACGCACATCGTCACGGGCGCCGTCTCGGCCATCCAGAACCTGACGAAGTGCGTGGAGGGAGCGGGCGTCCAGGTGGACGACGTTGTCCTCGAATCCGTCGCCTCCGCCACGAGCGTCCTCCAGGAGCAGGAGCGGCTTCAGGGCGTCGCCATGGTCGACATCGGTGGCAGCACCACGTCCATCGCCGTGTACGAAGAGGGGGCGGTGACCCACACCGCCTGCCTGCCGATTGCCGGCTCCCACCTCACGCACGACCTGGCGCGCGTGCTCCGCTGCCCCTGGGAGAGCGCCGAAGAGGTGAAGTGCCGTTACGGTGCCGCCTACGCCTCGCCGGAGATGGCTAACGAGACGGTCGAGATCCAGGCTTTCGGCACGCAGACCCAAAAGGCCGTGTCCCTCCTCCACGTCTGCGAGATCCTGCAGGCGCGCAGCGAGGAGATCCTGGAGATGGTCGCGCTGGAGCTGAAGCGCGCCGGCTACCTCGACCGGCTGGCGGCAGGCCTCGTCCTCACCGGCGGGAGCAGCCAGCTGCGCGGGCTCGCCGACGTCGCCGAAGCGCGACTGGGCATCCCCGCGCGCGTCGGCCGGCCGCACGGTTATTCCGGCCTCTCCGACCTCATCGGCACCCCGGCCTACGCCACCGCCGTCGGGCTCGTGGAATACGCCCTCCAGGGGCGCCAACGTCCCCTGGAAAGCCTGACAACGGGCTTCGAACCGGCCAGCAGCGGCGGCTTCTTCCGACGGCTCGCCTCACTCGGCAGGGCACTCATGCCCCAATGACGGAGATCACGGGAGGGCAACCCGACATGAGTCTCAGCGACTTCGCACGCAAAGACCGACAGGGAAAGGACAGGGCTATGAGCATTCGCTATGACACCGAACTGCTGCCCGACATCAAAGTCGTTGGTGTCGGCGGCGGCGGCTGTAACGCCGTCAACCGCATGGTCCGGGCAAAGATCCCGGGCGTCACCTTCGTGGCCTGCAACACCGACGCGCAGGCGCTCATGTCCTCCGACGCGCCCAACCGCATCCGCATCGGCGAGAAGCTGACCAAGGGCCTCGGCGTCGGCGGCGACCCCGCGCGCGGCGAACGCGCCGCCGACGAAAGCCGCGACGAGCTCTACGAGGTCCTCCGCGGCACCGAGATGGTCTTCGTCACCGCCGGCATGGGCGGCGGCACGGGCACCGGCGCCGCGCCCGTCATCGCCGAGATCGCCAAGGAGTGTGGCGCTCTGACGATCGGTGTGGTCACCAAGCCGTTCGCGTGGGAGGGCAGCCGCCGCATGCGCCAGGCCGACGACGGCATCGGCCGGCTGCGCGAGAAGGTCGACACCCTGATCGCCATACCGAACTCCCGCCTGACCGAGATCTGCCCCCCGAATGCGACTGTCGAGGAAGCGTTTGAGACGGCAGACGACGTCCTTCGTCAGGCGATTCAGTCAATCTCCAACATCATCAGCCAGCAGGGGGCAATCAACCTCGACTTCAACGACGTGCGCACAACGATGAGCGAGGCCGGACCCGCCCTGCTCGCCGTTGGACGGGCCGCCGGTGAAAACCGTGCCGTCGAAGCGGCTCGCGCGGCGACGGCCAGCCCGCTCCTCGACCAGTCAATCGAAGGCGCTCACAACGTCCTTTTCAACGTCACCCACAACGGCAACCTTCAGCTGCGCGAATTGGACATGGCCGCCCGCGTCATCGCCGAAGTGGTGGATCCGGCTGCCAACGTCATCTTCGGCACCGTCGTCGACGCCCGCGTCGGCGAGGAGATCCACCTGACCGTGATCGCCACCGGGTTCCCGCCGAAGGTGCGGGCGGTGGAGGACCCCCAGCAGACGCGGAAGTTCGAGGACTTCGGCCTGCCGGGTGTCTCGACCGTGGAAGACGCTGAGCTGCCCGCTTTCCTGCGGCGCAACATCCGTTCGCTGAACGTGGTGGGAGCCCGAGAAGGGGCGGTGGCGAAGCTGGCTGAAAGGAGGTAGCTGTCTAGCCGAGCGCGCTAAGTCCGGAAAGGACTGCTCACCCGGAGCTTCCGGGAAGCATGGGGCTTGATGCATTGGGAGATGGCATCAAGCCCCGTTTTTCGTCTCAGTAGCGTTCGGCCACCCCGCCGACAGCTACCTCCCATTCAGCCGGATGGGCAGAGTAGCACACCGCGTTTCGTTTGCGCCAGTAGGTATTTCACGCACGAGCGAAAAGAGGGCGCCCAGCCGAGAGCGCTCAGGCAGACCCCCCGGCAGACGCAGGCGAGTCCCAAATCAGAAGTAAACAGGATCCACGTAGAGCCCTCTTCGGGCCGCCCCGGCCGGCTCCCTGATGGCCGGCGTCCAGAAGTCGAACTCCCCGGCGGCACCAGCCAGCGGGCAAAGCACGGGCGCCAGGCGGGAACCGACCGACGTGAACATCGAGAGATCCTCCCAGCCAAGCGCGGCCAGCTCGCCGCAGCAGCCGCGGATGAGGGCCTCCAGGTCGGCCTCGGCCCCCGCTTGACAGCCGTAGTCCATCACGAGGCCGCCCCGCGAAGCGGTTTCCCGGCCGGCAGAGTCACGCAGGCGCGTACTCACCCACTCTCCTTCACGCCAGACGCCGAGGACAGCACCGCCGAGCAGGCGGACGTCGCTCCAGCCATACAGCTCTGGGGCGCGACCGAGGCGCGCGGCCAGCGTCTCTTCCGTGTAGGGAGGGAACATCTCCTCGCCGACGTGGCTCTCGTTCAGGATGGGGACGATCGTCCCCGCGTCGGCCCGCGTTGCCGGCCGGCCCGACGACGCTCCAGCGACGTCTCTCACGTCGACGTGCAGCCAGCGCGGTCCGAAGCTCCAGCGGTTCGGTGCCCTCGCTGCGAACGCCTGCGATCGCCCGTTGCCCCGCGATATGTACCAGTACTGCGAATCAACCCGCGCGCCGCAGATCTCCATCAGCCGGTTGACGAGACGCCCGCCCAGGCCCATCCGCTGGAAGCGCGGCAGGATACGGGCGTGGTGGACGTAGAGCAGCCGGCGCCACTTCCCACCGATGGGCGCCCGATGCCGCGCCCCGCAGAACACCCCGGCAGGTACACCGTCGACTTCGGCCAGCAGGACCGTCGCCTCTTCCATCAGCCGGGCGGCGGCAAAGTAGTCGTCGCCCCGGTCGACGCAGAATTCCCTGCCGTCGACGACGATCGGCGCGCTCCGTTCGATCTCCGCCAGGACGCGGGCGTCGGCCTCCCCGGCCAGGCGGATGGCGACCTCTGCGGTCATGCCCGGCATTGTAGGACGGGGCGGTACGGAGAGCAGGCGCGTGGCCAGCTTTTTCCTTCCCGTCCGCCGGTCTACTCTCGCTCTCATGGGCGACCTTCGCGCCGCTGTCATCGGGCTGGGCAACATGGGCGCCAACCACGCCCGCGTCCTCGCCGACCTCCCAGGCGTCGATCTCGTTGGTCTCGCCGACGCCGACCCGGCACGGCTGGAGAAGGCGATTGGGCGGCGCACCATCCCTGGCTTCACCGACGCCGAGACCCTCCTGCGCGAAGCGCGCCCGGACATGGTCTCGGTCGTCGTGCCCTCTGGGCTCCACGAGGACGTCGCCCTGCGCGTGATCGAAGGCGGCGCACACCTGCTCGTGGAGAAGCCGATCGCCTCGACGCTCGCGGGCGCCGCGCGCATGGCCCGCGCTGCCGAGGCCGCCGGGCTCATCTTGAGCGTGGGACACATCGAGCGCTTCAACCCCGCCGTCCAGGAGCTGAAGCAGCGACTCGAGGCGGGGCAGGGCGGGCAGGTGCTCCAGATCCGCGCGCGCCGCGTCGGCCCTTTCCCCCATCGCATCCGCGACGTCGGCGTGATTCACGACCTTGCCCCCCACGACATCGACATCATGCGCTCCCTGCTCGGCGACGAGGTCGAACGCGTTTACGCCGAAGCACGACGCCACGTCAACACCGACAACGATGACCTCTTCGTCGGCCTCCTTCATTTCCGCGGCGGCGTCCAGGGCATGCTGGACATCAACTGGCTCACGCCGACGAAGGAGCGCTCCCTGACGGTCCTCTGCATGAAGGGGATGTTCGCGGTCGACTATGCCGCTCAGAGCCTGACGTTTTACGAGAACTTCGCCGCCTCCGCCCGGGAGGGCGCGATTGCGAGCGTGACCGAAGGCCCGATGACCCGCTACCCCGTCGCCAATCGCGAGCCTCTGCGCGCTGAGCTCGAAGCCTTTCGGGACGCCGTCCTCGGCGCCGGGCCGCCGCCCGTCAGCGCGTACGACGGCATGGCCGCTCTAGCCGTGGCCGAAGCCCTCGTCCGCTCCGCCGAGCAGGGAAGCCCGGTTTCCGTCCAGCAGGTCGGGGGCCGGAGATGAATGTCGCCGTGGTGGGTGTCGGCCGCATCGGCCTCCCGCTCGCCGCCACGATTGCCAGCAGGGGCCACACCGTCTTCGCCTGCGACGTCGATCCCGACCGCGTCGCCTTCGTCAACCGCGGCGAGAATCCCCTGCCCGACGAGGCCGGGCTGGGCGACCTCCTCCGGCGCACCGTCTCGGCTGGCCTGCTGACCGCGACCGGCGACACCGCCGCGGCCGTCGCCCGCTGCGAAACGGTGCTCTTCGCCGTCGCCGTCGACGTCGACGCAGCCGGCCGGGCGGACCTCACCAACCTCCTCGCCGCCTGCGACGACGTCGCCCGCGGCCTCCAGCCGGGCGCGCTCTGCGTCTTCGACACCACTCTGCCCGTCGGCACCACGCGCCGCGTCCTCGCTCCCCGGCTGGAGGCAGGACGCAGGCGTGTGGGCAAGGATCTGTTCGTCGCCTTCAGCCCCGAGCGCCTTCTCATGGGTCGCATCATCGAGGACCTCACGAAGTATCCGAAGGTCGTCGGCGGGGTCGATCGTCTTGGCGGGGAGCGTGCCGCAGCCTTCTATCGCACGGTCTTCGGCAGCGAGGTCCTCACCTTGGCGAGTGCGGAGGCGGCGGAGTTGAGCAAGCTCTCCGAAGGCGCCTACCGCGACCTGAACATCGCCCTTGCCAACGAGCTCGCTCAGGTTGCCGACGCCCACGGGCTCGACATCAACGAGGTGCTCCGGGCTGCGAACAGCCAGCCCTACTGCCACCTCCATACCCCCGGCACAGGCGTGGGCGGCCATTGCATCCCTGTCTACCCGCGCTTCCTCATGCAAGGCGAAGGGCCGAGCGCCCTTTCTGCCCTCGGCCGAGAGGTCAACGACAGCATGCCCGCCTATGCGGCCGAGCGTGTCGCGGGACTCGTCGGCGGCCTCGCCGGCAAGCGCGTCCTTGTCCTCGGGCTCACCTTCCGTCCCGATGTCGCTGTAACCCCCCACACTAACGCAGTCGATCTCCTGCGCGAGTTCGAAGCCCGGGGGGCGACCGTCGAGGGGCACGACTGCCTGCTCGGCGAGGCCGATGTGCGCGGCCTCGGCTTCACCCCAGCCCGCGAGCCGCTTGCAGGCTTCGACGTCGCCGTCGTCCACGCTCTTCACCGCGGCTATGCGGGGATGGACTGGCGAGCGGTCGCGCCACTTCTCTTCGACGCCCGCAACGCACTCGACCGGGCGGCGGTCGAGGCGCGCGGCGTGCGGTATCTCGGCGTGGGGCGGCCGGCCTCACCCGACTAACCTCAGGGGACCGCCCGGTAGATCTTCCCGTCGAAGCTCAGCATATAGAGCTCGCCTGCCAGGTCCTCCGCGAAGGAGGACATGCCGGGCCCCTCGGTACGGTAGCGCGTCCCCTGCACGGCCTCGCCTCGCTCTGCCGCGTCGGCCGGCACTCCCCAGATGGCGCCCGTGCAGTAATCCCCGAAGACGTACACGCCCCGCAGCGCCGGCACCGCCTGCCCGCGGTACACATAGCCCCCCGTGACGGAGCAGTTGCCGCCGGCATGGCTGTACTCGACGACCGGCACCACAAGGCCGGCGGTGGAGCAACCCTGCGCTGGCCGGTAGCAGTGCGAGCCCTCCATGCTGTTCCAGCCGTAGTTGCCGCCAGCTGCGATCAAGTCGATCTCCTCCCAACTCCCCTGGCCGACGTCCCCCGCCCAGAGCTGACCGGTCGCGCGGTCCCAGCTGAAACGCGCGGGATTGCGCAGACCGTAGGCCCAGGTCTCCCGTTTCGTTCCGTCCGTACGGTCGGCGAAGGGGCTGTCGGACGGTATGGCGTAGGGCACGGCCGCCGTCGCCGAGCCCCAGGTAGAGCATCCCGTCC
>JADLBJ010000229.1 GCA_020847765.1 Dehalococcoidia bacterium
ACCAGCATGCGCGTCAGCCCGCCGCACACCTGTCCGGCGTTGCGAAACGCATCGCGGATGCCGTCCACGACGGCACGCTCGAAGTCGGCGTCGGGCATGATGATGTTCGCCGACTTGCCGCCAAGCTCGAGGTGCACGCGCTTGATCGACGCGGCGGCCACCTCCATCACCCGGCGGCCGGCGCGCACCGAGCCGGTGAGCGACACCATGTCGATCAACGGGTGGGAGGCGATCGCCTCACCCACTTCGGGGCCCGTGCCGCAGACGAGGTTGAACACACCGGGGGGAACCCCGGCTTCCGCGCACAGGTCGGCAAACATGAACGCCGTCAGCGGCGCCACCTCCGCAGGCTTGCACACGATCGTGCACCCCGCCGTCATGGCAGCGCCCGCTTTCGAGATCACCGAGCGCAGCGGCCCGTTCCACGCCGTGATGGCCCCTACGACACCCGAGGGCAGGCGGCACAACTGCGTGCTGCCGATCTGCTCGACCCACTGGATCTCGTTCACCAGCTCCGCCATTAGCGCGAGCTCCTCCACGCCACCGGCCACCTGCGCCTTCGCGGCTTGCGCCGCGGGGTAGCCGAGCTCGGTGACGATCGTGCGCGTGATCTCCTCCGACCGCGCTTGCGTGAGCCGCGCGAGCCGCGCGAAGATCTCGCTGCGCTCGCGCACCGATGACTGCGACCAGGACGGGAACGCCGCGGCCGCCGCCTCCGCGGCGCGGTCGACGTCCTCGGCGGTTCCCTTGGGGACGGTGGCGATCGGCTCTTCGGTCACGGGGTTGATGACGGTGAGGACATCGCAGCCGGTGGATTCGATCCACTTGCCGTTAACGAAGATGTGCTTGTGCTGGATCATCTCTAGTTGCTCCATGTTGGATGTACGCGCCCCCTCACCCCGGCCCTCTCCCCGCTCGCGGGGAGAGGGGGAGTAAGCGAGGCGCGCGAGCGCAAGCGAGCAAGGCCCGAAGGGCGCGTCGCCGAGCGACCGAGGTACGACCGACGACGCAAACGATCCGCATGCCGCAACTGCGTGCGGAGGGAGTGCCGACAGGGCGGATGAGGGGTTGCTCGTCGAGCCATGCCGGGTATCGGTCGGTGCGGCCGGGTCGCGACGCAGCACCTCGCGGATCGCCGCGGGGTCCACGGCGATCTGCACGCCCGCGCGCTCCTGCGGCAGCAGCATCACCGAGCGGCAGTCGCGGTCTACCCATCCGCGATTGATCGCTTCCGTGGTGTCCGCGAGGGAAAGGTGCGCGAAGCGCATCGGGACGGCATGCTCGCGGCCGAGCTCGGTGGCGATCAGCATGTCCTTGTACGTCACGCGCAAGGCCGCTTGCGGCTGGTCGTAGTTCGCGGGGAGGAACTGGTCGATCAGCCCGTCGAAGGTGCGACGCCGCCCAACGGCACCCTGGCGAATCGCCTGCCATAGCGACAACGGGTCGGCGCCGGCCTTCACGCCGAGCACGAACGCTTCCGCGAGCGCGGCCTGCATCGCCTCGGCGGCACAGTTGTGGACGAGCTTGGTGACGAGGCCCGCACCGCTGTCCCCGACATGCGTCGGACAGTCGCCCATCGCCCGCAGCACCGGCTCGTAGCGCTCGTACGCGGCCTTGTCGCCACCCACCCAGATCGCGAGCTGCCGGCGCGCAGCACCGGTCGGGCCGCCGCTGATCGGTGCGTCGAGCATGTGCGCACCCCGTTCGGCGAATGCGGCATGCAATCGCCGGACGAGCTCGGGCGAGTTCGTCGACATCTCGAACCAGGCATGCCCGGGGCGGACGCCAGACACGATCCCGTTCGGCCCGAGCGCAACCGCCTCGATCTCGGCGAGGCCGGGCAGACAGGAGAACATCACGTCGCACTGTTGCGCGAGCTCGCGCGGCGACTCGGCCCACGCCGCACCCGACTCGACGAGCTTGGCAGCGGCCTCGCGCCGCTTGTCGTGCACGACGAGGCGGTAGCCCGCCGCGAGCACGTGCGCGCACATCGGCCCGCCCATGAGGCCGAGGCCGATGAAGCCGACGACGGGATTGGCCTGTGCCGTCATAGCCTCACTCGACGAGCTTGCGCGTCTTCAGCACTTCCTCGGCGACGCGGAAGGCATCGGTCGCCGCCGGAAGGCCGCAGTACACCGCCGTGTGCAGGAGGATCTCGCGCAGCTCGTCCGGCGTGCACCCGTTGTTGAGCGCCCCCTCCACGTGGTTGCGCAACTGCGCGGGACGGTTGAGCGCCGTCAGCATGGCGATGTTGAGGATGCTGCGCAGCTTGCGGTCGATGCCCGGGCGCGCCCATACGCGTCCGAAGCACACCTCTTCCGAGTACTCGTG
>JADLBJ010000230.1 GCA_020847765.1 Dehalococcoidia bacterium
CGTTGAAGCGCCAGCGGTCGTCGACCTGCGCGGCGGCGGGGGCCGCGACTGCGCACGCGAGGGCCGCGGCCACAAGGGTCTTGATCAAACGGTTGTGCGGCATGGCCATCCTTCCTTCGGGGAAACTGGAAAACGGATCTGCGGGTTGGCCCGTCGTCGGGCCGGAGCGCATTGTATCGGTGCGCGGCTTATCGGTTGACTCGACCTGCAACGGGCTCTGCGCGCCACGGCAGACAACGGTCTTCATGACCGGGTCGCTGCGGACGGGGTGATGGAATCGGAACGGCGCGCCGCGCGCCACCAGCCGGCCGCAAGGAACACGGCGAGCGCCAGTGCGGCGGCGACGATGCGCAGGTCGGGAATCGTAAGCTCCGCGGCCATGGGCACGAGGTTGACGTCGAGGGCGGCGAGCTTGTACGGCGCGATCGGTGCGTACTCGGGATCGGTGACGAGGTCGAAGAAGGCGCGCCGGCTCGGGTAGCGCATCACCAGCACGCGACTCCACTGGTCGACGGGCGGCGCGAAGCCCATGACGTTTTCGTTGCGCACCGGGCCTGCGAACAGCGGTATCGCGCCTGCCTTCAGCGCGAGCGGGGTCGCCCGGTCCTCGTAGATGCGGTTCGATTCCTCCGGTGTCCCGGTGAACGCCGGGGCGCCGGGCATGGCGCGCACCGCCGGGTAGTAGCGCATGAGGTTCAGCATGTACACCGGCTGGCCGTCGTCGGCCTCGGCCCATGTGCGCAGGCGCTGCAGGAACTGCGGTTGCGCATCCGGTGGGAACGGTACCTTGGCGACGAGCGCGAGGTAGCGGTCGATCTCCGGTGTGGTGAGCTTGCGCCCCGGCGACTGCCACAGCCACACCGCCGCGACGAACGCCGCCAGCAGCGCGGCGAGTGCGGCCATCGGCCAGCGCTTGCGCGTCATGCCGGCGCCCCAGCCGGGACCGCGGGCTTCGCGGCGACGTCCATTTCC
Source organism: Dehalococcoidia bacterium (assembly GCA_020847765.1). Classification (GTDB taxonomy): domain Bacteria; phylum Chloroflexota; class Dehalococcoidia; order Tepidiformales; family Tepidiformaceae; genus JADLBJ01. The sequence goes on from JADLBJ010000230.1 coordinate 973, forward strand.
GGCAGGCGCGAGGCGAGATACGCGACGAGCACCGCGTTCACGCGCTCGGGAGCATCGAGCTGCAGCCAATGACCGACGCCGTCGATGCGCTCGTAGCGCCACGGCGCCGTCACGAACCGGCGGGACTCGAGCATCTGGGTTTCGGCAAGGTAGGCGTCGTTGCTGCTCCACACACCGCACACCGGCACGCGCACGCCCGGCCAGTCGCTGCGCAGGAGCATGCCGAGGTTCGCGCGGTAGTAGTCGAGCGCCGCGGTGAGGCGGCCGGGACGGCGCAGCAGCGCGATGCAGTGCCGAATCTCGTCGTGCCTGCCGGTCAGGCGTCGGAAGAGCCGCCAGTCGCCGCGGCGCAGGGCCCACTCCGCGAACCCGCGCAACTGGAAGAACAGCACGTACCACCCCTTGCGCTTCTGCTCCCAGCCGCCGCGCGCGTACGCGTTGGGGTGTCCGACCGACAACGCGACGTAGCGCTCCACGCGCTGCGGATAGCTCATGCAGAAGTTCCAGCCGATCACCGCACCCCAGTCGTGCGCCACCAGCCTGACCTTGGCCAC
>JADLBJ010000231.1 GCA_020847765.1 Dehalococcoidia bacterium
ATTGGCGTAACCGAGGTGGCAAGCTATGTCGTCAAGCGTATCGATCAGGATTACTTTAGCGATGAATGAGCACAGCCCTAACCAGTCGCTGTCGCAAGCCGTGTAGCGGCAGTTGGAGGACTTCAAAACCGTCTACCCACCGCTGTATCCCGATCAACTCTATAGTTGATCGGGATGAGCTATTAACGAGCCAACCGTGAGTACTATCCTCGTCGTCGATGACGAACCGGCCATCGTGGACATGCTGGCTTACAACCTGAGCAAGGCCGGGCATGCGCCCATCGTTGCTCGTGACGGGCCAGGCGCGCTCGAACTGGCTCGCACCTGGCAGCCTGATCTCGTCATCCTCGACCTGATGTTACCTGGCATGGACGGCCTGGACGTGTGCCGCGAATTACGCAAGCACAGCGATCTGCCCATCATCATGCTCACCGCCAAAGATGATGAGCTTGACCGGGTGCTCGGCCTGGAACTGGGTGCAGATGACTACGTGGTTAAGCCGTTCAGTGTGCGCGAGTTGATGGCACGGGTGAAGACTGTGCTGCGCCGCGCCCACCCAGCTGCCCAACCATCCCAGGATATTCTGCAAGCAGGCAGTCTACGCCTTGACCTCGCGCGGCACGAAGCTTCCTGGCGTTCGATACCCTTCGAACTCACGTCCATCCAGTTCGACGTGCTGCGCCTGCTGATGGCCCACCCCGGCCAGGTGTTCACGCGTGAAGAACTGCTCAATAAAGTGTGGGGCTACGACTATTATGGCGACACACGCGCTGTCGATTCCACCATCAAGCGGCTGCGCGCCCGCCTGCGCGAAATCGCCCCTGAACAGGAGTTCATCCACACCGTCCGCGACGTAGGCTATAAGCTGGCCTAGCGCCTAAGGCCCTCTCCTTATGGGAGTGGGCGCTACGCGGGTGAGGGGAATGAGCGTGAGGCTTGCCACACCTCTGCCACATTCCTGCCACACACTCCTGCTAAACTGGCTACGAAGATGGTGAAATGTTCAAGCGCTTGACCACCCGCCTGGTGCTGAGCCAACTGCTCGTCATTAGCATCGCCACAGCATTGCTCGCGTTCGTCCTGCTCTCACTGGTGCAGAACTACTTTGTGCAGGCGGCACAGGAGAGCCTGCTCATCCATGCGCGCCTCACAGCCCAGGCGCTGCCTGTTGGCAGCAGCGCACCGTTCGCCAACGTCCAGCAATCACAACTGCCTTCGGCTTCGAACAGCGTCCAGTCCATCACTGGTTCGCTACAAGTTCAGAACACAGCCCCACTCAACCCGGCGCAGAATGCGCTGAGCAACAGCGGCATTCGCCTCAGTCTTGACCTGGACACACGCGTGCGCATTCTGAACGCACACGGCTTGGTCGAGTCCGATAGTGCCGGAACTGACCGGTTGCGCGACCTGAGCAGCAACCCAGACGTGCAGGCTGCACTGAATAACCAGGAAACGGTGTCTTTCCAGGGGGATAGCGTCGTCGCAGCTGTTCCACTGCGGCGAGATGGGCGCATTGATGGCGTGGTGCTGCTCAGCCAGCCGCTG
>JADLBJ010000055.1 GCA_020847765.1 Dehalococcoidia bacterium
CGGCCAGGCGGTTGAGGTCGAACCAGGACAACTCGCCCGGGTCCTTGGCGGACAGGCGCTCGAGGTCGTGGGCGGTCGCCTGCCGGGCGGCCGCGTCGGCCTCGGGGAAGGTCGTCTTGAGCTGGTCGCGGTGGAACTCCACCAGCTGCCGGTAAGCATCGGCGAGCGACCGGGCGAGCGGGCCGGTCTCGGTGGTCGCAAGGTGGTTCATTCGGCTCCCTCCTGATCGAGCGGCGCTCCCGACCAGTCGCGGCAGATGGTGACATCGATCGCCACCGGCACATCGGCAAGAAGCTGGCTCATGCCATCGCGCATCGCGGCGGTCAACCACTCGGCGGCGCGCCGAGCATCGGCAACGTCGCATTCCACGACGATTTCGTCGTGGACGGCGAGGACCGGCACGGCAGACGGGCAGTCATGTCGACGCTCCCAGAGCAGAGCAAGCGCGAGCTTGAGCCCGTCGGCGCCCGTGCCCTGGACCGGGCTGTTCAGCTTCTCGGTGAAGCTCTCCACGGCGAGGCGGCGCCGCCCGGCAAGGGTGCGCGTGTCGATCGCTCCCTCGACTTGGTCACGCTGCCAGCGGCGAATGCCAGGGTAGGTTGCGAAGAAGCGTTCCCGATACGCCCGTGCCTCGGCGTCGGTCAGGGTGACACCGTAGTCGCGGGCAGCGGAGTCGCGCAGGCGCTGGTGGCCCATGCCGAAGGTGAGGCCGAAGTTGATCGCCTTGGCAGCCTGGCGCTGGGTGCTGCCCACCTCATCAACCGGGATGCTCAACACGCCGGCCGCGGTGACGGTGTGGAGATCTTCGCCGCGAGCGTAGGCGGCGAGCATACGCTCGTCGCGAGTGAGGGCGGCGGCGATCCGGAGCTCGATCTGGGAGTAGTCGGCTTTGACCAGACAGCGGCCCTCGGGCGGGCGGATGCACGCGCGATAGGCGCGTTCTCGCGGCAGGTTCTGGAGGTTGGGCTTGTCGCTCGACATCCGGCCGGTGGCCGCGCCGATCTGGTGGTAGCCGCCGTACACGCGCCCATCGGCGACGTAGCGGGTGAGGAAGTCGATGCCGTAGGCGGAGGCGCGGCGGGCGGCCTCGCGGTAGGCGAGGAGCAGCGGGACAAGGTGGTCCCGGTCGGCGACGGCGAGCAGAGTTGCTTCGTCGGTGGTGGCGACCTCGAGGCCCCGGCGGCGCAGCAGCCGGCGGACCTGCTCGGGGCTGGACCAGCTAACAGTTGGCGCGCCGAGGAGGTCGGCGGTGGCCGACTGCTCGGTCAACTCGCGCTCGATGCCCAGTTGCGCGGCGAGGGCGCCATCGGAGAGGGCCGCCCAGCGCTCGATGTCGACGGGAGCGCCGGCGCCCTGAAGCCAGACGACCGCGGGCAGGGCGCGCATTTCGATCGCCGCGACGCGGCCGAGATCGGCCTCCGCAAGCTCGTCGCGCAGCCGTTCGGCGAGAGGAAGGATGACCGCGGCATCGAGCGCGGCGTAGCGCACCCGCGCGTCGGTGAGCGCCGCCGACCAGTCGGACGTCTGCGCTTCCTTGTTCAGAGAGATACCGAGGGTGCGGCGGACCACCCTGGCGAGGCTGCACTGCTGCCAGCGCCCCTCGTCCGTTCCTGCGCGCAGGAGCTGGGCGGCGAGGAAGGTGTCGAAGAGGCGGTCGCCGTGCGGGACGGGCAGGCCGGCCGCGGCGAGGAAGGCGAGATCGAACTGGAGGTGATGGCCAGTGATGCAGCGCGCCGCCCGGAGGAGAGGAGCGAGGCCATCGAGCGGGACGCGATCCGTGTCCACGATGAAGACGCGCCCGGGGATGGCGAGTTGGATGAGGCGGAGGCGGTGGTGGCGGGCATCGAGACCGGTGGTCTCGGTGTCGAGGCCGATCATCTCGGCGGCAAAGAGCGCTGGGAGGGCGGCGGTAAGCGTGGCGGCATCGGTCAGGCGGACAACCTGGACCGCCGCGCCGGCAACGTCAAGCTCAAGCAGACAGTCGAGAGAAGGACGATCACCGCCGTCACCGCCGTCATACTGACGCTCCGACGCTCGCACGGATACCGGCGTGGGTGACGGCGTCGCCGCTTCCAGTTCGTTGGTGTCACGGTGTGGGGCGTCGCCGTCACTCGATATGCTGCCGTGAAGCGGGCCGGTCGGCGCGGGTGTGACGGTGGTGACGGGAATGACGGGCGGCGGCGTGGCCGTTCTGATGGTGATTGAGCGCCGGCGGCCGGAGCGGGAACGCTGGACGTCCAGCCCGTTGCGCCGGAGCGCCGGAGCAAGCCGAACGAGGGCGTTGCCGAGGGCGCTGGCGCTCCTGGGCCAGATGCGCGGCGGACGGTCGCCGAGGCGGCCGGCCAGCGCGGCAAAGAGCTCGCTCGGCGTGCCGGACCAGCTGCCGTCGTGCTCATCGACGAAGGCGATGACGTGGGCGGCAATCGGCGAAGCTTCGATGGTGGAGGCGAGGGCGTCGTCCCGGCTGGAGGCGTAGGCAGTGAGGAAGGCGCCGGGCTGCCAGGCGAGAGCTGGCTCGGCGGCGGTGACCCAGATCGCGAAGTCGGCCAGACGAGGCCGGCGATCGAGGAGGACGGTCGAGCGCCGGCCAAGCGCGGCCGACGCGGAGCTCAGAAGCGCACCGAGCAGGACGGGGCGGAGGGCCTCGAATCGCTGCCAGACGCCGTGCTCGTCCTGACGCGCCTCGTCGGCAATCGCGGGCAGAGTGAGGACGAGGGCGCGGTCGGCGAGGTCGTCGCGGGTGGTCAGTTCCTCGATCCCGGTCAGCAGTGCCGGGCGTTGGAGGTCGAGCAGCACCTCTTCGTCGTCGGTGAAGAGGGCGCGGGTGGTGTAGCCGCCGCCGGTGGAAAGGCAACAGAGGGCATCCGACAGCCAGGGTGGCAGATGGCTCAGATTGTCGTAGGCGACAACCCAGCAATTGGTGGCGGCGATGGCGAGGTCGCGCTCGTCGCGCGGGGGCCGGCGCAGCGGTGCGACGCTCGGATCGACGAGGGAGCGTAGGATGCGGGCGGTGGTGCTTTTCGCGCTTCCCTGTTCACCGTGCAGGGCGAGGACGGGATAGGGACCGCGCGGCTGGAGCGCCCCGAGCAGCCACGCGACGAGCAGGCGGAAGCCATCGTCGTTGGCGACGTTGACGAAGGGGCGCAGCGCGTCGAGATCGCCGCCGGGGAGTGGTACGGGAAGGGCGAGCATCCCGCGGGTGCGGCGAAACCGGACCGGCGCATTGGCGACCACTTGCCAACCGCCGGCGGTGATCCGGACGGTGTGCCAGGCGTCGTCGGCGAGGTCGAGATAGAGATCACCTTGATGCTCGCCAATGCGGGTGAAGACGGGGTGGCAGGGACCATCGAAGAACGCCCTTCCTTCGAGGACGCCGAGCGCATCGGCGACGGCCTGCGCCCCGGGGACCTTGGTGTGACCGTCGTAGTAGCGCCGCTGAAGCCAGCGGCGCACCGACTGGCTGGAGAGGGGCCAGTGCTCATGGTGGGAACCGACCGGCAGGGTGACATATGCTCGGCCGTCGGGCGTGTGAAAGGGGATGCACCCAGCATCGAGCGCCAACTCGATGAGTTGGGTGGCCGTCGAAGCGGGCCGGGCGCCGCTCTTGTCTGCGTCCTGCTCTTCGATGGCGTGGTCGAACAGGTTCAGGAGCTTCTGCTCGGTGTCGGCTAGGTCGGGCGCGGCCGAGCGACAGCGGGCCAGGACATCCTCGTGAAAGGAGCGACGCGCGGCTGCGTCGTTGAGGCGGACGGTGTCGGCGACGATCAGCTCGCCGTCTTCGAGGACGCGGATCGTAGCGACGAACGCGCCGCCGCGGCGAATGACGTTGACTGGTTGGAACTCAAGCGACACGGTCGCCCATCCCATACTGAAGGACGAGCCACAGCTCGGCGCGACGGCGGGACCAGTCGCGGCTGGCGGCGAGGAAGCTGGCGGCATCACCACCGCGGCGGCAGGAGCGGCAGTACCAGAGACCGAGCGCTGGGTCGACGACGACGCAGCGACCGGAGCGGGAAGTGTGGACTGGCTCGTGGCCCGTCTCCAGTCGGTCGTCGCCACGAGTATGGATCTCGTTGAGCTCAGCGAAGAGGTCCGCAAGCGGGACGTGTCGCCACGAAGATGAAGCCCGGGGCGAGCGGGACCGCGGCTCCAGCCGAATCAGCTGGCGCTCGGCGAGTGCTCGCTGGTCGGGGTCGTCGGAGCGGGCGAGCCGGTGGTAGCGGGCAAGGAGGGCGGTCACCTCGCGCCTTCCGTCTGGTCGCCGTCCGTTTTGGTGGTGGCCGCTCTCGCATGATGGAAGTGGTGTTCATAGGCTGGGAGGTTGATCTCGTCGAGGGGCAGGATGAGGCAGCCACAGAGGGCCCGGCGCGGCGTGAGGAAGCAGCGGAGCGTGGCAACGACGGGGGCGAGATCGTCCAGATGTATACACTCCGCGGTCAACTGGGTACAATCCTGGTGGGGAAGGAGCTTCACGGCTTTCTCCTTGAGCGCCGGTGCACCGAGGTTTTCGCAGGCTGCGGTGTGCCGGCGTTTTCTTGTGCGATTGCGTAGAGCAGGCGAGCGAGTGCGCGGGCGAGCGTGTCTCGTGGGTCGGGGGGCTTAGCGCGGGGCACCGGCGACCTCCGGCTGCCGGGGGGTCGGCACGGAGCGCGCCGCTAATTCGATGGCGCTGGCAAGAAGAACGGCCGCCTGGCGGCGGGGATCGCGCTGTTCGCGCTCGGCGATCTCCCGGAGCTCGTCGAAGCGGTCGGCGGGCAGCGTGACGAAGAAGCGGATGTCCATAGGCACCTCCACTTCAATGATGGGGGCGCCGGTTGGTTGGATCTGTCGGCCAGTGTCGGATCGTGTAGGGTGCAGCAAGCAGGTAGGCTTATGACCGACGCTCGCGGGCCTCGTCGAGCAGCTGGTCCCATGACGGATAGCGGGGATCCTTGA
>JADLBJ010000232.1 GCA_020847765.1 Dehalococcoidia bacterium
AGCTCCGGCGGGCGCCCCGGCGACGGATCACGCGACGTTCGGGTCGGCTCTCGCGCGCTCGGCGGCGCACCCGGCGCGAGCTTCTCTTCGAGAGACGTCGTGGTGACGAGCTCGAGCGCCCATCGTTCGAGCGTTTCCACCGGCGTCATTGTAGCCGGTTGCGTCAGCGCTCCCGCGCCGCCGCGTTGCGTGCGACGCTCGTCGTCCGATGAACCGACACGACGTGCTCGCGGCCGTGGGCAACCTCTCGGCGGCCACCATGAAGCGTCTCTTCGAGGCCGGGACACCCATCCTGCCGGGCGACCTGCGCGCCGGCATCTGGCTCGGCCGAAACGCCGCGATGCCGCGGCCCGCCAAGTGGGTCGTGCGCCGCATCGTCCGACGCGACTGGTTCGCCAAGCTCCTGCTCGACGACGGCGCCGGCATCAACGTGCGCGTGCGACAGGACGGCAGCTACACGTTCCGAAAGAGCCGGGGGCGTCTCGTGGTGGACCTCCCGTTCCGGCTGACGCGAGAAGGCCTCGACTACGGGATGCACGCGCTCGGACGCGACCTGCCCGCTCCGCTCGCGATCCGGGATTTCATCCGCTCCGTCCCGTTCGCCGCCCTGCGCGACGCGATGTCCGATCGCGATCTGTCGGAGATCGACGTCCGTCGGGACGACCCGTGCGAAGAGGGTGCGCTCGTGGTCGGGCTCATCGCGCCCCTCGCGGCACGCGTGCTCGCAGGCACGCCCTTCGGGATGGTGTGGGACCGCGAAGCGACGGCCGACGAGATCGCCGACGCGCGCGCGTACCTCGCACGCCCGCGCCTCTGGGACACGACACCCGCCCCGCCGTGATCGGGCAGGGTGCGTAGGCGAAGCGATCCGTGGTGATCAGACCTCGCGCGGGCGCAGACCGACCTCGACCACGATCTCCGCATACCGCATGGCGGCGGTCTCGCACGAGGGCAGATCGCCGGACAACCAGGCAGCCGAGTAGTTGGTCTCGGTGGGCGGCGGGAACACTTTCACCGCGCGCACGTCCGCCGACTTGAGGGCGGCGTCGAGCGCCAAGGCGGCTTCGATCGGCGGGGCGACGAGATAGGCCATCGGCGCGCCGACGGGTAATCCCGATTGTGCCGACAGATAATGGCCGAGCGACGAGATCACGTGCGGGAAGACGGCAATCGTGCCCTTGCCGTCCGCATCGTAGAAACACGCGTCGTGCTCGAGGCAGCGCACGAGCGCTTTGAGGCCTTCCTCGACGACGTCGGGATCCGCCCCGGCGAGCACGCCGAGAATCTCACCCGACAATCGACCGCTCGCGTGTTTGCTGCCCGCGTAGAAGCTGCGCGCGTACACGACGTCCACGGGCGCGTGCTTGGTGGCCTCGTCGAGCGCGACGTACGTCGGGTCGTCCTGGTCGACGGTCACGAGACCGAGCGATCGATGCCGCGACGGATCGGCGCCATACGCGCGGAGGACCGCCTCGTCGGCGTTCGGGATCCGCCGCACCGAGAGCACCGTCGGATAGATCGGCTCCAGCATCGTCACTCCTCGACCGCGACCAGGCGCTCGCGCACCTGGGGCGCGCGGTAGCCGCCGCTCGCCGCTTCTCCGAGCTCCGCCACGAGCCCCGACAGATCCAGCGCGACGCCGCTCGTGCGTTGCTCGATCATCGCGGCCGTCAGCACCGCGAGACGCGCACCGGCCTGCGCCGGCGGTGTGCCGCGCTCGTGGATGTTGCTCATCATGTTCCGGTCGCCGTCCTTCTTGCCGACCTTCGGCGCGTGCACGAGGTACGCGGACAGACCGTCTCCCGTCCCGAGCCCGGGGCGCTCGCCGAGCAGGATGGCCGCCACCTTGGCGCCCACGATCTC
>JADLBJ010000233.1 GCA_020847765.1 Dehalococcoidia bacterium
ATACTGGCTGGCGAGCGCCGGAATGAAGCGGTGCAGCTCACCGTAGAGGTTCACTTCCTTGATGATCTCGGAGCGGTAGGCTTTGAAGGTGGTGCCGAAGTCGTGGAGGCGCACTCCGCTTGCCTTGGCCATCAGCCAGTTGGCGATGCGCGAAGGGATCTTGCGGGTGACTGCGTTGTCGATACGGTTCTTGCGCCATCCGGATGCGATGTCGTAGCCCTCTTCGATCTTGGCCAGCAGCAGCGGGATGTCTTCCGGAGCATGCTGCAGGTCGCCATCGAGCGATACGATCACCTCGCCCTGTGCTTCATCGAAGCCCGCGGCCAATGCAGGGGTTTGTCCGAAGTTGCGGCGCAGCCGGATGACTTTGAGCCGGCCGTCGGTCTCGACGAGGTTGGCCAGTAACTCAAAGCTGCGGTCGGTGGAAGCATCGTCCACGAAGATGATCTCATACGGCTTGCGAAGGCCTTCCATGACGATGGTCAACCTGTCGTACAGAGGGAGGATGGCGGGCTCTTCGTTGTGGATCGGAATGACGATGGAGATCATTGGCTTGGCCATCTTCAGTCTATCAAGGCTTGGCGCAGCCGCCCAAAGGAAGCTCTTGCAGACGCTTCCCGGCGAGGGCCGCGGTGAAGGCATGGGCGCGAGCCTTGGTCCACAGATCCGCGGCTTCGCGCAAGGCGGTGCAGCGGTCGGCGGGCGAGACATCGGCCAGCACCTCGCGGGCCTCGGCGGCATGGACAATCGACTGCGGCAGGCCGTCACTTAGAGCCATGCCGACAGCCTTGCGGGCACGCCCTGCGTCACGTGTGAGGCGGGCATACTGGCGGTTGGCGAGCATCGCATCGGTGCCCTCGCCGGAGGAACGGCCTTCGTTCTCCATGGCGTCGTAAATGGCTAGCGCATGCTCGAAGTTCAGCCTGGCGTCCGTATTCTTGCGGGCCTCAGACTGCACCTGGGCTAGGACCAGCAGCGTGTAGGCGAGGATCTCGCGGGTGCGCAAGGTGTTCTCGCGCTTGACCTCATCGTACGCGCGACGCACGGCGTCTTCCAGGTAGGGCAGTGCAGCCAGTGGCCGGCGCATAGCCACGGCTGTGCCCAGGCACAGCGATCCATGAATGACGTTCTCGCCGGCTCTGGCATTGGCGGGGTCGGCTCGCAGGGCTCGCTGATACCAATCGAGGTAAATGCGACAATTGCGCTCCGCTTTGTCCGCATTGCCGAGGTTGAGCCGCAGGAATGAGGAGTGGAGCCGACCGAGGCTGAAATGCCCGAATTGCTTCAGCCCGGCAAAGTATCGGTTGTCCGGGTTCCTGGCCGACAATTGCCCCATTGACGCGAGGAAGTCTTCATAGAGCCTCTCTACGCGCGGCAAGTCACCTTGCTTCCAGAGCGCATCGGCATAGACGGGATAGATGTTGACGCGCTCCGCCTGGACGATTGGATGCGGGTTGGCGGCCACTACACTCGAAGCTACCTGGAGAGCCTCCTCGCCGTACTTCACCGCGGCGGCGACATCGTCGCGACGGAGGGCCAGGATTGCAAGCTCGCGGTGGACGGTGACGTACTGCACGGCCACGTTGGGGTTGTCCGGGACCCTGGCATATAATTCGCGGGCCAGCTTCACCTGCCTCTCCACCAGCTTCGCAGCCTCCTCCAACTTGCCTTCATGCTGCAGCAGGCGCGCGAGCCGCCGCATGGAGGCGACCGCGGAGTCGAGCACTTTGGGGTTGTTCCACTCGCCGGCGGGAAGGCGGTCGAGCAGTCCGATGGCTTTGCGGAAGTTCTCCGTGGCAAGCACTGTCTGGCCCAGATTCTGTTCCCCCGGGGCGCCCTGCACTTCGGCTAGCCTGCGGTAGGCATTGGCGAGCTCCAATATGAGGACCGGGTCATCGGCCTCGGCGGCGAGGCTGTTGAGGTACTCCTGAGAAACCTTGGCCATTGACTCCTTGGCTTTGGTGGCTCCTGGCAACTCACGAATCAACTCATAGTGTTCGAGGAGTATCGACCGGGCCAGCTTGCGCACTTCGCCGAAGCGGCGCTCGGCGCGGGCGGCATGGGTACGTGCCACCTTGGCCTGATAGAGGGCTACGCCCAAGCCGGTGAGCAGGCCGAAGATGGCAATGCC
>JADLBJ010000056.1 GCA_020847765.1 Dehalococcoidia bacterium
AGTTCGGGGAACAGGCGTGCCTCGTAGACGAACTCCGCGGCCTGGAGCGCCGCCATCCTCCGCCGCAGATCGTCCTCATCGCGGCCCGCGATGGCCCGCAACACCGCAGCCGGCACATCCCGCCCCACGACAGCAGCCATCTGCAGCAGCGCCTTATCTGCGGCCGACAGGCGATCGATGCGGGATGCCAGGACCGCGTGCACCGTGGGAGGGATGGGGAGGCCCGCCACCGGCGCCGGCAGTCGGTAGGCGCCCCGCTCCCCGGCCAGCACCTGCAGCTCGGCCAGCGCGCGGACGCTCTCTTCGAGGAACAGGGGGTTGCCCTCGGTCCAGGCCGCGAGCGGTCCTTTCAGCGGCTCCACCGAGGGGTCGTCGCCCAGCAGGCTGGCCAGCAGGGCCCGGGCGCTCGTCTCCCGCAGCGGGTCGACGCGGATCTGGTCGTAGTAGGTCTTCCGTCCCCACTCGTGGCCGTATTCGGGCCGATAGGTGACGAGTAACACGACACGCGCCGTCGGCAAGCTATTCACCAGGTCATCCAGGAGTGCCTGGGTTTCCTCGTCGATCCAGTGCAGATCCTCGAAGACCATCAGGAGAGGACGTTCTCGCCCCTCGCGCAGGAGCGCCCATTTCACGGCCTCGTGGATCCGTCGTCGCCGCTGCGACGGATCCAGCCGCTGCCAGTCGCCGTCTTCGACCGGCACATCGAGGAGCGCCAGCAGCGGCGGAAGGCACGACTCCAGCGCCCGATCGAGCGTGGAGAGCTTCGAGGCCATCTTCCCGCGGCTCGCGTGGGCGTCGTCCGCCGCTTCGATGCCGACATACCGCCGCAGGAGGCCGATGATCGGCAGGTACGGGCTCGCGCTGCCGTGCGACACACATTCCGCTTCCAACACCAGCCAGTCCGCCGTACCGGGCGAGCGCGCGACCTCCCAGGCCATGCGCGACTTGCCGACCCCCGGCTCGCCGACCAGCGCCACCACCTGCGCCCGCCCTCCGCGTGCGCGCTCCAACGCCCGCGCGAGCACCGTCTCCTCATCGTCGCGCCCCACGAAGGGTGTCAGGCCGCGCGCGGCGGCGGCTCGCAAGCGGGTACGGGCCGCCCCCGGCCCCACGAGCTCGTAGACCGGCAGCGGCCGCTCGAGTCCTTTGACCTCGACCGCCCCCAGGGGCCGGGTTTCTACGAGCCCGTCGACAAGCTTCAGCGTGGCGGGGCCGAGCAGCGCGGTACCGGCGTTGGCGAGCCCTTCCAGACGCGACGCCAGGTGGACCGTCGGGCCGAGGGCGGTGTAGTCCATGTGCAGGTCGTCCGAGATCAGCCGCACGATCACCTCGCCGCTGTTGAGGCCAACCCTGATCTGGATGGTGGCGCCGTGCGTCCGGCGTACTTCGTCGGCATGGACGCGGACAGCCTCGAGCATGGCCAGCGCGGCGTAGCAAGCGCGCAGGGCGTGGTCTTCGTGCGCCAGCGGAGCGCCGAACAGGGCCATGATCCCGTCGCCCATCGCCCGGCTGACGGTCCCCTCGAAGCGGTGGACGGCGTCCATCATGCGCGCCACCACCCCGTCCAGGAGGTGCTGGGCATCCTCGGGGTCGAGGTCGCGGATCAACTCCGTCGAACCAACGACATCTGCGAAGAGCACCGTCACCTGCTTGCGTTCGCCCGCCAACGCGTCGCGGCCGGCCAGGATCTTCTCGGCCAGGTGGCGCGGCGTGTAGGCCTGGGGGGCTGCCGGCTGCGAGGGCGCCAGTCGGCGGGGCGTTGCCCCGCCGAGCCGTTCGCCGCATTCAGGGCAGAACTTCGCCGTTGCGCCGACGTCGTGGCCACAGGCTGGGCAGCGACGCGGCTGCGGAGATCCGCACTCCTGGCAGAACTTCGCCGCGACTGGATTCTCTGCCCCACACGCCGGGCAGCCCATAGCGCACACCCCAGTCCTGGAGCGGTCGAGCCGTCGGGCCGAGTATAGGAGGCGGCCCCGCTCACGTTTCAAGACGCTACGCGCTCCGATGCCGTGCAGATCCTCGCGGCAATGTCCAGGTGGGGTATACCCCACCTGGACGTCAGGCGTTGCCACCGCTGGGCGTCAAGATAGGGTCCTCTGGCGGTTTTCTTGACACTGTGCGCGGCAGGTCATAGAGTCTACCCTGACACTTTCGCGGGGGTGAGCCCGTGCCCGGCCAGCGCCTCGGCTACGTCAGGGTCAGCAGCTTCGAGCAGAACCCGGATCGCCAGCTCGAGGGGGTCGCCGTCGACCGCCTGTTCGCCGACCGCGCCTCCGGCAAGGACGTCCAGCGCCCCCAGCTCGCGGCGCTGCTCCGCTTCGCCCGCGACGGCGACACCGTGGTGGTCCACAGCATGGACCGCCTCGCCCGCAACCTCGACGACCTGCGCGCCCTGGTCCAGGATCTCACCCGGCGCGGGGTCCGCATCGAGTTCGTGAAGGAGGGGCTGGCGTTCACCGGCGACGACTCGCCGATGGCGACGCTGCTGCTCTCGGTCATGGGGGCGTTCGCCGAGTTCGAGCGCGCCCTGCTCCGCGAGCGCCAGCGCGAGGGGATCGCCCTGGCGAAGCAGCGGGGCGTCTATCGGGGGCGCAAGAAGCGACTCTCGCCAGCGGAGATCGGCATCCTGCGCCAACGAGCGCAAGCCGGTGAGCCGAAGGCCCGACTGGCCCGCGAGGTCGGCATCAGCCGCGAGACCCTTTACCAGTACCTCCGCGCCGAGGCGTAGCGCGTGCCACGACGCGCGGTTCTCTCGGCGGCCGAGCGCGGTAGGCTGCGTATCCCACCCCCGTCCGCGGCAGCCTGGTCCGCCGCTGCACCCACAAGCCTCGCCACGGCCCGCTGCCTGGGGCGAGGTCTGTGGCCACCA
>JADLBJ010000057.1 GCA_020847765.1 Dehalococcoidia bacterium
ACGAGGACGAGGAAGACGAGGACGACGGGGAGACGTTCCGCCTGGGTAACAATTAGCTGACGGCCCACTTAGGCGAGGCCGACCAGCACGGGGGCGGGGTTACTTGTAGACGCGGCAGAGCGTGCCCCGCGTCCTCGCCGAGGCGCAGATCGCCTCGCGCGGCGGTCCGTCGCTCAGGACGACGTTGACGTTCGAGTCGAAGCAGCCGTAGTCGGGCCCGGGCTTTTCGGGAAACCACCAGCCGACGCCGGCGTGCACCATGCCGGGGGCGACAGCGGTGGTAAGACTGGCCTTGAAGCGTACGCGCTCGTCGGGGACCTGCGGGGTTTCGAGCCAGACCCAATCGCCCTGGCCGACGCCGAACTGCGCGGCGGTGTCGGGGTGAATCTCCAGCAGCGCTTCCGGGGCGCGCCTGCGCAGGGATGGTATCTGCCGTTGCTGGGAGTGGTAGTACTCGATGGGCCGCCGTCCGGTATAGAGGATGAGCGGGTAGTCGGCGGCGAGGTCGGGGGCGCTTTCGGGGCTTTCCGGCGGCTCGCGGTATGACGGCAGCGGCTCGTAGCCGTACTTCTCGAAGCGCGTCGCGTAGAGCTCGACCTTCCTCGTTGGCGTGGCGAAGCCGTCCTGCTCGTATTTCTTGTAGCGCAGGTGGCGGGGGATGTAGCCCTGCTCATTCGCCTCGGCGAAGGTCAGGCCGAACCCCTTGACGGAGGCCTCGTTGAATTCCTCGACGCTGTCCCAGGGCAGGTGCTTGCGGTCGGCCCAGGGAATGCGCTTTACGAGGTCGATGACGATGTCCATGTCGTGGCGCGCTTCGCCGACCGGTTCGACGACCTTCTGCCGGATGCTGAACGACTTCATGTGCAGCGCGCCGCAGAAGTCGTCTCGTTCGAGCCAGGTTGCCGCGGGCAGCACGTAGTCGGCGATGGCGGCGGTCGGGGTCATGAAGAAGTCGGCCACGACGTGCAGGTCGAGCTTCTCCAGCATCGACTGGCGCAGTTCACGGGAGTTCTGCATGAGGATGACGGGGTTGCCGCCGGCGCAGAAGACAGCCTTGAGCCTGCCATCGCGGATCGCGTCGTGACCCAGCGGGCCGAAGACCATGGGCATGGGCGATTCGGGGCCGAGGGTGAGCGGGTACTCCCTGGCGCCGACGCGTTGCCACTCGACTTCCGGCGAGAGGCGGGGAAAGCCTCCACCGCCGCCGTGGGCGGGCAGGAGGTTGCCGCCGGGGACGTCGACGTTGCCGGTGAGGGCCACCATGTTGGCGATGGCGCGGACCGTCTGCGTGGAGTTGACGTTCTGCTCGACGCCGACGCGCTGGTGGAGGGCGGCCGGCTTGGTGGTCGCATATTGGCGCGCCGCCTCGCGGATGAGGTCGGCGGGCACGGACGTGATGCGGGCGGCGGCCTCGACCGAGTATTCGGTGAGGCTGTCGCGCAGCTCGTCGAAGCCGTAGCACCAGCGATCGACGAAGTCGCGGTCGTAGAGGCCCTCGTCGACGATGAGGCGCGTCATGGCGAGGATGAGGGCGGCGTCGGTGCCGGGCCGGACCCGGAGCCAGAGATCGGCGCGGGCGGCAAGCTCACTGCGATAGGGGTCGACGACGATGAGCTTTGCCTTGCGCGCGCGTTTGGCTTCGAGAATGTCCATGCCGCGGGGCGGATGGGAGACGAGCGGGTTGCCGCCGACGACAAGGATGCAGTCGGAGTTCAGGTAGTCGGGCCCGGAGTCCATCAGGATCTGGGCGCCCCAGGTGGAGAACTGCGCGGTGAGGGAGGGCACGAAGCAGATCTGCACGTCGACGCTGACGACGTTGGGGCTGCCCAGCGCGCTGGCGAGCGCGTGCGTGGACATGAGCGACGGGCGCGGGCCGGTGCCGTGGAGGGTGCCGATGGCCGTCGGACCATGGCGGTCGCGGATCTCCGTGAGTCTGGCGGCGATCTCGTCGAGCGCCTGATCCCATGACACCCGCTGCCATTGGCCGCTGCCGCGCTCCCCGACGCGCTTGAGCGGGTATTTCAAGCGGTCGGGGTGGTCGAGGAACTGGGGCTGGGCATGGGCCTTGAGGCAAACGAAGCCTCTCGTGTCGGGGTGCGCCGGGTCGCCGGTCGTGCGGACGATCTTGTCGTCCTGCAGATGGACCAGCACACCGCATTCGATGTGGCAGGCCTGACAGACGGTACGGACGACTTTTTGCATCATCCCTCTCCGGGTGCGGCCGCAGGGCGGCCAGCGCCGCATCCTAGAGAGCGGGAGAGGGGCAGTCAACGGAAACGCCCTGACGTCCGTTGTCGCTGGGCGGGGGGCGAGGTTGCGCCGGCGCGCGGGTACGCCGGCCGGAGTGCGGTCCGACGGCGTGGCTGGCCGGACCGGGCTTCGGCAGAGGGCGGGGGCGGACGCCTGCTAGGCGTCGTCCCGGCGGTACTGGCCGAGGTCGCCCTCGTTGGCGCGGAGGGTGACACCGTCGCGGCCCATGGAGGCGACGGCGTCGCGGCCGAGCCAGTAGTCGGGCCGCATCGGGGCGTCGACCTTGAAGCGGCCGGCCTCGACGTCCTTGACGGTGCCGACCATGGTGCCGTCCAGGGCGTAGACCGGCTGGCCGGAGATCATCTGCTGGCCGGTCATCTCCCTCCCGGTGGCGGTCATGCCCTTCTGGTTGGCCATGCTGCCCATGCCGCCCGCGGAGGCGCCGCCGGTATGGACCTTGAGCTCATTGTGGACGTCGCGAACACCGGGAACGTCTTCGACGGCGTCCTCGGCCATGCGCTTCTGCCAGCGGTCGCGGGCGGTGCCGCTGAGCGTCACTTCGCCATCCTCGACATGAACCGCCATGTCGGAGGCGTCCACGCCGCCATGGCGGCTGAGCATTTCACAGACGTCCTCGCAAACGCGCTCGTCGGCGCGATGGTAGCCGCGCGGTCCGCGTCCCGTGTACGGCCCGTAGTAGGTGGAAGCGCTGCCGCCCATGCCGCGACCGGCTTCGCCGTAGCTGTCGCCGCCGAATCGTTCAGAACCGTAGTCGCGGCCTTCGCGGCGCCAGGCCGGGGTCTGCATGCCCGGTGTGCCCCGGCGCCCATAGCCGCCTTCTCCATAGCCGCCGCTGTAGCCGCCCCCTTCGCCGCCGCGGCCGTAGCGAGCCCAGCCGCCGCGCTCACGGTCCTGCCAGCCCTCGTAGTCACCGGAGGCACCCCGCTGCCACTCGCGCTGGGGCGTGCGATCGCGCGGCCAGTCCTGGCCGGACCCCCACGAGCGGCCGCTCTCCTGGTCGTACCAGCCGCGACCGCGGCCTTCGCGCTGCCAGTCGTCGCCGCGCCAGTCGTCGCTCTCGGGGTCGTAACCGCCGCGGTGGCGGTAGTCCTGGCGAGAGCCGCTGCGCTGTTCGTAGTTTGTGTCCCTATCTGCCGGCATGCGTACCTCCGGAATCTGTCATGCGTTCGATCGTAGGGAGGCGGGGGTTGCCGGCGGCTATCAAACTGGAGCGGCAGGCGACGAACGTGTGCGAGAGGCGTCGTGGACGATTGTCGCCTGCGACAGGGCAGCCTACGCTCTCGCTGTGGGCTTCTTCCGTACATTCCTGGTCTTTTTTGCGATGGTTGCCTGCTCCTGCGGCGACGACGGAAGTACGACGCTGACGCCGGCGCGCACAATCGCCGTCGAGGGCGGCGGCCACAGCGAGCGGCTGCAGGTGGAGCTAGCGACGACGGAGAAGGCGAGGGAGCAGGGGCTGATGTTCCGCCAATCGCTGGAGGAAGACCGGGGGATGCTCTTCCTCTTCCCCACTGACGTAACCGTTGGCTTCTGGATGAAGAACACATACGTGCCGCTGACGATCGCCTATCTGGCAGCGGACGGCACGGTGCTCGAGGTGCGGGAGGGCAAGCCGCTCGACGAGACGGTGCTGACGCCGGCACGCCCATACCGCATGGTGCTCGAGGTGAACCAGGGCTGGTTCGCGCGCCACGGGCTTGGCGTGGGGGCGACGGTACGGGTGCCGGCGGACCTGCCCAAGGCGCAGTAAGGGGCTACCACCAGAGGACGTCGTCGAGCGGGTCCTCATGGGCTTCGATGGCGGGGTCGTGGTCGTCGCTCGACCAGAGGTCTGTGCCCAGGTACTTCCAGCCGCCGTCGGCGAAGATCATGACGACGTTGCCGCGGGGAATGCGGGTAGCGGCGCGCATGGCGGCGTGAAGGACGGCGCCTGAGCTGATGCCGCCGAAGATGCCCTCGGCCAGCATGGCGCGGCGCGCGTGGGAGAAGGCGTGGCGGTTGCCAACGATAATCTTGCCGTCGAGGACCGTCTCTTCGAGGACGGGCGGGATGAAGCCGTCCTCGAGCGACTTGAGGCCCTGCACGTGCACACCCAGGCGAGGCTCAACGCCGAGGACGTGACAGCCGGGGTTGGCTTCCTTCAAACGCCGGCCGGCACCGCTGATGGTGCCACCGGTGCCGATGCCGGCGACGAGGACGTCCACGCGCGGGAGGTCGGCCAGGATCTCCGCGGCCGTCGTCTCGTAGTGGGCACGGGCGTTTTCGGCACTGCCGAACTGATCGAGCAGGAACGCGTCTTCCTGGGCCGCGACGACGCGGGCGACTTCGATGGCCGTCTTGATGCCGGCCTGGCGCGGAACACGGCGGATGCGGGCGCCGTAGGCCGCCAGCAGGGCTTCGATCTCCGGGTAGACGCTCTCGGGCACGCAGACGTCGACCGGATGACCGAGCAGACGCCCGAACATGGCAACGGAGACGCCAGTGTTGCCGGTGGAGGCTTCGACGATACGCTGACCCGGCCGCAGGGCGCCGCTGGCGCGGGCCGAGCGGAGGATGCGCAGGACGACGCGATCTTTGATGGAGCCGGTCGGGTTCTGCGCTTCGAGCTTGGCGAAGAGGCGAACGTCGGGCGAAGGGGAGAGGCTGCGCAGTTCAACGAGCGGCGTGTTCCCCACCAGCCCCGCGATTGAAGCGAAGACCCGATCGGGCGCCAGGCTCATCGGGCAGCCAGGGACGATGAGAGGCGGCTGCCGCACAGGTGGCTCGTGGGCCGCGCGCTGGTCGCCCTCGACACGGAAACAGTATAGGGGTTGGGGGCGGTGAGGGCGGTTGGCGTTGCGCCGGCGTCGCGGCCCCTGAGGGGTGCTCGCGGCGGCGTTACAGACAGTTCAGCGGAACGCCGAATGCCTCGGCGCGGACGGTATGGTGGGAGCATGAGTGAAGTGAACGACGAGGCGAAAGGGCTGGACGAGCCATCCGGGCGGCCAGACCCGCGGCATAGCAAGGCGATCAGCGTGCGGACGACGCGCCGCGACGAGCTGCTGCGCCGCCTCGAGGGACCGGAGGAAGACGTCCTCCAGCCAATCGGCAGCGCCAACGTGGACGACCGCAACGAGGTCGCAGCACATGAGCAGTACCGGCTGGAGCAGGTGATGGAAGAGCGCGAGAGCGAGGGCGAGGGAGGCCGAGATCGCCGGTAGGGGCTTACTGGCCCTTGCCCGCCGCGGGGAGCACACTGGCCGCGATGGCTATCTTTTCCATTCTTCTGACCGTGCTCATGATCGGCGGCGCGGTCGTCGCCTGGCGTCTTTCGAAGCGTGAGACGGTGACCGCCTCCCGGGACGAGCAGTGGCACGACGACTCCCTCGACGCCTGGCGGCGGCAGCGCGACGTTGAGGCGGCCGTCGCGCGCGAGGGTCGCGCAAACAACCCCTCCCCGGCGACTCCCCTGGAAGGGGGCGTGAACGGGGAGGAGGGGGAGACGAAGCGCCAGCAACGCATTGGCGGTTGACGGGCCTACTGCGGGAGCTCGGCGAGGGTCACCTTGAGGTCGCGACTCCCGGAGCCGCCGACCACGCTGACGGTGACAGTGTCCCCCGGCTTGTGGGCGGCGATCGCCTCCGCCAGGGCCGACTCGCTGTCGAGGGCCTTGCCGTCGATCTTGGTGATCACGTCGCGCGGCTGGACACCGGCCTTGTCGGCGGGGCCGCCGGAGACGACGTCGGTGACGACGGCGCCGGCCTTCTCGGTCGTGCCCAACTGGCTGGCGATAGCGGGCGTAAGGGGCACGTAGCTGACGCCCATGTAGGCGTGGGTTACCTTGCCGTGGGCGACGAGCTGGTCGGCGATCGGCCTGGCAGTGTTCATGGCGATGGCGAAGCCGATGCCCTCGGCCTGGACACCGGGCTCGGCCTGGCCGGCGACCAGGGTGTTGATGCCGACGACCTCACCTGCAGTGTTGGCGAGGGCGCCACCGGAATTGCCGGGGTTTATCGGGGCGCTCGTCTGGATTAGGCCGAACAGGAAGGGGCCGGGGCCGCCGTCGCTCGCGGGCTCCTGGATAGTCCGTCCGAGGGCGCTGACGACGCCTTCGGTGACGGTGGGCCCGCCGGGCAGCGCGAGGGCGTTGCCGACGGCGATGAGCCAGTCGCCGGGGCGCAGGCTGGTGGAGTCGCCGAGCTTGGCGACCGGGAGGTTGGAGCCGTTGATGGAGAGGACGGCGAGGTCGGTCTGGGTGTCAGCGCCGAGTAGCTTCGCGTCAAAGGAGCGGCCGTCGGGCAGCGAGACCTTCAGATGGTCGGCACCCTCGACGACGTGGGCGTTGGTGAGGATGTGGCCCTGGGAGTCGTAGATAACGCCGGAGCCGACGCCGGCGGGGACGTCGGAGCCGCCGGCCGGGCTGGCCACGCTTTGTTCGTTGGTGACCTGGACGACGGCGGGCATGACCTGCTGGACGACCTCGCGGAAGCCGGCGGACGGTCCCGCTCCCTGGGCCGAGGAGGGAGCGGCGTCGCCTCCACCGCCGGGCGCTGGGACGGTGGCGGGCGCCTTGCTGCTGCTGCAGGCAGCGACACCGAGGACGAAGAGGAGGAGGGGCAGTGCGACAACGCGCACGAGCCGGGAGTTGAGCCGGGCCTGGACCATCGCCGGGCCTCCTGATCTGGGTTGCTTCCATTAGGACGTTATGGGGCGTCGTAGCGGCATCTGCGGGGCGCGTGCGGGTATGCAGGTTCGCGGACAAACGTCGTTACCGAGTCTTGTCGGGAAGGCGGCGCTCTCTACGGCTCCGGGTTCTCTTTGCGCGCGTCGGCAACGAGGCGGTAGCCCACGTTGCGGACCGTCTCGATGAAAGAGTGGCCTCGAATCTCGATCTTCGAACGGATACGGCGGATGTGGACGTCGACGGTGCGGGCACCGCCGAAGTAGTCGTAACCCCAGACGCGGTTGAGGAGCTGCTCGCGCGTGAAGACGCGGCCCGCGTTCATAGCGAGGAAGCGTAGGAGCTCGTACTCCTTGAAGGTGAGGACAAGGGTTTCGCCCTCGACGGTGACGCGGTAATTCGAGAGGTCGAGCATCAGCGCACCGCAATGAACGCCGTTCTCGCTGTCGATACCGTGGCGGCGCCAGAGGGCGCGAGCGATGCGCCGGACGAGCTCCGGGCCCCCGACGGTGACAAGGGCGAAGTCGTCCACCGCGAGGTCAGCGGTGACGCGGTCGAGATCCTCCTCGGGAACGAGGGCGACGACGACGACGTCGCGCTCGGCGCAGGCGGCAGCCAGGCTGGCGGAGGTGGAGGGGGAGGTGTCCCGGACGTCGAGCAGGACGGCGTCGGCGCGCTCGGCGGGCTCGCCTTCGGCCAGCCGGTCGGGAGCAAGCGGTTTCACGGCGAAACCTGCCTGGGCGAGCGGCGCTTCGAAGCGGGCGAGGTCGGCGTGGCGCGTGGCGAGGATGACAGTACGCATGCCCAGGCCCCGCCCCTTTTCCCCCGATTATAGGGCCGTGGGGGCGGTCAGGAGCTTTGTGGCGAGTGGGGAGGGTGGAGTGCCGTGGAGCGATGCTCTGGCTTTCCCCCGAGCGGTCCCACCCGCCCTGACGCGCGGTCGGGCGTCACACCTTCGGCTTCTCGGCAACGACGCTGGCAGAGGCGATGCCCTGGCCCCCCGGGTACGGGGTGGCTCGCGACTCGACGCGCACGAAACCTGCTGCGGCGATCTTCGCCGTGTACTCTTCTTCGCGGAGCGCCCCGGCAACGCAGCCGGCCCATTTCTCCATGTCGCCCCTGACGCTCTCCGGCACGGGCCGTGTCCAGACGACGTCTGACACCTGCAGGCGACCGCCGGGCTTGAGGACGCGGAAGGCTTCGCGAAACACCTGGTCCTTGTCGGGCGAAAGATTGATGACGCAGTTTGAGATGACGACGTCGATTGTGTCGCTCTCGACGGGCAGATGCTCGATCTCGCCGAGGCGGAACTCGACGTTCGTCGCGCCCACCTTCGTTGCGTTCTTGCGCGCCAGGGCGACCATTTCCGGGGTCATGTCCACGCCGTAGACGCGGCCGCTCGGGCCGACCATTCTGGCCGCGAGGAAGCAGTCGATGCCCCCACCCGCACCGAGGTCGAGGACAACCTGACCGGGCCGAAGGGCGGCGATGGCGGTCGGGTTGCCACAGCCAAAGGCGGCATCGGTTACGGTAGAGGGGAGGTCGCTGACGTCAGTTTCAGCGTAGAGGCGGGCGATGCTTGTGATCTCGGGCTGACCAGCGGGGTCACCGCAGCAGGAGCCTGCGGCGGTGCCGGATGCGGGCGCGCAGCAGCCAGTGTCTATCAGTGGAACGGTTTCCTCTTCGAGCAGCGGACGAACGCGGCTGGCGTAGGCTTTCGAAACCTGCTTGCGGATCTCGTCGGGCGGCCGGACGGTCATGGGGACGCTCCTGTCATGGAATCGTACAAACAGGATTCGAGCCCGCCGCGACGCGCGTCAATGGTCCGCCCGGCAGCAGTGTGAGGCAGAACACACGGGACGCGCCGCGCACCGACGGGGGACCATCAGCCTGAAGGGCTTTGCGTCTTGCTCCTGCGGTGGCCCGGTCAATAGCTGCGGAAGAGCTGGCCCCATTCGGTGTTCATCATCTGGCCAATACGACGCTTGCCGAACAGCGGGTACCAGTACCAGTTGTGGTAGACGTTGCTGGCGAAGTAGCTCCAGGGGACGAGGGGGGTGCGGAGGAGGAACTTCTCGAAACGGTGCAGCTTCCCCCAGTAGATCTGCTTCTGCCATTTGCTGGCGAAGGTGTCTTCGTCCCCGGAAAAGCCGAAGTTGACACCGGAGACGTCCAGCCCCTCGACGATGATCTCGGCCGGGTCGCCGCAGCCTAGCCCCGCTTCGTGGGCGAGGCGGATGAAAGGGATGCTGAGGGGGTCGAAGCCCATCATCCTGGCGGCGGTGGCGTCGATCGCGACCTGGTCGGAGCTTGCGAGAATGACGTTCTTGACGTGTGGACGCATCGCGCGGGGCCCGGGGCCGTCGCCGGCAATCGTCCCGTCCATGACGGCGAAAAGGCCAGTGTGGATCTCCTGCTGGATGCGCAGGAGATCGACGAGAGTCTCGTGGATGACGGAGTGCGTCCAGTGGCGGCGGTTGTTGAGGAGGCCGCCGAAGGCGTTCTTCATCGCCCCCGTCATGGTTGTGAAGACGTGCGTCTTGAGCGTGGGCAGATGAACGATGTTGGTGCCGAGGAAAGCTTCGGGGATCTCGTTGCCGTCGGGAAAGATGCTGTCGAGCACGAGCATCTTTCCTTTTGGGGCGTAGGGCACCCAGCGGGCGCCGCGGTCCTGCAGGTGGACGCTGTGCAGCCCGTGACGCGCGAAGACGCGGTCGTGCTTGTTTCCCTTCTCACCCTGGTGGGAATCGACGACGACGGTGCCGTTCTGGACGGGACGAATGCGATCGTAGCCGGCGGCGCGGAGTGCCTGGACGACGCCGTCGAGCTGCCAGGGGCTTGTGCTGCAGCCGGGATAGTAGTGTTGCCAGCTGATGTTGACCTTGAGGAGCGTCTCGCTGGTCGCCGGCAGGTGCTGCCAGGCCCGGGCGAGCGCCATCGCCCGCGCGATGTCGGGAATGACGGTCGGGGCGCTGGTGTAGAGGACCGCGACGACGGGCTCGCGGGTTGGCGGGGGCGCGGACGCGCCGGCGGGAGAGGCTTCAGCGGTCATGTCCACCAGTGTAGCGGCATGGGCGAGCGGTCACGCCAGCACCCCCGCGGGGGCGGCAAACTCCCACGGCCGGTGCTACAGCCCCGGCTCGCTGCCGACGACGGAGATGAACGAGACGCAGTTGCCCGGCGCGCCGCCGAGGTTGTGCGTCAGCGCGAGCTTCTTGCTGTTCTTGATCTGGCGCGGGCCGGCTTCGCCGCGGAGCTGCAGCCAGCACTCGAAGAGCATGCGCAGGCCGCTGGCGCCAATGGGATGACCGAAGGACTTGAGCCCGCCGTCGGGATTGACGGGGAGCTCGCCTTCGAGGTCGAAAGTGCCTGCCAGGACGTCCTTCCAGCCATTGCCGCGCGCGGAGAATCCGAGGTCTTCCATGAGGACGAGCTCGGTCGGGGTGAAGCAGTCGTGGACCTCGGCCATGGCGAGCTGCTCGCGCGGGTTGGTGATGCCGCACTGGCTGTAGGCGTCCTTGGCGACGGCCACGCACTCGTCGAAGGTGGTGTAGTCGTAGTCGGGGTCGAGGGGGCCACGGGCGGGGCCGGCGACGAAGCTGAGCGCCTTTACGTAGAGGGGGTGGTCGGTGTACTTGTGGGCGTCTTCGGCGCGGACGACGACAGCGGCGGCCGAGCCGTCGCTCACGCCGGAGCAGTCGAAGATGCCGAGAGGGCCGGCGACGAGGGGCGAGGCGGCGATCGTCTCCATTGGCACCTCTTTCTTGAACTGGGCCCGGGAGTTGAGCGCGCCGTTGTGGTGGTTCTTCCAGGCGATGCGGGTCATGACCTGCTTCAGCTGGTCCATTGGAACGCCGTACTTGCTCGCGTAGGCGGGGGCCAGGAGGGAGAAGTTGGCCGGCGCGGTGGTGGCGGCGATGGTCCCATCGTTGGGCGGCGCCGCGGTGACGAGGCCGGAGAAGCCCGAGTCCTTCAGCTTCTCGACACCGATTGCCATGGCGACGTCGTAAGCGCCGGAGGCGACGGCGTAGCAGGCGTTTCGGAAGGACTCGGAGCCGGTGGCGCACATGTTCTCGTTGCGGCTGACGGGCTTGTAGTCGATCTTGAGCGGCCGTGAGAGGGTGAGACCGCTGACACCGGAGCCCATCGTCCCGAGCCAAAAGGCGTCGATGTCCTGCAGGTTGACGCCGGCGGAGTCGATGGCCTGGGTGGCGGCGTCGACGAGGAGGTCGTCGACGCTCTTGTCCCAGTGCTCGCCGAAGGGCGTGCAGCCCATACCGACGATGGCGACGCGATCGCAGATGCCCTTGGATGCCATGATACCGACCCTCCGTGCCGGGTCCGCCGCCGGATCAGGCCGGCTGGCGGACGGGGCGTGCCTTCCAGAAGTAGTTGTGAACGTTCTCCGCAGTGTATAGCCGACGGAACGACATTTCGACCCGCTGGCCGATGGCGACCTGGTCGGGATCGACGTCGGTCATTTCGCAGTTGAAGCGACCGCCGCCGTCGAAGTTGACGACGGCAGCGACGAGCGGCGGGCTGGGCGAATAGGCGAGGCGGTCGATCGTGAACGTGGCGATTGTCGCGGGCACGTCGGCAAGCCGCTCCGTGTCCATCTGATCGACGGCATGGCAGTGGATGCAGACGCGCTGGGGCGGCAGATGGCGGGTACCACAGCGGCGGCAACGGCTGGCAGAGAAGCCGAACTTCCAGGGATCCGAGCGGAAGGAAGGAGGCGCGGCTGGCCGGTCGGGGTCCGGGCGGCGCGGTGGCTCGAGGCTGAGCATGCCGCGCCAGGTGAGGAACTTGGCGTAGCTCAGCCCGGGCTTGCCCGCCGCGATCTGGCTCTGCACGGTGCTCGCGCGGCGGTAGGCGGCGAGCGCCTCGGTCGTGCGCAGCAGCATGACCGTCGCGCCGTCGGCGAGCAGGACGACAGCGATCACCTGGTTTGGCTCGGCGCGGTCGAGGACGTCGGCCAGAAGAAGGCCGGCATGGGCCGTGCCGGTGTTGCCAAGGGTGGTGGCCAGGTCGTCGGCGACCGCTTCGCTGCGAACGCCCGAGGCGGCGACCACCGCGCGCGCCGCCCGCTGGTGGAGGCCGGTGACAATCAGGTGGTCGACGTGCTCGAGGGAGAGGTCCGTGGTCTTGAGGGCCTGCTCCCATGCCTGGCGAGCGAGCGGCACATAGACGTGCTCGCCAAAGCGCTCCTCCCAGACGCGTGAGGCGAGGTCGCCCGGAGCCCGCCAGCGCTCCAGGAACTCGGCACTCACGGCGGAGCCGCCGACGTACTCGGCGATGACGGCGGGGGAGTCGGCGCAGAGGAAGGCGGCCGCGCCGTCGCCGCCGCTCGCCTCGTCGGCACTACCGGGGAGGCCCGTGCGAATGTCGGAGAGGACAGCGAGTGTAGGCTGGGCGGCGTCGATCGCGGCACGAAGCGCACCGGCGCCGGAACGCACGGCGCCGACCATGTCGACGGCGAAGACGGCGGGGTCGAGACCGAGGGCGGCGTGGATCGCCGTCGCGTTGGTCTTGTCGAGGTAGGCGGGCTCAGCGGTGGCAAAGTAGAGCGCCCGCGGGGCAGAGTCGGCTGGCGCGGCCGCGAGGGCGGCACGGGCGGCTTCGGCGCCCATGGAGGTGGTGTCCTCGTCGTAGGAGGCGACGGCGCGGGAGCCTTTGCCGCCGCCGGCGCCGAGGGCTGCGCCGATCGCCTTGCGCTCGAGGCGATGGTAGGGGACGTAGGCCCCATAGCTGAGGATACCGCGCATGGCTGCTCCTGGGTGTGGTGCTGTGCTCGCACTCTAGGGGCCGAGCGGCCAAGGCGCCGCTCAAGGGGCGGCCGCGTCGACG
>JADLBJ010000058.1 GCA_020847765.1 Dehalococcoidia bacterium
AGACGCGTTTTCGCCGGGCGATCGAGCTGCAGAGCGGGCTGACGCGCCGGACGAAGGAAACGGCCGCGGCGCGTGCGCGGCTGAGTGACGTGCTCGTCCAGCGGGAGAAGCTGTCGGAGGCGAAGGCCGAGCTTCAGCAGGCGGTGGAGCTCGACCCCGACCTCTACGCGGCGTGGTTCAAGCTGTACCGCGTGCTCACTCGGCTGGATGAGCCTGCGGCGGCGGCCGAGGCGCTGAAGAAGCACGAGGAGTCGCGGCGCCGGGTTCGCCCTGAGCAAGGTTTCCCCGAGTGATCGTCCTGACGGACCGGACACCCGGCCGTGCGGTTTGACCGACTGTTCCCATGTCCTTGCCGGAGTCTGCTGCCCATGAACCGAGTTTTCGCGGGAGTTTGCGGGCTCTTGCTGTCGCTGGTGGTGACCGCCGGCGGCGTGCAGGTCGAGACCGTGCTGAAGTTCAGCGACGCGACCGCCGGTTCGGGCATCGAGTTCGCGATGACGTGCGGTCGAGCGCCGTCGAGCGAGATCCTCGAGGTCAACGGGGGCGGGGTTGCGTTGATCGACTACGACAACGACGGCGACCTGGACGTTTTCTTTGCGAACGGAGCCACGATGGAGGCCCCGGAGGCTGGGCCGGGATCGCGGCTGTACGCCAACGACGGGGGGCTCAAATTCCGGGACGTGACAGCCTCGGCGGGGGTCGAGCTGAAGCGGTGGGCGATGGGAGTTGCGGTGGGGGACTTCGATGCGGACGGTTTCGACGACCTCTATGTCACGTGCTTCGGGCCGAACGTGCTGCTGAGGAACCGGGGTGGCACGGGGTTTGAGGACATGACGGCGAAGGCGGGGGTCGGCGACGATCGCTGGGGCACGGGTTGTGCGTGGGGGGATGTGGACTCGGACGGCGATCTGGACCTGTTCGTGGTGAACTACCTCGAGTTCGACGTCCAGAGCCCGCCATCGCGGGCGCAGAAGGCGGTTTACAAGGGCGTGCCGGTGATGCGGGGGCCGCACGGGCTGGTCGGACAGCGGGACGTGCTCTACGAGAACCGCGGTGACGGGACGTTTCGCGACATCACGGCGGCGGCCGGCTGTGCCGAGGAGAAGCCGGCCTACGGGCTCAACACGGTGATCCTCGACTTCGACGGCGATGGGCGGCAGGACATCTTCGTCGCGAACGATTCGATGGCGAACTTCCTGTACCGGGGAAAGCCGGGACCGGGCGCGACGTTTACCGATATCGGGCTGGCGTCCGGCATCGCCACGAACGGCGATGGGAGCAACCAGGCATCGATGGGGCTGGCGGTGGCGGACGTGGACGGCAACGGCCGGCCTGACCTGTTCTCGACGAACTTCTCCAGTGAGACGAACACGCTGCACCTGAACATCGACGGGCGGTTTTTCGAGGATCGTACGAACCAGCATGGCCTGGGGCTGGTGAGCCGGCCGTTCCTGGGGTGGGCGGCGGGGTTCTACGACTTCGACCTGGACGGCGATGAGGATCTGCTGATTACCAACGGCCACGTGTATCCCGAGGCGCGTGACCACGACATCGACTCGACATATGAGCAGGCGATGCTCCTGTTTGAGCGATCGGGATCGCGGTTTGGGCGCGTGACCGATCCGCGGGCGGGGGAGGTTGTGCACCGGGCGATCAGCGGCCGGGCGGCGGCGTTCGGCGATCTCGACGGCGACGGGGACGTGGACGGCATCGTGACGACCCTGGGCGGGCCGGTGATCGTGCTGCGCAACGACGCGCCGCAGGGCGACTGGATCGCGGTCAACCTGCGTGACGCCCGACCTGGGGCGAAGAACCGGCGCGGCGTGGGATCCCGGGTGGAGCTGACGGCCGGGGGGGCGACGATGCGCCGCTGGGTGTACAGCGGGGGGAGCTTCCAGGCCTCGAGCACGTACACCGCGCACTTTTCGCTGCCCCGCACGAGCGGGGAAGGGATGTTGACGAAGGCGGTCATTCGGGTGACGTGGCCCGACGGGAAGGTGCAGACAGTTGAGGACGTTCGGCCGCGGCAGCGGGTGACCGTGACGCGCGATTGACGCCCGGCGGGCGCTCAGGTCGACGGCGGGACTGATGCGGGGGACGCTTCGTTGGCGGTTGCCCGCCCGGCGTCCGCGGCGAGTCTCGCACCGGCGATGGCGAGCACGATGAGGAACGCGCCCTTCACGATGGCGATGGGCAGGCGGTGGGTGAGTCTGCTTCCGATGATGCTCCCGAGGATGGCGCCGGGGGTGACGGCGAGGGCCAGGGTGAAGGTGGTCATGGTGCCGGGGTGTTCGCGGAGGTAGGCGTAGTTCTTGAGGGCCGCGCCGACGAGGGATGTTGCGATGATGATGGCGGCGGAGTTGGCGATGGCCGTTCGCGTCGGCGTGTGGAGGAGTCGGCGCTGAAGGGGGACGGCGACAATGCCGCCGCCGACGCCGAGGAGTCCGGCGACACAGCCGGTGGGAATCGACACGCAGGCCGCGAAGCCCCAGCCGGGCGGGGAGGTCGGGCCGTGGGGTTCCTGCTCGCGGGCGAAGAGACGGTAGAACTCGTAGAGGCACACGGCGACCAGGAACAGGCCGAAGAGCAGGCGCAGGTTCGACTCCCGCTCTTCGGCGAAGATGGACGATTCACCCGCGAGCACGCCCACGATGACCCCGGCGATGGCGAGGGGGACGATGCGAAGCACCGTGCGCGGGGCGAGCGCGCCGGCGCGGTGGTGCTGGACGACGGCGGGCGCGGCGACGAAGAAGTTGACGATCATGGCCGCGGCCTGATAGCGGTGCTGGTCGGCGCCGAACACGAAGGTGAGCGCCGGGATGAGCACGACGCTGCCGCCGATGCCGAGCATCCCACCGGCTGCGCCGGTCGCGAGGCCCATCAGGATCAGGTAGAGCAGATCCACGCGGACGATTGAAACGCAGTGCGCTGCAAAAGTCCAAGCATGCGTTGATTCG
>JADLBJ010000059.1 GCA_020847765.1 Dehalococcoidia bacterium
AGTGGCCGTCGAAGTTGCCGGAGGCGAGCAGGCGGGCGGCGATCTCGCGTGAACTGGCGGAGTAGGTGCCCGCGGCGATGGCGGCCTTCAGCTCGACGACCTTGTGGACGCGCACTTCGGGTGCGGCGGCGACGGCGCGCGAGGCTTCTGCTACCAGGCGCCCGCGATCGGAGAGGGCGACGTTGTCCTGGCGGCGGCGGGCGGCGTCGGCCTCCGGCGTGTGGCTGCTCGCTGCGGCCTCCGGGCCGGATGCGCCCTGACCATGCGCGGTGCGGCCGGTGAGCAGGGGGTTGAGTCCGTCGATTCGGGTCATTTCCACACTCCTAGCGGGTCAGGTTGGTGGCGAGGGCGAGCATCTGGTCGCCGACGCTGAAGGTTCTGGCGGAGGCCTGGTAGGCGCGCTGGGCGACGAGCATGGCGGCGAACTCCTCGGCTAGCTCGACATTCGACCCCTCGACGACGCCCGCGTTCAGGGGGCCGAAGGAGCCGTCGCCGGGCGTGCCGCTGGTGGGCGGGCCGCTGTTGACGGTCGGTGCATAGAGGCCCTCGCCGAGCTGTCCGAGGCCCTGGGGGTTTTCGAAGCGGGCGACAGTGACCTGCCCGTACAGCTGGCGCACGCCGGCGGCGTCGAGGGCAGTGATCTGCCCGGCGGCGTCGATGGCGGGGGCTGTGACGCCGGCGGGCAGAGTGGCCGGTGGCTCCAGGAGGCGGCCGCCCTGGGCGGTGACGTTGCCCTCGCCGTCCAGCTCGAGGGCACCGACGCGGGTGTAGGCCAGCGCGCCGTCCCGCTCGTGGACCACGAGGAAGCTGTCGTCGGTGAAGGCGAAGTGGAGGGGTCCGGCGCCGGGGAGCAAGGCGCCGGCGCTGAAGAGGAGGTCGCGGGTGGTCGCGGCGACGCCGAGGCGGGTCTGCTGCGGCGAGAGACCTGGCGTGGGCGCACCTTCAGCGAGGGCGCGGACCTTCTTGTAGCCGGCGGTGTTGACGTTCGCAAGGTTGTTGGCGACGACGTCCATGACAGCCTGGTTGTGGACGAGCCCGCTGGCGGCAGCGCCGAGGATGGTGGTCATGGTTACCTCCCGAACTGGCCGACCTGGCCGGCGGCGGCGTCGAGTGTGGCGTCGAGCCGGGCGATGACCGTCTGGCTGGCCTGAAAGGCGCGCTGGACGGCGAGCAGGGTGGTCATGTCGTCGATCAGGCTGGCGTTGGACATTTCCAGGACGCCCTGGCGGACGCCGCCGTCGATCGGTTCGCCGGCGTCGCTGGCCGTGAAGTACGCTTCGCCGGCGCGGGTGAGGGCGGTGGGTGCGAAGTCGCGGATCTGGAGGCGGGCGAGGAGCTGGCTGTCGGCGGTGACGGTGCCGTCGCTTTCAACACGGACCGGGGTCGGAGGGAGTGTGATCGGGTTGCCGGCGTCGTCGAGGACGTAGTAGCCGTGGCTGGTGACGAGGGCGCCGTCGGCGTCGCGGCCGAAGCGGCCGTCGCGGGTGTAGTAGATCTGGCCGTTGGCGCTGGCCACGACGAAGAAGCCGTCGGTCGTGGCGAGGTCGAGCTCGTTGCCGGTGGCCTGGAGGGCGCCGGGCGAGAAGTCGGTAGCGAATTCGGCGATGAACGCGCCGGTGCCGATCTGCCCGACGACACCCTGGATGCGGGCGGGCAGGGGGGCGGGGACGGGTGCCTGCCGCGAGAGGAGGACGTCGGCGAAGGACTCGACCGCGGCGACTTCGCGCTTGAAGCCGGCCGTGGTGGCGTTGGCGACGTTGTTCGCGAGGACGTCCTGGTACTGCCAGGCGGCCTCCATCGCGTTGAAGGCGGCGTAGAGTCCTTTGATCACTGGCGTTTCCTCCGACGGGCGTGCAGGGCGAGGCCCAGGCCCAGGGCGGTGAGCGCCATCGCCCCGGCGGTCAGGCCGATTCGCTTCCAGGCCGTGCCCGGCGGCGCCTCGCCGGTGTCGGGCAGGACCCCGGGGCGGGAGTCGCCCGACTGGGCCGTGGCCGTGCCGTCGCCGATGACGGCGAAGCGGCCCGCGATTGACTTCTCGGCGGGCATGGTCGCGGCCTCGGCTCCCTGGGTGCGGGCGGTGACGACGAAGAGGTTGTAGTCGTAGCTCTTGAGGTCTTTGAGCTTCATTTCGACAGCGCCGACGCCGGATGGCTGGACGGGGATGGGGCCAACGTAGAAGGGCGCGGCGCTCCCGCCGAGGAGCCAACCGTCGAGGACATAGCCGTCGACGGGGGACAGGTTCTTCACCTCGACGCGGGCATAGGCTTCGGCAAAGCTGAACTCGAGGACGCCCTCGGCGTTCTTCGGGCCCCAATTGGACACGCCGTCGAGGTAAGTGAGCTTGACGAGCTGGGGGACGCCGTTGGCGCGGGCCGGAGCATGCGTCGCCAGACCGACGACGGCGGCGAGGGCCATGGCGGCCAGCAGAAGGCAGGCGCGGTTGCGCATCAGCTGGCGATCCCCCGGCGGCGAAGGAGAAGGCGTACCTCTTCTTCGCTGCGGTTCATGCGCCGGGCCAGGGTGGGGACGTCGACGCCGGCCTGGCTGAGGCGACTGGCGAGCGCGCCGTCGTCGTGGGCCGGGCCTGGGCGACGCGGCGCGGGGACTGACCGATCGTGGTGCGCCGGCTGGCCGATCCGGGTGCGGCGGCTCTTGGCGTCGCGCCGGAGAGCGTTGAGCTGGGCATAGAGGTAGCCGAGGGCGGCCAGGCAGACCAGCTGCGAAATGGCGAGGAGCGCGATCGCGTCGTTCATGGCGGACTCTAGGTCCGCTCGTGCGCGAGGCGAGCGCGCAGCCGGCCGAGCGCGCGGCCGTGGAGCTGGCAGACGCGGGACTCGGAGATGTCGAGGATCTGGGCAATCTCTTTCATGGTCATCTCGTCCTTGTAGTAGAGGCTGACGATGAGCCATTCGCGTTCGGGGAGGTTCTTGACGGCGCCGGCCAGGGCGTCGAGCATCTGGCGCTTTTCGAGGCGCTTGGTGAAGTCCTCTTCGTTGGGGTCGGCGGGAAGCTCGGTGGCGCCGGTGTCGCTGTTCTCGTCGCGGTCGAGGAGGCCGTCGAGGGAGACGGTGACCCAGCTGGCGTCGACGAGTGTCTGGTTGTACTGCTCGCGGGTCATGCCCATGGCGGCGGCGAGCTCCTGGTCGGTGGGTTCGCGGCCCAGGTCGGCGGTGAGGGCGACGGTGATCTGCTCCAGCCGGCGAGCTTTCTGGCGGACGGAGCGGGGCAGGCGATCGAGGGCGCGCAGGGCGTCGATAATGGCGCCGCGGATGCGGCTGATCGCGTAGGTTTCGAACTTGACGCCCTTGCTGTCGTCGTAGCGATCGAGGGCCTCTATAAGGCCGATCGTGCCGTAGCTGAGGATGTCCTCGTAGTCGAGGATGGCGGGCAGGCCGATAGCGAGGCGGCCGACGACGTACTTGACCAGCGGCGCGTATTGCTGGATGGCGGCGTCGCGCCGACTGTGCAGGGTGCGGGCCTCACTGGCGGTGGCCATGTGGGTTCCTCCTCATGCCTAGTCCTTCTCCGCGTCGGCCGTTGGCGGCGCCGGCCTGGGTGCTGGTGCTGGCGGTTCCGGGCGCCAGCCGACGGTGAGGACGGCTTCCGCGCCGAATCCGAGGGCGGCGACGACGACAAAGACGAAGACGCTGCGCAGCACCGCGAAGTCGAGCGAGGCGCCGGCGCGCTGCCCGAGCCAGGCGCTTACGACGGCGGTGGCGAGCGCCAGCCAGACGCCGTAGCGGGCGACGGTCATGGGGCGGAGCATCAGAGCTGCCCCCGCTGGCGCATCTCTGTCTGGCGGCGCGCGAGATAGTGGGCGAGGCGCTCTTCGTCGCCGGGGTGCATGCGTTCGAAGGCGCAGTGTAGCCGCCAGCGGTGCTGGCCCGGCGGTGGGGGCTCGACGGCGACGACGCGCAGGTGGGCGCGGACGTCGCTGTCGAGGCGAAGGTGGAGCCCGAGCCGTTCGCCGCGGGCAGCGGGGCTGCCGGAGCTGAGGCAGACGCCGCCGACGCCGAGATCGACGACGACCGCGTCGAGGAAGAGGCCGCCGGGTTGGCGGGCGCGCGCGGGTGCGGCGTCGAGGCGGAGCACGGCTACCGGGCGGAGGAATGTGAGCAGGCGGAAGCAGCGGCGCCGTTCGAAGGGCTCGACGACGGCGGGGAGGGCGACGAGGTGACGGCCGGGTTCGCGGTCGCGCCCGAGGCTCCAGCTGGAGAAGTGCCAGCGGACATCGTCGTGCTCGTAGACGACGTGGACGGGGGTGGTGGGGGAGATCCTCGCGAGGCTGTCGCCGCGGACGAGGGCGAGGACGCGCAGGGCTTCAGTCGTCACGTCGTCCACCCGGGTTGCGTACTGTTCCACGCGGCCGCCTCGTTCAGCTTCGATGCGCAGGTGGAGGCCAGGGGCGAGGCCGAGCCTGCTCCAGCGATTCTCCGGTTCCTCCCACAGCCATCCCATCCGTTCTCTCCCCCGGGCGTCAGCGGCGAAACCCCGATGGCACCGTGAAGGCCGCCCCGGCGGTCAAAGCCGGCCGCTGCGCCGCATCTCGAGCTGGCGGCGAATGAGGAAGCGGCCCACCTTGTCGCGGTCGGCGCGGGTGAGGCCGAGGAATTGGCAATGCAGGCGGCGAAACGAGTAGCCCTCCGGCGGCTCTTCGGTGGAAAGGACGCGGACGCGGGCGAGGAGCTCGCCTGCGGCCGGGAGGGTGAGCGCGACCTCGAGGATCTCGCCGGGAAGGACGGCCTCGCTGGTGCGCAGGCCGACGCCGCCCTCGCTGAGGTCGACGAGGGTGGCGCCTTCGGGAAGGAGGCTGACCTCCTCCTGCTCTTCGGGCGTGCAGGCCACGCGACGGAGGGCGGAGAGGGGGAGGATGGTCTCGAGGCGGAAGAGACCGCGGCGCTCGACGCTCTGAATGCAGGCGGGGAGGGCCAGGTACTGGAGGCTGCAGTCCTCACTGGAGCCGGTGAGCTCGGTGTCGAAGGTGCGCCGTGTGCCGCGGTAGACGTAGTAGGCGCGGAAGGGGGTGGCCCAGGGGAGCGGCCGCGCCCGCAGCCGGCGCATGGGGACGAGCACGCCCACGCCGCGGGTGTCCACTTCTTCGACGCGTGTGCGGTACATCTCCGGGGCGACTCCGAGCAGGGCGTGCATTTGCAGGGATAACCCGGGAGTGAGGCCCTGGGCGCGCAGCTGGTCAAGCCGTGGCGGCAAGCTTTGCATCTGCCCCCTCCCGCGGCTGTGCACCGGCCACCATATTCGCGAGGGCGAATGGGTCAGCGGTCTCGACACCCGTGCTGACATCCCTTCCAGAGGATAAGAAAGCGAGGCCAAGGCGCGCCTCGATCAGGAGGGAGAGAACGGGTGACAGGTCGGTGGCGAAGTCGGTGAAGGTGAGGATGGCGCCGGCGAGCGCCTGGCCGTCGAGGCCGGCGAGGACAGTGCGCAGGGGGCCGTCCTGCCAGTGCGCGGGCAAGGCAAGGTAGGCGTAGCCGGCAGCGCTGCGCGGCGGAACAGGCGCGAGGAGGCCGGCGGGGACGTCGGCAAAGAGGCAGGCGCCTCTGCGGGCGCGGGCGACGGTGCTGCGCAGGGCGGCGGCGGTGGCCGCGTCGGCGACCGGCAGGCCGGCGGCCTCGGCATAGGGGTGGACCTGGTCGCGGCCCGCAGCCCGGGCCGTGTCGGCCGCGACCAGGAGGGTCTCGCGGCCCGAGTCGGCGCAGTCGAGGGCGAGGCGCAGGAGGGCGGTGGTGCGGCCCGCTCCGGGCGGGCCCTGGACGGTGATGAGCGCGGTCTCTCCTTCTTCGGGGTAGCGCGCGTCGGCCGCTCGCAGGCCGGCAGCGAGGGCGTTGGCGGCCGAGCGCTCGCGCGGGTGCTCCCGGGCGACTGTGTCGGCGGCCGCGGCAGAGAGCCCAGCGGCGCGAAGGGCAGCGGCAATGTCGGGCCGATGGTGGCGGCGTTGGGCGCTGGCAAGAGGCGGTTCGTCAGGTGTCGGCGGAGGCGTCGGTCGCGGCCGCACAGCCCACTCGTGTGGGGGCGGCGCCAGGTCGTCGATGCCGTCGAGATCAGCGAAGGAGCGTCGATGGCTGTGAGCCGTTTCGGTGGGAGGCGCGGCCGGGGGCCACTGCGCCGACCCCGGTGTTTGCGGTCGGAGGCTGCCCGGGGAGACGAGCGAGGACTGTGGGACGGCCTCGGCGTCGCGCACGACCAGGTCTTCGAGGTCCCCGATGGTGGCGTGGGGGCGGGCGATCTGGAGGCGGCCGAGGGCGCCGTCGACCATCGTCCAGTGCAGGTCGAGGGCGAGGTCGGCCCCGGCCTGTGGCGGAGCGGCGATGAGCTCGACGAGCGGCTCGGCCCCTTCGCGCAGGAGGCTGCGCGTGCGGACGACGAGGGCGTCGGGTCCGAGCTCGCGCCGGACGCGCTCGTAGAGCCGGGGGAGGTCATTGCCGATGAAGCGCTTCGTTTCCATTGCTCACCTCGATGGTGCCGAGAGCTTCGACAGCTGTCTGGCTGGTGACTTCGGCGAAGGAAAGGACGACGACGTTGGGCAGGCGCCGTTCGAGCAGCCGGCGCAGGACCAGGCGAATGCGGGAGGAGCAGAGGATGAGCGGGTCGCGGCCGGCGCTGGCGACGCGCTCGATCTCGGTGCTGATGACGCCGAGAAGTCGTTGCAGCTGCCAGGGCGGGAGGGCGATGGCGCTGCCGCGTTCGCCCTGCTGGATGGCGGTGGCGATCTCGTCCTCGGTGCGAGGGCCGACGGTGAGGACGTGCAACGTCCCCTGGTCGTCGGCGTAGCGGCGGCTGATCTGACGGGCGAGGGCGGCACGCGTGTACTCGGTTAGGAGGTCGACGTCGCGAGTGGAGCGGCCGTGCGTGGCCAGCGTTTCGCAGATGGTGACGAGGTCGCGAATGGAGACCTGTTCGGCGAGCAGGTTCTGAAGAACTTCCTGGACCTCGCCGACGGTGAGGGTCGCGGGCACGAGGTCTTCGACGAGCGCCGGGTAGTCGCTGCGCAGGTTCTCGAGCAGGTTCTGGGTGTCCTGACGGCTGAGCAGGTCGGGGGCGAAGCGCTTGACGAGCTCGGTGAGGTGGGTGGCGAGAACTGATTCGGCGTCGACGACGGTGTAGCCGAGGAGCTCTGCCCGCTCCTTGTGGACGGGGGCGATCCAGCGGGCGGGCAGGCCGAAGGCGGGCTCGTGGGTCTCCGTGCCGGGGACGTCGCCTTCGGCGGTGCCGGGGTCCATTGCCAGGTACTGACCGGGCATCAGCGAGCCGCGGGCGATCTCGACGCCGCGGAGCTTGACGACGTAGACGGCGGGTGCGTGCTGCAGGTTGTCGCGGACGCGCACGGTGGGGAGGACGAGGCCGAGGTCGAGGGCGATCTGACGGCGGATCATGGTGATGCGCCGGAGAAGGCCGCCGCCGGCCTGCTCGTCGACGATGGGGATGAGGCCGTAACCGACTTCGATCTCGAGCGGATCGACGCTCATCATCTGGATGACCTGCTGGGGGCCGAGCTGTTCCGGCTCGCGCGCGGGGGCGGGCGGGGGAAGGAGGGCGACGGCGCGCTCCGCGTCCTGCTGCCGTTTGACGACGTAGCCGCTGGCGGCGGCGAGGCCGGCAACGACAAAGAACGGCAGCTTCGGGAGGCCCGGGAGAAGGGCGAAGGCGGCCAGCATGCCGCCGGCGATGTAGAGCGGGCGCGACTGGCCGGTGAGCTGCGCGAACATCTGCGACCCGAGGCTGGTGGTCCCGGCCGCGCGGGTGACGACGATGCCCGTGGCGGTGCTGATGAGAAGCGCCGGCAGCTGCGAGACGAGGCCGTCGCCGACGGTGAGGAGGGCATACCGCTGGAGGGCTTCGGCGGGGCCGACGCCCTGCTGCAGCACGCCGATGGCCAGGCCGCCGGCGACGTTGACGAGGATGATGACGATGCCGGCGATGGCGTCGCCTTTGACGAACTTGCTGGCACCGTCCATGGCGCCGTAGAAGTCGGCTTCTTCGGCGATGGCGCGGCGGCGGGCGCGCGCCTGGTTCTCGTCGATCAGCCCGGCGTTGAGGTCGGCGTCGATCGCCATCTGCTTGCCGGGCATGGCGTCGAGGGTGAAACGGGCGGCGACTTCGGCGACGCGCCCGGCGCCGTTCGTGATGACCACGAACTGGATGACGACGAGGATGAAGAAGACGACAAGGCCGACGACCAGGTTGCCGCCGACGACGAAGCCGCCGAAGGAGTGAACCACGCTCCCCGCGTCGCCGTGGAGGAGGATGAGGCGGGAGGTGGATACGTTGAGGGCGAGCCGGAAGAGCGTGGTGACGAGGAGGAGGGAGGGGAACACCGAGAACTTCATGGCGTCGTCGGTGTAGACGGCGACGAGGAGGATGATGACGGAGGCGGCGATGTTGACCGTCAGCAAGAGGTCGAGCAGGGCCGTGGGCAGGGGGATGATGAGCATCCCCACGATGACGATGATGCCCACCGCGAGCAGGATGTCGGTCTGGCCGAGGAGCCGGCGGAAGCCGGCGGGCGGGGCTGCCGCTTCGATGGTCACGGCGTGCTCACCCCTATGCCGCCGGGCAGGCGGCGGGTGGCCTCGGCGGCGCGCCTGCGCAGGGCGTACACCCAGGCGAGGACTTCGGCGACGGCGTGGAAGAGGTTCGCGGGAATGTAGCCGCCCACGGCCACGCTGGCGTAAAGGGCGCGCGCCAGCGGCGGCTCTTCGACGACAGGGACCCCCGCCTTGAGTGCAACCTCGCGGATGCGCAGCGCGAGCAGGCGTTCGCCCTTCGCCACGACGACCGGCGCGGGCATGCCCACGGGGTCGTACTTGATGGCGACCGCGTAGTGGGTGGGGTTGGTGACGACGACGTCCGCTTTGGGCACGGCGGCGATCATGCGGTTAAGGAGGGCCTGGCGACGGCGCCGGATGGCTGCCTTCACCTGGGGGTCGCCCTCGCTCTCGCGCAGCTCCTGGCGCACCTCTTCCTTCGTCATCCGCAGCTGGCGCAGGTGCTGCCGCCGCTGCCAGGCGTAGTCCAGGAGGGCGAGGGCGAAGAGCACGCCCCCCGCCCGCAGGGCGACGTCGAAGGCGAGGCCGGCGAGGCGGGCGGCGGCGGACGGGATCGACGCCTGACTGAGGGTGGCGATCTCGCCAAGCTGGGCCTTCATCGTGAAGGTGACGACGAGGGTGATGACGGCCATCTTGGCGAGCGCCCGGGTGAGGGCGACGACGCCCTCGGTCGAGAAGATGCGCTTGAACCCTGCCCCCGGGTTGAGGCGACTGAGCTTCGGCGTGAGGCCGCTGCGGGTGAAGAGGAGGCCCGTCTGCGCGAGGTTGAGGGCGAGGCCCGCGGCCATGAGGACGGCGAGCAGGGGCAGCATGGCGAGGAGCGCGTGGACGCCGGCCTCGCGGCCCATGGCGGCGACGGCGCTGGTGGTGAGGTCGCCGGCCGGCGGCGGCTTCAGACCCTCGCGCACGGCGGCGGAAAGGTCCTCCCAGAGGGCAGGCCCGGTGAGGCGCAGGCCGACGACGGCGGCGAGGAGGACGCCGGTGGAGACGAGCTCCTGGCTCTTGGCGACGTTGCCTCGGCGGCGGGCCTCGTCGCGCCGACGGGGCGTGGGCGCCTCGGTTCGTTCGCCGGACATCTAACCAGCCCCCAGCAGCCGCTGACTCGAGCCGGTCAGGGGGCCGTTGACGACGGTCTGCATGAGCGCCGTCGTCGCTGGCAGCGCGGCGATCAGGACGATCAGGCCGACGCCGATCTTTATCGGCAAGCCAACGACGAGGATGTTCATCTGGGGCACGGTGCGGGCGACAAAGCCCATGCCGACGTCGGTCAAGAAGAGGGCGGCAAGGACGGGCAGTGCCACACGCACGGCTGTTATGAAGAGGCCGGCGACGAGCCCGGCGATGGCGCCCGACTGCAGCATCAGGGGGTTGAATGTGCCGGGCGGCACGGCCCGCAGCGTTTCGGCGAGAGCCTGGATGACGAGGTGGTGGCCGTTGACCGTGAAGAAGACGAGCGCGGCGAGGATCGCGTAGAACTGATCGAGGGCGCCGAACTGGGCGCCGGTGACCGGGTCGTAGACGGAGCCGAGGCCAAAGCCCATCTGCAGGCCGAGAAGGTGCGAGCCCATCTGCAGGCCGGCGAAGACGAGCTGCATGGCGAGCCCCAGGGCGAGCCCGAAGAGCGCTTCGCTAAGGACGGCGCCGGCGACGACGCCGAGGTTGGCGGGCGCCGCAGGCAGGCGCTCCTCCTGGAGCGGGGTGAGGACAAGGGCGAAGAAGACCGCGAAGCCGACGCGCGTCCAGGCGGGGATGCCGCGGTGGCTGAGGAGCGGGGCGGAGACGAGCATGCCGCTTGTGCGGATGAGGATGAGGAGGAAGCCGTATGTCATCGCCGGGCTGAGCGTCAGCATGCGCGCCCTCAATGCCCGTAGCTCGCCATGTTGGCGAACAGCGTCTGCGAGAAGCCGACGAGGGTCTCGAGCATCCAGGGGCCGAAGAGGAGCATGCCGACGAAGACGCCTACGAGCTTCGGCACGAAGGTCAGCGTCATCTCGTTCACTTGCGTCACGGCCTGGATGACGCTGACGACGAGGCCTACGACGAGTGAGATGGCGAGGATGGGACCGCCCACCATGAAGGCGACCCAGAGGGCTTCGCGCGCGAGACCGAGGACGACCGCTTCGTTCATCTCATCCTCTCTCAGTTGAAGCTCCCGACAAGCGATCCGACGACGAGGTACCAGCCGTCCACGAGAACGAAGAGGAGGATCTTGAACGGCAGGGAGACGATGACCGGCGGCAGCATCATCATGCCCATGCTGAGGAGGGCGGAGGAGACGACGAGGTCGATGATGAGGAAGGGAATGAACATCACGAAGCCCATCTGGAAGGCCGTCTTCAGCTCGGAGATGGCGAAGGCGGGGATGAGGACGTAGGTGGGCACCTCGGC
>JADLBJ010000060.1 GCA_020847765.1 Dehalococcoidia bacterium
AGGAGCTGACGTCCAACCTCGACGGTTGCGTCGCGACCGTTCGCCACGCAGTCGCCGCGCGCCGGGCGTAATTGTTGCACGAACGGATGTTCTCGTGCTACAAGACCGAGGAATGGCAGGCAGGCTCTTCGTTTCGCTCTTCAGCG
Source organism: Dehalococcoidia bacterium (assembly GCA_020847765.1). GTDB lineage: Bacteria > Chloroflexota > Dehalococcoidia > Tepidiformales > Tepidiformaceae > JADLBJ01. The sequence goes on from JADLBJ010000060.1 coordinate 147, forward strand.
GGGCCGGTGGCCTTGACCTCGGGCTGGAAGAGGCCGGTTGGGAATGCGTCTTCGCGTCTGACGTCGACGCGGCGGCGGTCGAATCGCTGAAGACGAACCAGGGGCTCCCGCTCGGCGAGGGGCGTCGCTTGCTTGCTCGCGCCACCGTCGCCCAGGCCGACGTTCGCGAGCTAACGGCGGCCGCTGTGCACCACCTGGCCGGCCTGCAAGAAGGCGACGACGTCGAGTTGCTGGCGGGAGGTCCCCCGTGCCAGGCGTGGAGCAGCGCTGGCCTTCAGCGCGGGTTCGCCGATCCGCGCGGCGAGGTCGCCCGCGAGTTCGTTCGACTGGCAGGCGAGTTGCGTCCTCGATGGCTGCTCATCGAAAACGTCCGCGGCCTGCTCACGGCGCGCGGTCCCAGGGGCCAACCGGGTGAGGCGCTCGAAGTGCTTCGCCACATGCTCTGGGACGTCGGCTACCAGACGTCCGTGCAGCTGTTGAACGCGGCCGACTTTGGCGTGCCCCAGAGGCGAGTGCGACTCTTCGTCGTCGGGTTTCGACCGGGCGACGATCCTGCCTTCCCCGCCGCCACCCACGTACGCGCCGAGGACGGTGCCCTGTCGCTCTTTCCGCGCTGGATCACGCTCGGAGACGCCCTTTTCGAAGGCGCGGACGGTCCGCCAGAACCGCTTATCCGTCCGAGTCTCGCTCTCCGGCTGGAGCTGGAGTCGCTCCCCCCGGGGAGCGGGCTGAAAAGCCCCGGAAAAGCGGAGACGACCCGGCCGGGCGGGCACTGGGGCTACACTCAGGGCGCTTTCGTGGCCGACCCGGACCAGCCTGCACGCACGGTGACAGCGAGCTCCCAGCAGGACTGGGTCCGTGACCCTGCCTGGGGGCTTCGGCGTTTGACGCCGCGCGAATGCGCCACGCTCCAGACCTTCCCGGCCGCCTGGCAGCCGCCGGCGAAGCTGGCGACGGCGTACCGACTCATTGGCAACGCCGTGCCGCCGCGGCTCGCGTACCACCTCGGGGCGAACCTCGGGCGAAGCCAGCTAGCTGCTCCTGCTCTCGCTGCTGACTGCGGGCCGAACCCCCTCCCTGCCAGGTTGCGCGAGGCGGTCGTCTATACAGCCAAAGAAGAGCGGCGGAACGGTGAGTCGCGCCGAACGGCGCCGGCTCGCCGGGGAGTCGCGAGGGCCGGCCCTTGACGACGATCGGAGACAAGGAGACCGCCGAGCACGACCGCCAGATCGCGGCCGAGCTCTTCCGCTCCGGTCTCACACCTGTGTCGTCGCGTGCTGCCTGGGAAAGTGCGGTGGACCAGTCCCGCCTGCAGGTGCTGGCCACTCTCGAAGCCACCTCCAACCTCCACGACGCGGAGTCGGCCCTGCTGACGAGCGCCAGGCACATGGAAGTGTTGCGCTGCCTCATGGCTCCCCCCGTGAGCCAGGATCGTCTGGCGATAATCTGCCGGGACTACTCCAAGGACGCGGAGAAGTCCGGGCGACCGTGTTCGCCGGAGGTCGCGCGGCAACTGGCGGAGGTCTTCGCCCGGTGGCAGGACACACGGCGCACCGATCCGATTCGGGATCAACTCGCCGGGCACCGTGGCGTCGCTGTCGAAATCACAGCCGGCCTCATGGGGCAACGGTGGGTGGCGACCTCGATTCGGGGCGCTTCCTCCGCCCGGCAGGAGCAGGACGTGCTGCACGCCTTGCGAGGAATAGGCTTGCAGGAGCAGTCCCGGAAGCCTTTGCTCACGTCGAGGGACCTGAACAAGGGCGAGCTCCTGCATAAAGCCAGAATGGCCAACGTCGGTGGCCTCTCCCAGGAAGTCGACGTCGCGGTTGGCCTGGACCGCGGCGTCATTCTGGCGCTGGAATGCAAGGTCAGCAACGACGAGACCAACTCCATCAAGCGCGCGAACGACGTGCTCAACAAGGCACGAGCCTGGCAGAGTCACTGGGGGAATTTCGTCGTGACCGGAGCCCTTCTCCAGGGCGTCTTTGGACCAAACGACGTCGTCAAGCTCCTCGACGCCAACGTGGTGGTGTTCTGGCACCATCAGCTGGCGAAGTTCCTCGAGTGGGTCCAGTCAAGAACATAAGCTCGCAAGGCGTCTGCCAGAGTGGGCAGTCCTCGGGCGCCACTTCGAAGTGGATAGCGAGATCTCGACAGCCCGGCGCACCGTCGTGCGCCCGCGCGGTCGGGTCTGCCCCCCAGTCCTCACGCCTCGCTTCTCACTCCTCGCTGTCGACCGTGAAGTCGCCGCCGCTGCTCTGGGCGTTCCAGGCGCAGCTGAAGGCGCCGGCGGGCACGTCCGCGAGGACGACGCCCGCGCCGGCCGCGTCCGGGCCCGTCTCCCAGCGAAGCGGCACGACGCCCGTCTGGCACCAGAGCAGCAGGTCCACCCGCCCCGGGCCCTCGTGCGCGACGCGGAAGCGGTAGGTCGCCGCGGCGTCGGCCACGCGGAAGAAGCCGCTGCCCGCCCCGCCCGCACCGCTGCCGGCAAAGGTGAAGTCGGCATAGGCAGGCGGCCGGCTCGGCGGCGGCGGCCCCACGTACAGCGAGGCAGAGTCGATCAGCGCGCCCGCGGCGTCGAACACGTCCACGCCGCGGACGTCCTCGTAGCGTGCTGCCGTCGTGAGGTAGAAGCGCAGGTCCGTCCCCAGGCTGGCCGGCGGAGGGACGACCGCCAGCTCCCGGGTCGTGCCGTCGTTCAGGTTCAGCCGGGCGCGCGTGGCCGTGGCGGGCAGGACGCCGTGGAGCACCGTCGGCCGCGACGTGCCGAAGCCCGCGATCGCCGCCGGTTGGCGCACCGGGCCCGCCGCGCCCCAGGAGCCGGGCAGGCGGGAGTCGCGCCAGGCCAGGCAGAGCCCGGTAGGCGTCGCGAAAGCTTCGAGCGAAACCGTGTAGCCGCCCGGGTCCACCGTGGCGAGCGTCACGGTCGCTGGCAGAGAGGCGGAAAGCGGGGTGCAGGGCGTCTCGTCCGGCGCGGTCGGCGCGGAGGGGGCGGCCGGGACTTCGGGCGAGGCCGGGCCGCCGCCGGCGATCGCCGCCACCACGAAGGCGCCGCCCGCCAGCGAGGTCACGGCGGCCGATCCGGCCGCAACCTTCAGCAGCGGCAGCGCGAAGAGCGCTTGCAGGCGGCGTCGCAGGCGCCCGGCCGGCCGCTGCTGGGCGCGCCACCACGCCGCGGCCTCCTCGCGCGAGCCGAGCTCGAGCCGCCAGAGGATCTCGCTGATGTGGTACTTCACCCCTTCCAGCGTGATGCCGAGGAGGGTCGCGATCTCGAAGTTCGTCCGCTCGCGGGCGACGAGCGCGAGCACTTCGCGCTGGCGCGGGGTCAGGCTCGTGGCCGGGGCGTCGGGCAGGCGCGGCGTGTGTGACGTCATGCCGCCACCCTACGGCCGCCGGCGCGTGGGCGAACTACCCTATCGCCGACATGCGGGAATGTCGTTGTCCGGGCCGGCACCTCCGACGGGGCCAGGGCTCCTCACTCCTCTCTCCTCTCTCCCCTCTCCTCCATCGCCGCCAGGGCTTCGCGCAGCCGCGCGGAGAGGCTTTCGACCACCGAATGGAGGAGCGCCGGCACGGTCTCCAGCAGCGGCCAGAAGGAGCGCCCGTCGACGACGAGCAGCTGCGCGTCGGTCGTCGCCGTGACCGTGGCGCTGCGCGGGCCGCCGTCGAGCAGGGAGAGCTCGCCGAAGAAGTCGCCCGCGCCGAGGTTCGCCAGCAGCTGGCCGCCGCGCGTAACCGCGGCAGCGCCCTCGACGATGAGGACGAACTCGCGGCCGAGCCCGCCTTCGCGCGCGAGCACGTCGCCCGCCCGGGCGCGCACCTCCGTCGTCGCCTGGCCGACCTTCTCCAGGTCGTGCCCGCCGAGCTCTCGAAAGAAGGGGACGCGCTGGAGCGCCTCCGCCTCGCGTGACCCACGCCTGAGCAGCATTGCCGTCCCCCTCGCCGTTTCGCGTGCGGGGATTCTACTCCTTCGCGGCGGGCGCGGCGGCCCCCTGCTCCTCGCGCACGCGCGCCCACTCCGCCTCCGCGTCGTCGCTGCCCAGGCGGGCGGCGGCCGTGCGCCGCGACTGGATGCCCGCTGCCACAAGGGAGCGCTCGTCGGCCACCTGTCGGGAGCGGTCGATCGGCAGCACCGGCCCCCACTGCACGCGCGGCCGCAGCCCTTCGACCTCCAGCCCGCCAAAGAGCCCGAGAAGCCGCAGCATGAGCGCCGCCCGCCGTTCGTAGGCCGCCGTGCGGATGAGCCGCTTGCGCGCCACCTTCTTCGCCAGCGGGTCGAGCTCCGTGTTCAGGGCGACGCCGCTCAGCCCCTCGGGGTTGTGGCCGAAGGCCGTGCGCGGCGATTCGCCCAGGTCGTGCAGCGTGCGGTAGACAAGGTCGACGTAGTCCCGGTGGAGGGCGACGCCGCCGCCCTGGAGGAGGTCGAGGAGGTAGGCGCGCGCCCGTTCCGGCACCTCCCAGACGGCGCCCGGCTCGACGGCGATGTCCTCGGAGCCCGTCACCCCTTCGAGCACGGCGATGGGGTTGCCGGAAAGCTCCAGGATCTGGCTCAGCTGGCTCAGGGCGCGGTTCAGCTCGCGGCTGGACTCCACCAGCGGGGGCACGTCGCTCGCGCCCCACGCCTGCTTCGGCTCGCGCACGTTCGGGAAGACGACGAAGGGCAGCACGCCGTAGGGGTTCGGGCGCCGCTCGAGCAGCTCCTCGGCGCGCCAGAGGGCGAAGCTCTCCGCCGTCCAGTGCTCCGTCATCGTCTCCGGCTTCTGGCCCGCGGCAAAGCCGACCGCGTCGCCCGCCGGCGCCCGCTCGTCGCTCAGGGTGTACTGGCTGGCGACGGCGATCAGGCGGGAGG
>JADLBJ010000234.1 GCA_020847765.1 Dehalococcoidia bacterium
CGCGGTTTCGATCGCGATGGCCGGGGGATCCGGCTGCTGGAACCGGGCGACCTCCGCCAGCATCAGTCCGCGGTTGATCAGGAACCGGAGGGTCTCGTCGTCGGACAAGGCCGCCGGACGTCCGAGATCGCGCGCCAGGCGAACGTCGGAGAGCATGATGACGCGCGATCCGACGAGCGCGACGAGGGCGTCGAGCGTGGCCGCGCGAGCGTCGCCAGCCGTGACGGCCAGCAGGAAACCGGAAAGCGCCATGCACAGCCCGCGATCGAGTCGCCGCCTGTTCGACATCAGAACGCCTGCCCGAGACTGATGTGAATCTCCCACCGCCGCTCGCGGGTGCCGTCCCCGAAGGCACGTGGATCGAGCTTCACGCCCAGATCGAGCCGGATCGGCCCGATGGGCGAACGATACCGCAGGCCCGCGCCGGCGCTGCCCTCGATCCGTGACAGATCCACGTCGGTCGCGCGCGCGAACACGTTGCCGGAATCGAAGAAGGCGACGCCGCCGAACGAACGCCAGACCGGGAACCTGATCTCCGCGTTGAGGATGATCAGCGCGTTGCCGCCCTGGGGGAAGCCGTCGCTGTCGATCGTCGCGTCGTCGCCGAGGCGGTCCAGCGCGTAGCCGCGGACGGTGGTGCTGCCGCCGGCGTAGAAGCGTTCGCTCGCCGGCAGGTCGCGCACCGCTTGCGTCAGCGGTGCGCCGGTCTCGTCGGTCTCGACACGCACGCCAAAGCCGGTCGCGAGGCCCAGACGGGCGCCGCCGGCCAGCACGACGCCGTTCGTCCCGGGTACACGCTTGTAGATGAAGCCCTGAGCGAAGCCCTTCACGAAGCCCACCTCCGACCCGATGGCGATCGCCGAGACGTCGCCTTCGAAGTTGAGCACGTGGCCGCTGTCCGGATCGAGCGGATCGTTGCGCGTATCCCTGACGATCACCGCGGAGAGCGTCGAGAGACGGACCTGCGGAAACAGCCGGTCGATGACGGGCTTCTCCTCGGGCACCTGCCGCTGGTCGAAGAGCCGGGTCTTGCCGAAACTGTATCGTCCAACCAGCGTCAGCCGCGGGCTGATGTGACGCGCCGTCTCGGC
>JADLBJ010000061.1 GCA_020847765.1 Dehalococcoidia bacterium
CTCCTGGCGGACGAGGATGACGGGCTCGCCGCGGGCCGCCATCGCCACCGCGGTGTCGGGGTCGAAAACGGCGCGGCCGGTAGCCGCGCCCGGCGAAGCGGGCAGGCCCCGCGTGAGCGGTGTGTGGCGGGCACGCTCCTCGGGGTCGAGGGCGGGGTGCAGCAGCTGCTCGAGGGCGGCCGGCTCCACGCGCTGGACGGCCGTTGCGTGGTCGATGACGCCCTCGTTCGCCAGATCGACGGCGATGCGGACCGCCGCCGGGCCGGTACGCTTGGCGGTGCGCGTCTGGAGCATGTACAGCCTGCCGCGCTCCACGGTGAACTCCATGTCCTGGACGTCGCGGTAATGGTGCTCCAGGCGCTGTGCGATGTCCGCCAGCTCGTGGTAGACGGCAGGGAACTCGTCGGCCATGCCGCGAATAGGTCGAGGCGTGCGAATGCCAGCGACGACGTCCTCGCCCTGGGCGTTGACCAGATACTCGCCGTAGAGCTCCGGCTCGCCGGTCGACGGGTTGCGGCTGAAGGCGACGCCCGTGGCGCTCGTCGGGCCCAGGTTGCCGAAGACCATCGCCTGGACGTTGACGGCTGTGCCGAGGGAGTCGGAAATGCGGTTGAGGCGACGGTAGTCGCGGGCGCGGCGGCCATCCCATGAGCGGAAGACGGCGGCGATCGCCAGACGCAGCTGCTCGTAAGGGTCGACGGGGAAGTCGGCATGCGTTTCCTCGTGGATGATCTCGAGGAAGCGCCCGGCGACGGCGGTGAGGTCGAACTGGGAGAGGTCGGTGTCCTGACGGGCGCCATGGCCCTTCGCGTCGTCGAGGACGGCTTCGAAGCGCTCGCCCGGGACGCCGAGGACGATCTTGCCGTAGAGCTGGATGAAGCGTCGGTAGGCGTCGGCAGCGAAACGGGGGTCGCCCGAGACATCGGCCAGGCCGCGCACCGTCGCGGGATTGAGGCCCAGGTTCAGGACGGTGTCCATCATCCCGGGCATGGAGAACTTCGCCCCCGAGCGCACGGAGAGGAGGAGGGGATCGGCCGGGTCGCCGAAACCCTTGCCCGTCTGCGCTTCGACGTCGCGGAGAGCGCGGCGGGCCTGCTCCCAGAGGGCCTCGCTGATCTCACCGCTGCCGGAATAGGCGTTGCAGGCGGCGGTGGTGATGGTGAAGCCGGGCGGCACAGGCGCCCCCGCCCGGGTCATCTCGGCCAGACCGGCACCCTTGCCGCCGAGCAGGTCGCGCATCGAGCCGTCGCCTTCAGGGAAGAGGTAGACGTATTTCGTGGTCATAGACAATGGGTCCTTCCTCGCGCACGGACGCCCGCCGTCCCCGGCGCCCACTCTCTCTCACCCCATAGTCGAACAATCGGAAACCGATGTGGAGAGCTGTAGGCCTTGAAGTCGCACATCGCGGACCGCGGCTTTACCGCGCGGCCGGTGCGACCGTGGACTCCTCGCTGAAGAGTTATGTCCTGTCCCTGGGACTGGCGCTGCCTTCTAAGGTCTCCGCTTCGTACCCTTCGCGGCATGACGAAGCGCGCCTTCGACGTTGCGGTGACGCTCCTGGTCGCGCCGGCGGCGCTCGTGCTGACGGCGGCGATGGCGACGATCCTGGCGATCGAGCTGCGGGGGAATCCGTTCTTCGTACAGGAGCGGGTCGGACGAAACGGGCGTCGCTTCCGCATGTACAAGCTGCGGACTATGCGCCACGCACAACCGGGCGAAAAGGCCGCGTATGCCGTTGGCGACTGGAAGACGTTCGTCTTCACGCCGCCGAACCACCGGGACCCGCGCCTGACGCGCTGGGGGGCCTTCGCCCGGAAGACGTCACTGGACGAGCTGCCAAACCTCGTGAACGTGCTGAAGGGGGAGATGAGTCTCGTGGGCCCGCGCCCAGAGCTGCCGGAGATCGTGGACCAGTACCCACCGGAATACCACCGCCGGCATGCTGTGCCGCCGGGGATTGCGGGCCTTGCGCAGGTCCGTGGCCGTTCCGATTTGACCTACCATGAAATTGCTACATACGATCTTCAATACGTGGATCACCACTCCGTGTTGACCGACCTCCAGATTCTCTGGAAGACGGTGGCGGTGGTCGCGCGGGGCGGCGGGGCGCGATGACGGCCGCTGAGTCGGCGGATCGGCCAGAGAACCTGTGGCACCGCGCTTTGAACGCGGAGCCACTGCATCTGGCCGGCGCCATGCTGCTCGACTTCGCGGTGGTCGCCCTGGCCTATGTGTTCGCGCTGCTTCTGCGCTTCGACGGCGAGGTGCCCCACGACAGCGGCGTCTTCGCGCTAAGGACTGTACCGGTCATCGCGGTGGCATACATCGCCGGGAACATGCTGCTCGGTACCTACAAGACGGTCTGGGCGTACGGCAGCCTGGGCGACGTCATCGCCCTGTTCCGGCCCGTGCTGCTGGTGACGCTGCTCCTCTTCGCCGTCAACTTCTGGGTGCAGGACCGCGACCTGCCGCAGTCGGTGATCCTTATCGCGGGCGGCCTCGTCTTCCCCGGGATGGCGGCCGTGAAGATGCGCTCGCGGCTATTGCTGCGCATGCCCTGGGCCGCCGTGGCGACCCGCCGGCTGGTGATCGCCGGCGCTGGCCATACCGGCCAGGCTCTGGCGCGTGAATTGCAGAACAGCCCGGGACTGAACTACCAGCCCGTCGGCTACGTGGACGACGACCCCCGCAAGCGCGGCCGACGTATGCACGGGCTGCGCGTCTACGGCTCGCTGGCCGAGCTCGCACGGGTCATCAGCGACCAGGACGCCGACGCCGTGGCGATCGCCATCCCGCGTGCGTCTGGCCAGACCATCCGTTCGATCGTGGGCAGCTGCCAGAGCGCAGACGTGCCCGTGCGCATGGTCCCGGGCGTCGAGAACTGGATGAACGGTCGCAGCCACGACGCCCTGCGCGACATCACGCTCGACGACCTGCTTGGGCGAGAGCCGGTCCAGGTGGACTTCGGGGCCTGCTCGCAGTCGGTCCGCGATCGCGTGGTCCTGGTGACGGGTGCGGCCGGGTCGATCGGCTCGGAACTCTGCCGGCAGCTTCTGAGCTTCCAGCCGCGCGAGCTCCACCTGCTCGACAACAATGAGAGCGGCCTTCACGACCTGTGGCAGGAGCTGACCGCGCTCTCCCATGAGACAGCGCTCCGGCTCTGGGTGGCAAGCATCGTCGACGAACGGCGGATCGACGGCATCTTCGCCCGCGTGCGGCCTCATCTCGTCTACCACGCGGCCGCGCTCAAGCACGTGCCCCTCATGGAGGAGCACCCGGACGAGGCCTTCCGCGTCAACGTCCTGGGAACGCGCAACGTCGCCCGGGCGGCGCGGACTTACGAGACGGGACGTTTCGTGCTTATTTCCACCGATAAGGCGGTGCGACCAACGAGCACGATGGGCGCGACCAAGCGCATCGCCGAGCTGCTCATCCTCGCCCTTGCCCGGGAGACGGCGGTGACGAACTTCGCGGCGGTACGCTTTGGCAATGTGATGGGCAGCCGCGGCTCTGTCGTGCCGACGTTCATGCGCCAGATCGAACGGGGCGGGCCCGTCACAGTCATGCACCCGGAGATGATGCGTTACTTTATCAGCATCCCTGAGGCCGTGAGCCTCGTCATCCAGGCAGGGACGTTCGGCGGTCACGGCAACATCTACATGCTCGACATGGGCGAGGAGATCAACATCCTCGAGCTGGCCGAGCGGATGATCCGCCTGCGTGGTTTGCGTCCGGGGCGCGACATCGAAGTCGTGTTCACCGGCCCCCGCCCGGGGGAGAAGCTGCGCGAGGAGCTGGTTGCTGATTTCGAGCAGATGCTCGCCACCGACCACCCGAAGGTCATGCGTCTCGCCGCCTCCATGGAGGTGACGGAACAGGAGATCACGCGGCTGATAGAGGAGACGGCGGCCGTGCTCCATGGCGAACCGGCCGAGCTGCAGCGGCGTATCCACCTGGTCGCACGACGGTATTCGCTGGAGGCGGGCGAGGCACGGGCGACGGCAGCGCTGGCGGCCCCGATC
>JADLBJ010000062.1 GCA_020847765.1 Dehalococcoidia bacterium
CTCACCGCCCGCGGCGGCATGACCAGCCACGCCGCCGTCGTCGCCCGCGGCATGGGCAAGCCATGCGTGGCCGGCGCCGGTGACCTCCGCGTCGATTACGCCGAAGGCTGCTTCAGTGTCGGCGACACGGTCGTCTTCGCCGACGAGTTCATCACCCTCGACGGCGCGACAGGCGAGGTGTTCGCGGGCCGCATTCCGACTCGTGCCGCGGAGCCCGGTGCCGACTTCGAAACTCTGATGGGTTGGACCGACGACTTCCGCACCCTCGGCGTGCGCGCGAACGCGGACACGCCCGCGGACGCCGCGCTCGCCCGTCGCTTCGGCGCCCGCGGCATCGGCCTCTGCCGCACCGAGCACATGTTCTTCGAGGATGGCCGCATCCAGGCTGTTCGCGAGATGATCCTGGCCGACGACGACGAGGCCCGCCAGACCGCGCTCGCTACCCTCGAGGCCTACCAGCGCGAGGACTTCGTCGGCATATTCCGAGCGATGGACGGCCTCCCCGTCACAATTCGGACGCTCGACCCCCCGCTCCATGAGTTCCTTCCCCACGACGACGCCGAGATCGACGCGCTCGCGGCGCGCATGGGCCTGCCCCTCGCTCATGTCAAAGCCAAGGTCGACAGCCTCCGCGAGGTCAACCCCATGCTCGGCTTTCGCGGCTGCCGGCTGGGCATCGTCTTCCCCGAGATAACCGAGATGCAGGCCCGTGCCATCTTCGCCGCCGCCCTCCAGGTGCGCGAAGAGGGCCGCAGCCCCCAGCCCGAGGTCATGATTCCCCTGGTCGCCACCCCCGCTGAGCTCTCCCTGCAAGCCGAGACCGTCCACCGCGTGGCCGCCGACCTGGGCTTCCGGGGCTACCGCCTGGGGACGATGATCGAGGTCCCGCGGGCCGCGCTCATCGCCGGGCAGCTCGCCGAAACCGCCGAGTTCATCTCCTTCGGGACCAACGACCTCACGCAGACGACGATGGGCGTCAGCCGCGACGACAGCGCGCGCTTCATCCCCCACTACGTCGAGGCCGGCATCCTCGCCGACGACCCCTTCGAGGTCCTCGACCAGGAGGGCGTTGGCGAGCTAGTGCGCATCGGCGTGGAGCGCGGCCGCGCGGCACGCCCGGGACTCAAGGCCGGCGTGTGCGGCGAGCACGGCGGCGACCCGGCCTCCGTCACGTTCTTCGCACGCGTTGGCCTCGACTACGTGTCGTGCAGCCCCTACCGCGTGCCGGTGGCGCGCCTCGCTGCCGCCCAGGCCGCCCTGGACGAGGCGGTGCACGACCGCTGACAGCTTCCGCTCTTCGCGCGGTCGACGGCGGGACTAGACCAGCTCGATCGCTTCGCCGTCAGGTGCTCGGGCGGCCCGGCGCAGCTCGACCAGGCGCCCGAGTTTCACCACGCAGTCGGCCACGCCCTTCCCGCCGTTGCGCGCGTCGAAGCTCTGCATGCCGCAGACGTTGCAGGCGCCGTGGTGGCAGTCGGCCACAGTGCGCGTCGTGTGGACGTCCTGCCACTGCCCGCGCAGATAACTCTTGGCGACGCCGCTGTCGACATGGTCCCAGGGCAGAGGCTCCGCCGTGTCCCATTCCCGGTGGGCGTAGTGGTGGGGATCGACGCCGGCCGCCGCAAACGCCTGTTCCCAGCGGTCGCCGTCGAAGTACTCGCCCCACGCGTCGAATTTGGCGCCGCGCCGCCAGGCCTCATGGATGGCGCGTGCCACCCGGCGGTCGCCGCGACTGATGACCGCTTCCACGAAGCTGTCGCGTGGGTCGTTCCAGCTGAACTCGATACCGGCCGCGCGGCAGCCGTCGCGCAGGAAGCGATGCTTGGGCGCCAGCTCCTCGGCGGTCTCCTGACGCGCCCACTGGAAGGGCGTGTGCGCCTTCGGTACGTGGTTCGAGGTGCTCAGGCGCACGCGGGCACGGCCGCCCATGTGCCGCCGGCCGATCGCCTTCACCTTCTGGCCCATGTCCAGGATGCCGGCCACGTCCTCCATGGTCTCCGTGGGCAGCCCGACCATGAAGTACATCTTGATGCCGGTCCAGCCGCGGGCGAACGCGTTCTCGGCGGCCCCCAGCAGGTCGTCCTCGCTCACGAGCTTGTTGATCGCGTTGCGCAGCCGCTGGCTACCGGCTTCAGGCGCCAGCGTCAGCGTGTGCTTCTTCCCTTTGGCGACTGCGTTCGCAACGTCCACCGAAAAGCTGTCGACGCGCGTGCTGGGAATCGAGATCTTCAGGTTGGGATAGTCCGCTGCCAGGCGCTCCACGATGGGCACGATCTCGCTGTGGTCGGTCGTGCTCAGCGAGAGCAGGGAGATCTCGTCGTAGCCCGTGTTCGCCATGAGCGCCGCCGCCGCCCGCGCTACCTCCTCGGGTCCCCGTTCCCGTGCCGGGCGGTAGATCATCCCGGCCTGACAGAAGCGGCAACCCTGTGTGCAGCCCCGCTGGATCTCCACGGCCGCCCGGTCGTGAACCGTCTGCAGGAACGGCACGATCGGCCGCACGAGCGGCGGTGGCAGCTGCTCGACGATCCGCCGCCGGATTCGCGCAGGAGCTTCCGGGACAAGCGGCTCCAGGCCGGCGAAGTGGCCATTGGCGTCCCAGTGCGGTTCATAGAAGCTCGGCACGAACACCCCGGGCATCGTCAGCAGGTCCCGGAGCCGCTCCCTCCGAGGGGGCCGCGACTGCTTCCAGGCGCGCAGCCGGTCGGTCAGCTCGACGACCGCCTCCTCGCCTTCACCCAGGACGAAGGCGTCGACGAAGGGCGCCAGCGGCTCCGGATTGAAGGAGCCACTTCCGCCGCAGACGACCAGCGGGTGGTCATCGCCCCGTTCGGCGGCGAGCACCGGGATCCCGCCGAGGTCAAGCATGTTGAGGACGTTGGTGTACGTCATCTCGTACTGGAGCGTGAAGCCGACGACGTCGAACTCGTGCAATGCGTGTCGCGTCTCCAGGCTCCAGAGCGGCAGCCGCTCGGCCCGCATCACCCCCTCCATGTCCTCCCACGGGGCGTAGACGCGCTCGGCCGCCACGTCCGGGATGCGGTTCAGGATGTCGTAGAGGATGCCGAGGCCCATGTTCGACATGCCGATGTCATAGGCGTCGGGATAGGCGAGCGCAATCCGGATCGGCGCTTCTCGCCAGTCCTTGGTCACGCTGTTGAACTCGCCGCCCGTGTAGCGCGCCGGCTTGCTCACACGCGCCAGAAGCTGCTCGATGGTCGCTGTCATGATTCCTCCTCCGCCTGCGGGGACAGGTTCCCGCTGGCGCAGCGGGGTGAACGACCATGATAGGCCAGCCCCGCGGGCGGGCGAACGGCGCGGCGCCTGTAGCCAGTGGCGGACGGGTGGTAGCTTTACCGGGTGCGCGCCGCTGCCGTCGTCGTGGCTGCCGGCTCGTCGACCCGCTTCGGCGGCGACAAGCTGGTCGAGGATCTCTGCGGCATCCCCGTGCTCGCCCGGTCGCTGGTCGTCCTCCAATCCTGCCCGTCGCTCGGCGAGGTGATCGTCGTGACGGCCGACGAGCGGAGGCAGGCGATCGAGGAGTGGCAGGGTCGTTTCGCTCTGACCAAGCTTTCGGCGATCGTCCCCGGCGGTGCCCGCCGCCGTGACAGCGTCGCCGCCGGGCTCGCTGCCTGCCGCACGCGCTACGCCGCCGTCCACGACGGTGCCCGCCCGCTGGTCACCGTCGAGTTGGTCGAACGCACGATCGCCGGCGCCGAAGGACGGGCCGGCGCAATCGCCGCCGTTCCCGTCACCGACACCATCAAGGAGGTACGCGGCGGCCTCGTCGCTGGCCACCCGGACCGTGGCCTGCTCTGGTCGGCGCAGACCCCGCAGGTCTTCCTCCGTCAGGCCTGGCTGGACGCCGCCCGCGCCGGCGACGACGACGAAACTGACGACGCAGCGATGTTGGCCCGCCTCGGCCTCGCCTGCGCCGTCGTCGAAGGGGACCCGGCCAACATCAAGATCACCCGCCCGCTGGACCTGCTGGTGGCGCGTGCGATCCTCGCCTCGCGGGAGAACGGCCGGTGACCTATCGAGTCGGCGTCGGGGAGGACCTGCACCGCGTCGACGACAGCCGCACGCTCGTCCTGGGCGGTGTGATCATCGAGGAGGGTCCCGGGCTCGCCGGTCACAGCGACGCCGATGTTCTCCTCCACGCGATCACCGACGCCGTGCTCGGCGCCGCTGCCCTGGGCGACATCGGCCAGCACTTCCCGCCGTCCGACCCACGCTTTGCGGACGCCGACAGCGCGGACTTCCTGCGTGCCGCCCTTCGCCTGGCGCGCGAGGGCGGCTGGGAACTGGTCAATGTCGACACCACGGTGCGCACAGAGCGGCCGAAGCTCGCGACCTATGTGCCGCACATCCGTGCGCGCATCGCCTCGATCGCGGGCGTCGCGGACGACGCCGTGAGCGTCAAGGCCAAGAGCGGCGAGGGGCTGGACGCGGTTGGCCGCGGCGAGGCCATGGCGGCGACCGCCGTTGTCCTGCTGACGCGCTGAGCCGGGCACCTGCCTACGGCAACGCGATTTGGACGACGGTGTCGTCGGTGGCTGCCCTCGTGCCTTGCAGAGGCACCCAGACGGCCAGGGCACCCGCGAGGTTGCCGGGCTCCTGGCCAGGATCGCAGCCGCCGGCTGCCCACCCTCTTCCCTGTGCGACATCGGGCCGGTTCGGCTGTGGGGGCGCCTGTGGGCTCGTCGAGAGTGCGGCCTCCACGGCCGCCAGTCGCTGAGCCAGGAGGACGCAGGCCGTGGGCGCCTGCGCGGTTGCTCCGCCCTCGGCGCCGTCGGGAACGCCGAACAGCAACGCTGCGAGCAGCGGGCCCGGCTCCCCGTCCGGGCGGCAACCACTGTCCACCCACGCGCGGCCCTGGACGATCTCGCGCCGGGAGCGCTCTTTGGCCGCCACGTCGAGCGCAGCACCCTCACGCCCGGCACCCACCCGGTCCAGCAACCGACTCACGTCGGCGCACCGGTCGCCGGGAGCCGGGCCGTTGGCCTTCACTCCCTGGCTGCCGCCGCTCGGCCCGGCGATGACGACCACCGCCGCGACAATCGCCGCCACGCCCACCCCGGCCCGCGCGACGGGGCGCCACGTTAACTTCCGCCCATCGATTCCCATCATGGAGCAGTCCAGGTGTGGTAGGCGTAGAGTACGGGCGGCGTAGCCGAGGGAATTGAGTGCTGGCCCACGACCATGTAGGAAACACCCGAATTGACGTGTAATATGTTGAGGCAGTTGCTTGTATGCAAACGCCATAGCAGCTATCTATCGTCTGGTCAAGATAGTGCCACTGGCCGTCGAATGGATTGTAGTAGTACAGCGTTGAATACACGGCTATTGCCCTCACTGCACCGCCGTATTGGCTGGTCAAGAGATAGAAATTCCAGCCATGCGAACTGTAGCTGAAGCACGTGACGGGGCGGCGCCTACACCCCGCCCGGTTACAGTCTGAGACGCAGACGTACTGAGGATGCCCTTGGCGGCTTTGGCCTGAAAGTCCTTGAGGACGACAGGAGGGATGCCTGAAGGGTCCGACGGCGGCTGAGGGCTGTCGGCGACCGCAGGGGAAGAGCCAATGAGCAGGGCGGCGAATGCGAGGAAGAGCAGGATCACCTTCATGACTGGACCGCTCCCTTCAGGATTGGACGTTATTGAAGCAATGGCAGCGGGGTTCCGCTAGGGCTCCAACTCCTCACATTCCTGAGATGACAGCAGAGCTTGGGCGACTAGAACCAGGCTGATCCTATGGGGGCAGTCGGTTGCCCGCATGATGTCTGAGACGTAATGCGTCACGGTCCTCGTTGAAAGACGGAGATGGGCCGACAGTTGCTCGTTGGTGGCTCCCTCGGCAAGCAGCGGCAGCAAACGTCTGAGCCGCCATGGCAGTCCCCGGGTCCGTCCGATATTCAGTGTCTGGGCCGCCTCCGGTGCGGCAAGCGCCTGTGCCCTTCGGACAAGTTCGGTTCTTCCACAGCCGAGTCGATGCATGAGCTCCGAGACGTAATTGTGAACGGTGTGCGTCGTTAGCCAGTGCCGAGCGGCCAATTCACTGTCGGAAAGTCCCTCCGCGATCGAAGGAAGCAAAGCCTCTAGCCGAGGCGGGATTGGCGCTCCGCAATCCGCGCTGTCGTGCATCCGCGTCACTCCGCTCGGCCGAATACCTCCGGCGACGCGAACATATCATTCCGCGACCGCAAGACAAGGCTCGCCGGGCGATTGCGGAGTTTCATCCATGCCATCTTCAGAACCGACCGGCTGCCGCCTTTCTACCCCTTCAGGATCTGCGCCCGCAGCCCCTCAGGCGTCTCGGCGGGCAGGGCGCAAACCATGTCCTCGCAGACGTAGGCGAGCGCGCGGCCGTCCGTCGGGTCGCGCCCTTCGAGCAGTGGCAGGTGCCCGCCCCCGTCTGCCGGCGCGAGCAGCAGCCAGGGCAGGTAGTGACGCGCTGCCTCCGCCTCGAGCGGCTGCCGCGCGGCCGGCGACCCGACGATCGCCAGCTCCTGGCGGGGCGCCAGCTGAAGCTCGGCCACCTGGAGCATGGTGGCGAACCCCGTGGGCGCGCTCGTCAGGTGGGCGCGCACGCGGCGGAGGGCCGCCGTCGCCACCCCCTCCCACTCCGGCTGCCCATAGTAGCGCCCCAGCCACCAGGCGAGGAGGCCCGCCGCGCTGTTGCCAGCCGGGGTCGGCCCGTCGTATGAGGGCTTCTGGCGCAGAAGCAGCGCCTCGGCGTCCCCCGCGGTCTCGAAGAAACCGCCGCCCACGGGGTCGCTGAAGCGGGCGAGCAGCGCCTCGAACAGGTCGCGCGCCCAGTCGAGGTGCTCTACCTCCCCCGTCGCCCGGAACAGGTCCACGAGCCCCAGACCATAGCAGGCATAGTCGTCCAGCACGCCGTCGATCTTCGCCACGCCGTCGCGAAAGGCGTGAAGCAGGCGACCGTCGCGCCAGAGTGCTTGCCGCACGAAGGCCGCGTTCTGCCTGGCGGCGTCCAGGTAGCGCGGCTCGCGCAGGACGCGGCCGGCTTCTGCAAGTGCCGACATAGCCAGGCCGTTCCAGCCGGTCAACACCTTGTCGTCGAGCCCGGGCGCTATCCGTTCCCCACGGGCGGCCAGCATGCGCGCGCGAAGCTCGGCGATCCGGGTCGCCACCTCCTCGGGCGCGATCCCGTATTCCCGGGCGACTTCCGCGGGCGTGCGCCAGGCCGTGAGCACGCTGCGACCGCCAAGCTCCGGATGGTGCGGGTCGCGGAAATTGCCCTCGGCCGTTACGCCGAACCAGGCGCAGAAGAGCGCCGCGTCCTCGCGGCCGAGGACGACCTCCGCCTCGGCGGGCGTCCAGAGGTAGTACTTCCCCTCGACGCCCTCGCTGTCCGCGTCCTGCGCGCTGAAGAAGCCGCCCGCGGGGCTGCACATCTCCCTGAGCAGGTAGTCCAGCGTTTCCCGCGCGACCCTCTCGTGCGCCGCCTCGCCGGTGATCTGCCAGGCGTGAACGTAGACCAGCGCCAGCTGGGCGTTGTCATAGAGCATCTTTTCGAAGTGGGGGACGAGCCACCGTTCGTCCACGCTGTAGCGTGCGAAGCCACCGCCCAGCTGGTCGTACATGCCCCCGGTGGCCATTCGGCGGAGGGTCAGCAGGGCCATTTCGAGCGCGCGCGGCTCGTCGCCCAGCCCCTGGGTGCGCGCATGGTGCATGAGGAGGAGCCCGAGCGTCGCCGGCGCGGGGAATTTCGGTGCGCCCCCGAAACCGCCCCAGGCGGGGTCGAACGACTCCCGCAGGTGGTCAACCGCTTCCTGGGCGAGTGCCGGCGTGACCGGCGCGTCGCTGGCACCTGCGCTCTCCATGCGCGCAGTGGCCGACCGAAGGTGGGCGACGATCTCTGCTGCCGAACTGAGAAGGCGCTCGCGCTCCTGGAGCCAGGCGGCGTGCAGTGTCTCCAGGACGCGGGGGAAGCCGGGCCGGCCGAAACGCTCGTCGGGCGGGAAGTAGGTGCCGGCGTAAAAGGGTTCTCTGTCGGGCGTGAGGAAGACGGTCATCGGCCATCCGCCCTGGCCAGTCAGGGCCTGGACCGCCGTCATGTAGGTGCTGTCGACGTCCGGCCGCTCCTCCCGATCGACCTTGATGTTGACGAACCAGGCGTTCATCAGGGCAGCGATTCGCTCGTTCTCGAAGCATTCGTGGGCCATGACATGGCACCAGTGGCAGGAACTGTAGCCGACGGAGAGCAGGACGGGGCGGTCCTCGGCGCGGGCGCGTGCGAACGCTTCTTCGCCCCAGGGGTACCAGTCGACCGGGTTGCGGGCGTGCTGGAGCAGATAGGGGCTTGTTTCCCCCGCCAGGCGGTTCGGTGGGCGTTCGTCGCTGCCGGCCATCTGCACCTCCTCCATGTTCTTTCCTCCACCCTACAGGAGCCGGACCGGGGGCCGCCCTTTGCCCGCGCCCCTGGCCTCGCCAGCGGCTACCCTGAGGGCATGCTGGAGCAGGAACTGCAGGTCGCACGGGCGGCCGCCCGCGCCGCCGGTGACGAAGTTCGACGGATGCGCGAGGCGGGATTGCGCTTCGGCTACAAGGATGGCCGCGAGCTCGTCTCGGAGGCCGACCTGCGCGCCGCCGAGATGCTCCACGCCGCTCTCACGGCGGCGTTTCCCCACGACGGCTGGCTCGGAGAAGAACACGCCGACTCGGATGACCGCCTCCCGTGCGAGCGCGTCTGGGTGGTCGATCCGATCGACGGTACGCGTGAGTACCTGCAGGGCATCCCCGAGTACGCCGTCTCCGTCGGGCTCGTCGTCGAGGGACATCCCGCCCTCGGCGTCGTCTACAACCCGGCCACCGCCGAGTTGTACGGGGCGGTCTGCCTCGGCGTGGGGGAAAGACCGCCGAGAGCGGGAGCGGCGACGTTCGACGTGCTCGTCGGTCGAAGCGAGCATCGCTGGCAGGAGCTGCCGCCGCTGCCCGTCGGCGCCCGGCCGCGCGGCGTGGGCAGCGTGGCCTATCGCCTCGCCCTGCTGGCGGCGGGCCGCGGCGACGCCGTGCTGACCGGCTACGGCCGCGCCGAGTGGGACGTGGCGGCCGGTGCTGCCCTCTGCCTGGCCGCCGGCCTGCGGGTTACTGGCGTGCTCGGCGACGGTCTTCGCTTCAATCAGCCCGATCCCTACGTCCGCGGCCTGCTGGCGGCCGAACCGGGTCTCCATGCCCATCTCGCCGGGTTCTTCCAGCGTCTTGCCTGACGGCGCCTCGGCGCAGGTGCGACCCCCGCGCCGTGGTCAGGGATGCGAAACGCGCAGGAAGAGGCGGTCGTCCCCTTTGCCGGTGTCGCTCGAAAGGGCCGTCGTCGGGGTGAAGGCGGCGACCACGACCTCGCCGGCGGCGACCGCGAGCGCCCGCCGTCGTTCCCAGCGTGGCACACGCGCGCTTGCGAAGGCGTCGCTGAGCTTGCGCTCCATGCCGCGGTAGACGAGGCGGTCACCGGCGGCCGGCGGACGCGCCCGCAGAACGCCTTTGACGCGGCCGGCCCCGATCGCGGTCGTATGCGCGCCGGGCGCGGCGGGAAGGGGCGCGGTGGACACCTCCACACGCCAGCGGCCGACCGCGGTTACACCTGGCACGCTCAGAATCTTCGTTGGGATCGCGTCGGTCGCCTCCTGCCTGCCCAGCCGGACGAGCCCACAGGAGGCCTCAACTGCCATCTCGCCGAACAGGACCTCGCCCGACCCCGTCGCCAGCACCTTCTGGTAATTGGCGAGGCGTGTCCGGTTCACCTCGACCTCCGCGTTGAAATACGTCGCCTCCCGCTCGATCACGAGCGTCAGCGCCTCGGCCGGGAGGTCGGCCAGGGCTCCTATCTCGAAAACGGCACCCGCGGGCGTCCGCGAGCGCGGCTGGGCCAGGTGGGCGCGACGCTCGGTCTCGGCGAACGCCTCCCGCGCATGCTTCGCGAGCGCCAGGAGCGACTCCCGCACGCCGGGGTTCAGCTCACGCAACGCCGGTAGGACGCGGTGGCGGACGAGGTTCCGAGCGGCGGCGAGATCCGCGTTCGTCGGGTCGGTCAGCGGCGTGATGTTCGCGGCTTCGCAGAAGTGCTGCGTCTCCTCACGCGTGCTCCCGAGCAGGGGCCGCACCAGCCGCTGGCCGGGAGACCCGGGCAGTGAAGCCGCTGGCAGCATGCCGCGGAGGCCCCGCACGCCCGTGCCCCGGGCGACGCGCAAGAGGACTGTCTCCGCCTGGTCGTCGGCCGTATGGCCCGTGGCGACGCAGTCCGCCCGCTTTTCGCCGGCGACGAAGCCGAGGAACTGATAGCGCATCAGCCGCGCTGTCTCTTCTATCCCCCGCCGGCCTTCGCGCGCGGCCCGGCCAACGTCGCCCTCGCCCGTCAGGCAAGGCACATCCAGCCGCTCGCACAGGCTGCGCACCCATTGGAGGTCCGCCCGCGACTCCGATCGCAACTGATGGTCGAAGTGGGCCGCCATGACAACGAAGCCAAAGCGCTCCCGCAGGTGCAGGTGCATGAGCAGGCAGGCAACGGAGTCGGTCCCGCCCGAGACGGCGACGAGCACCGATTGCGTGTGCCGGAAGAGCCGCTCCCGCTCGGCCAGGCGTGCGACGCGCCCCAGGGTCGTGCTCGCCGCCTCGGTCAGCGGGGGAAGAGGCGCTGCCACCAGTCCCCGGCCGGGACGTTGTTGTCGCGCGGGGGCGGGCTGACGACGACGAAGGGCACTTCGCCTTCGCGCACCCAGCCGAGCTGGCGTCGCGCTTCTTGCTCGACGTAGGCGTCGGACGACGCGTAGTTGAGGACAGCCTTCAGGTACGCCTTCTTCACTTCGAGAGCGCTGAGCTCGCGCTGGGCGTCCCGCCGCTCGTCATCGAGCTGATGGTTGCGCAAGGCGGCGCTGGCGGCGGTGTACGTGAAGTAGCCCGCCAGCAGCAGGCAGGCGAGAAAGAAGAGGCGGGCACGACTGCGCGCAAACGACCTCATGCGGCTCGGCCCACGCTACCCCGACGGTGATGAAGATTCAACAGGGTCCAAGTGGCAACGATCGTTGAGCGAGGTGACCAGCGCCCGCGTCCCGCGCAGGCGGAGCGTCGTGACGGAGGCGACGTCCGTGGCGAAGCTGCGGAACGCCGTCAGCGGCAGCCCCAGACAGAGGCAGATCAACACCTTCGTCACGAAGTTGTGGGAGACGACCGCAACCTCCTCGTCGCCCATCCCCTGGAGCTCCAGCACCAGGGGCGCCAGGCGGGCGGCCACGTCCGCCAGGCTTTCGCCGCCGGGCATCCGTACACTGGCAGCCTCGGGTCCGAGCCAGGCGGCGAGGAACTCCGGGTACCGCTCGCGCAGCTGGGGCAGGTGCATGCCCTCCGTCTCACCCACGTCGAGCTCGAGCAGCTCGTCCCGCACGTCGATGGAGAGTCCCCGTTCACCGGCGATGGCCCCCGCCGTCTGGCGGGCGCGCAGCAGCGGGCTCGTCAGCACCCGGTCGAGTGTCAGCGTCGCGAAACGCGCGCCCAGCGCGGCAGCCTGGTGCAGGCCGCGATCAGTCAGCGCCACGTCGGCACGTCCGAGCCCAAGGCTGTCCCGGTTGTAGGCCGTCTCCCCATGGCGGACGAGGTAGAGGATCACGCGTCCACCACTGCGGCCGGCAGCGGCGCCCAGAGACGCTGGATGAACGGCGTGAACCCGAGGCGACGCCAGAAGGCCTCCGCGGCAGCGTCGCCGGCGAGGACCGTCATCTCCACGTGGGAAACCCCCTCCTGTTCCGCCGCCCAGGCGCGCACCGCCTCGAACAGCCGCCGTCCCGTGCCCCGTCGCCGTGCCGCCGCTTCGACGAACAGGTAACCGATCGTCACGTGGCGCTCCGGCAGGCGATCGGGCTGGTTCTCTTCGACGGCGCCTGTGATGAACCCGGCCAGTGCCCCCTCCTCTTCGGCCACAAACGTCTGCGACGACTTGCGCCCGAGGATCTCGCGGAGCGCCAGTGCGAATTCGCCGTCGGACACGGGCAGGTGCCGGATGCGGTCGTCGAGCCCGGCGTTGTGGGCGCGAAGCGACTGCCAGGCCCGGTAGAGCGCGGGCGCGTCCTCGACGGTCGCACGCCGGACGGTGGCGCCGCTCATTCCTGAAACCGGCCGTGGCGACGCCACGCCTCGTGCGCCGGCGAACGCTCGTCGAGCACAAGTCCCGTGCGTGTGACCAGCTCCGGCTCCGTGCCGGGAAAGAGCGCGGCGACCACTTGCTCGGGCCGCGTCGTCAGCTCCTGGTCGGCCCGCAGTCGCAGGCACAGGCGCGTCCCCCCATTCGTGGCTTCGGCAGCGAGGGCGACGACACCGGAGCGGAGATCGTAGCTCCGGCTCTTCCCCTCGCGCCGCTCCTCGCTCCACGGGTACTGATCACGAGCGAGGAAGGTCGCGACGGCCTGCTGCGCCGCGCCGAGCGGTACTGCCAGCTCCAGCCGATAGTCGGCCAGACTGAGCGCCGCCTGCGGCGGAGGCGTGGAGAGCGCGACCTCGGCGATCTGGCGGCAGTCGAGGTCGGCCGTCGTCTCCTCGGCCAGCCGCGCGCGGAACTCCTCGATCGGCACGCGCTTGTCGAGCGTCACGTCCATTACCTCCGCCTCGCCGACGAAGCCGAGCGGGAGCGGTGCGGCGAAAGCGATCTTCGGATGAGGTGTAAAGCCCTGTGAATAGGACAGGGGCAGGCCGGCGCGCCGAATCGCGCGCTCCCAGTAGCGCAGCACGTCCAGGTGGGAGATGTGACGCACCCGCTCGCCCTTGCCGAACCAGACGCGAAACCGCTGTGCCGTCATCGCGCGATCCTAGCACGCACGACCGCGCTTACTGGCCGGCCGCTGCGGCGAGCTCCTCGGCCGCCGTGTGCGGGTCCAGCTCCCGTGCCGCGACGCGCCGCACGAGCCCGTCCAGCTCCTCTTCCGGGGTTGCCCGGCGGATCCGTTCCAGGAGGATGGCACGGGCGATAGCGAGCACCTGATGGCGCGCGTCCGCGGCCCGCTGCTGCTCCAGCTCCCCGGAGTGCTCGAGGCCCGCACGGTGCCCGGCCACGGCGTCGGCGAGCTCGGCGATGCCCTCCCCCCGGATCGCGGTCGTCTTCAGGATCGGTGGGCGCCGGCTGCCCGCAGGCGCCAGCGAGAGAAGCGCCTGCAGCTGGCTGACCAGGACGTCCGCGCCGGGGTGGTCGGCCTTGTTCACGACCAGGATGTCGGCGATCTCGATGATGCCCGCCTTCATCGCCTGGATGTCGTCGCCGGTGCCGGGGTTGTTCACGAGGATGGTCGTCAGCGCCGTGCCAGCGATCTCCACTTCGTCCTGGCCAGCGCCCACCGTCTCAATCAGGACATAGTCGAAACCAAACGCGTCCATGATCGAGACGACGTCGTCGATCGAGGGCGCCAGCCCGCCCAGTGCACCGCGGCTCGCCATGCTGCGCACGTAGACGCCCGGGTCGAGCGTGAGGTCCTGCATGCGGATACGGTCGCCAAGGATGGCGCCTTGCGTGAAAGGGCTCGACGGGTCGACGGCGACGATGCCGACGGTGTGGCCTCGCCGCCGGTACTCCGCCGCCAGCGCTCCGGTCAAAGTGCTCTTGCCCGACCCGGCACCGCCCGTCACGCCGATCGTGTGCGCCCGGCCCGAATGGGGGAAGAGATCGCGGACGTAGGCGCGCCCCTCGGGAGTCTGGTTCTCGACGCGGCTGATGATGCGCGCGAGCGCGCGACGGTCGCCGCTCAAGAACTTCTCGACGAGTTGGTCCACCGTTACTTCTTCACGTGGTCGTAGACGAACTTGACGATGTCCTGCGTGTTCGTTCCCGGGCGGAAGATGGCCGCGAAACCGAGATCTTCCAGCTGCTTCGTGTCTTCCTCCGGGATGATGCCGCCGCAGAAGAGGAGCACGTCGTCGACGCCACGCTTCTTCAATTCTTCGACGACACGGGGAAAGAGCTCGAGGTGCGCGCCGGAGAGGATGCTCAGCCCCACGACGTCGACGTCCTCCTGGAGGGCAGCCTCCGCGACCATCTCCGGTGTCTGGCGGATGCCGGTGTAGATCACCTCGCAGCCGCCGTCGCGGAGTGCGCGGGCGACGACTTTGGCGCCGCGATCATGGCCGTCGAGGCCGGGCTTGGCGATGAGGACGCGAATCTTCGGTGCCCCTGGTGCGGTCATCTGTGTCGTTCTCTCACTGTGGTCTGGCGGCGGCGCCAACGGCGTGAGCGCCCCACCGTTTCTGCAGATTCTAGCCGCTTGTCTTCCTTCGCGCCCCGCTCAGCTTCCGGCGGCCAGGCGGCGGAAGGCGTCCGTCACCTCCGGCGGCGCCTGTACCAGCTCGACCAGCACACCGCCGCCGCCGATTGGCGCCTCCTCGTTCCCCTTCGGGTGGACGAAGCAGACGTCGAAACCGGACGCCCCCTTGCGGATCCCGCCCGGCGTGAAGCGCACGCCCCTCGCTGTCATCCAGCCAACGGCCGCGTGGAGGTCGTCGATCCAGAGGCCCACGTGGTTCAGCTGCGGGACGTGGACGGCCGGCTTCTTCTCGGGGTCGATCGGCTGCATCAGATCGACCTCGACCCGCAGCGGCCCCGAGCCGGCGACCGCAATGTCCTCGTCCACGTTCTCGCTCTCGCTACGAAAGTTGCCGGTGACATCAAGGCCGAGTGTGTCGATCCAGAAGGTGCGCAGCTCGTTCTTGCTCAAGGCGCCGACGGCGATCTGCTGGACGCCGAGCACCGTAAAGGGGCGGTCGGACACGTAGTGCCTCCGGGTGGATGTGCTCCCCACTCTATCGCGCGGGCGGCTTGCGAGCGATTTAGCGGGCGCCTTCCGCACCCGTTCCCGCCTCTTCGGCGGCCGCCCGGAAGATGCTGCGCGCCATCAGCGACGTCTCGCGTGTCGCCCGCGCGGCGTAGACCTCGGCCCGGATCGCCTGGACCGCGGGGTCATCGGGCGAGGCCCGCCCCGCTAGCTCGACGAGCGTCGTGGCGAGCCGCAGGTCCCCGGCCGCCGCCAACGTTCGCGCCCGGTCGGCGACGCGCGCCGCACCCCCGGCCAGGCTCGCCAGCTCCGTCGCGACGGCGCTCTCGGCGGGCGGCTTGAGGTTCGCCGGGTTCCCGTCGTACCACCCGCCGTACAGCCGCCAGACGTTTCGGACGATGAACTCGGGCTCGTCGTACGCCGGCGCCAGGTAGTGCAGGCCCGCCAGGTCCGCCGGCGGCTGCACGCGTTGAAGGACGTCGTCGAGCGTCGCTCCCTGGTTCATGAGAGCCACCGTTTCGCGCACGAGGTGGTCCAGCAGCGCCGCCGCGTTGCCCAACGCCTCGGCGATGCGCTCCTTGCCGAAGAGCGGGAGCCCGTGAGCGGAAACGAGCGTCTCGGCGTCGCTCGCGACGATCGCTCGCAAAGCGGCTGCCCACTCCTCGGGATAACGCTGCACCTTTTGCGGGTTGCCGGCGTTCGGGCACACCCAGGTGAAGAAGTCGCCCGAGCACACCAGTTGCTCGGCGGGAAGCTCGACCCAGGTGTGGTCGTCCGTCTCGCCTTTGCCGTGGTGCAGCACGAAGCGCCGACCGCCAACCGTCAGCTCCAGCCGATCGGTGTACGTTTGGTCAGGATGGCGCCAGCTCTGCCAGGTCTCGGGCCGGGCAGTGTGCGCGGCGCGGCTGCGGAACTGGCGCGCGTTGATCACGCTCTGCAAACCGGCCGTGCGGGCATAACGGTCGAAGCGCGCCGCTACCGCCTCATGTGCGACGACCAGCGGTCGAGCGTCACCCCGCTTCTCTGCGGCCGCGTCTATCGCCGCCATGCCGCCCGCGTGGTCGAAGTGCCCGTGCGTATAGACGACTGTGTGGACCGGGCTCGCGTCCCATCGCCGAAGGGTAGCGAGCATTCCCTCGACATGTTCCGGCTGGCTCGTGTCGACGAGCACCAGACCGTCGGCGGTGCGCACCGCCACGATGTTGCCGAACCCCGTGACTAGCGCGATTCCTTCGCCCACCTCGAACAGCTGGCCGGCGTCGCGGTAGGCGTCCAGTGGCCGCTCCCCCTGCCACGCCCTCTCGGCGAGATCCCGGATCTCCGTGTCCATCGCTGCCCTCACTGCGCCCGGTCGCCGGCGGCGGTCAGGGCTTTGCGTGTGCTTCCTCGACCACGGAAGCGGGGCCGGTGCTGCGGGCGCCGCTCATCCCCGCCAGGCGGGCCGCGATCTCATGCCAATGCTGCCGGTCGTGGTCGATAGTTGCCCGCACGAGCCGGTGGGGCAGGGACGTCTCGTCCGCTAGATCCTCGTCGGTGAAAACGTCGAGCTCGTCGGAGAGCCGGATCCGCCCGCCGCGCAGCTGGTCGAGCATGCTGGAGAAGTCGATCGCCCGCTTGCGCTCCACGTGGTCGCGGTTCCAGACGTCCAGGTTGCGCTCGTCGAAGTCGAGAATCGCGGGGTGCTTGCCGTCGGCCAGCTCCCGCAGCGACGTAACGACCTCCGCCTCCCAGCTGGCCACGTGGCCGACGATGTCCTTGAGCGACCACTCCCCGATGAACGGTCGTTCGATGTCGCGGATACGGCAGGCCTCGATGTTCCGCCAGAGCTGGTTGCGCTCGACTTCCAGCTCGTGCAACAGCCGCCGCCGCTCGTCGGCAAGCGTCCGGGCGTCGTCCTCGGCCATGGTCAGATCACCACCCGGGGGTGGTACTCCCCCCACACCCGCCGCAGGCAATGGCTGATCTCGCCGAGCGTCACTCGCGCCTGTACGCACTCCACGATGACGGGCACCAGGTTCCCGCTGCCTTCAGCCGTCCCCTGAAGCTTGAGCAGTAGAGTGTCGACCGCGGCCGCGTCGCGCTTCGCCCGCAGCGCCCGCAGCTTCTCCGCCTGGCGCTGGCCGATACGCGGGTCCAGCTTCAGGATGGAGACCGGCTCGTCCGGCGTCCGGAAGTCGTTGACGCCGACGACGACGCGCTCGCGCTCCTCGATCTGGCGCTGGAAGCGGTAGGCCGCCTCCTGGATCTCGCGCTGCTGGAAGCCCTGTTCGAGGGCCGCGAGGGCACCCCCAAGGCCGTCGATCGTCTCGATGTACTCGCGCGCCTCCGCCTCCAGGCGGTTGGTCATGTCCTCGACGAAATAGGAGCCCGCAAGCGGGTCCACCACGTCGGCGACGCCGTTCTCGTAGGCGATGACTTGCTGCGTGCGCAGGGCTATCTGGACGGCCTTCTCGGTGGGAAGACCGAGCGCCTCGTCCATCGAGTTCGTGTGCAGCGACTGCGTCCCGCCGAGCACGGCTGCCAGCGCCTGGACGGTCGTGCGCACGATGTTGTTCTCCGGCTGCTGCGCCGTCAAGGTCGCGCCGCCCGTCTGCGTGTGGAAGCGGAGCATCTGCGAGCGCGCGCTCTTCGCTTCGAAGCGCTCCTTCATGATCCGCGCCCAGAGCCGCCGCGCCGCGCGGAACTTCGCCACCTCCTCCAGGAAGTTGTTGTGGCAGGCGAAGAAGAAGCTCAGCCGGCCCGCAAAGTCGTCGACGTCGAGACCGGCGTCAATCGCACCGCGCACGTACTCGATGCCGTCGGCCAGCGTGAAGGCGATCTCCTGTGCGGCCGTGCTGCCCGCCTCGCGGATGTGGTAGCCGGAAATGGAGATCGTGTTCCAGTCCGGCACCTCGTCCTTGCAGTAACGAAAGATGTCCGTGATCAGCCGCATGCTCGGCTTCGGCGGGTAGATGTACGTCCCGCGCGTGATGTACTCCTTGAGGATGTCGTTCTGGACCGTTCCCCGGAGCCGCTCGGCCGGCACCCCCTGTTTCTCCGCCGCCACGACGTAGAAGGCGAAGAGGATGATCGCCGGCCCGTTGATCGTCATCGAGACCGAAACGTCACCGAGCGGGATTC